>JBEVKV010000070.1:0-3368 GCA_040509515.1 Pyrinomonadaceae bacterium | reverse complement strand
AGAAACAGGTGGATGGTCTTCAGCTCGGACGAGTCGTCGCCGCCTTCCCGGCCGATGCGGTGCCGCGTGTAGCTGCCGAGCGGGCGCAACAGCTCCAACTCCTTTACGCCCGACTCCTCGTAAATCTCCCGCCGCGCCGCGCCCGGAAGGTCTTCGCCCTCTTCGACGTGCCCCTTCGGCAGAGACCAACTCGTCCCGTGCTGGCTGACCACCAGCACGCGACCCGCCGCGTCGAGCACGACGCCCCCCGCACTCACTGTGTGAATCATAACCGATTAAAGTCCGCGCCGCTTTCGCCGGCCGCGCCGCCGCCAAATCTTCGCGCGACCTTTCTCGCGACCCTCCTTGCGACGATGGCGAGGTGGCCGCGCGAGGACGAATCGTCCTCCTCGCAAAGCTCGATTGCGAAGCCTTCCGACGCGAGCAGCCGCACGGCCTCGGCCGGCTCGTGCGCGCTGTAGAAGAAGTCGCGCCCGTACATCTCTGACGTAAAGCCCGCGTGCCCCGTGCCCCCGGCCGACAGGAGCAGCCGCCCGCCCGCGTCGAGCAGCGCCCACAGCTTCCGAAAGATTTCTCGGTGGCTGTCGCGCTCGACGTGGAAGAGCGAATCCCACGCGACGGCGGCCGCGAACGTGCCTTCAAGATTCAGCGCGCGCATGTCTGCGCGGACGAACTCCGCGCCGGGGACGACGCGCCGCGCTATCTCAAGCATCTTCGCCGACTCGTCCACGCAGACGAGGCGAAAGCCCCTCTCGGCGATGTGTCGCGCGACGGGCTCGCCCGTCCCGCACCCGAGGTCGAGCACACGCGCGCCGGGCGCGAGCCCTTCGAGCATCTGCTCGACGTACACGCGCGCCGCGAAGCCCCTCGGCGCGGCGTGCCACTGCTCGGCGATGTCGTCGTAGGGCGTCAATTTATCAACGGCGGCGGAAACCTCTAACGCCCGACTCCCGCGAGACACATGCGCGCCGCCTCGCGCGCGTGTTCGACGTAGCCGTCCAAATCTTCGACGCGACCGGCGCTCTCACCCGCGCATCGAGACGCCGAAGTGCTCGCGCAACGCCGCTGTGTATTCTTCTTCACCCGACAGCTCGCGCTCGCGTCGGCCGCCGGCGTCGGTCTCGATGAGTCGCAGCTCGCTCAGCGTCACGCGCCCGCCTTCGGGAGTCAGACGCGTGCAGACGCGCCCGCGCGTGAAGTGCGACTCGGGCGAGGTCTGCTGGAAGTGGCACATCTCGGCGTAGTCCGCGTAGACGCGCGGCGTCAGGCCGAAGCGGTACTGCGCGACCCATTCGCCGCCCGCCTCCTTCTGAAAGAGAGTCAGGCGGTCGCCGTCCTCGGCGATGCGGTAGGAGCGCGTGCCCTGCCGCTGCTCGCCTCGCTCGTCCAACAGCAGCGGCTCGACGAACGAGTCGCCGAAGCCCACGTCGGCCAGCCAACGCTCTTCGAGTTTGACGAGCAGCGTCATGTGGTCGAAGTCCGGGCCGAACTCGCCCGCGCGGTTCATGACCCCGGCCGAGAGCATCTCGACCTCGAACCCGAGTGCGGTGAGCAGCGCGGCGAACAGCCCGTTCAGCTCGTAGCAGAAGCCGCCGCGCCGCCGCGCGACCACCTTCTCGAAGAGCGCCGCGTCTTCGAGCACGACGGGCTCGCCCGCGTGTATGCTCAGGTTCTCGAACGGCACCGCGAGCAGGTGCGCGACGTGCAGGCCGCGCAGCGTCTCGGCCGTCGGCTCGATTGGCCCTCTGTAATTGATGCGTTCGAGGTAAGCGGAAACGTCCACAAAGACCCCCCCTCACTCCGCCGCGCGGGCGGCGCTCACGGCCTGTTCAACCGCGGCCGGGCCGGGTTATCTTACTTCCACCCTACGACAGTTTGCACACGGTCGTAGACCGGCAAATGTTAACCAACGCAGACACGGAGTCACAGCTAGAAGCAATTTGAAATCTCAACTTTGAGATTTGAAATTCTTAAAGCCGTGTCTGCGTTGGTTCAATTCCCTTCGCCAAAGAGACTCCGATGAAACAGGAACGCGCGGGCGTGTGGTTCACGCTGTCCGTCTTATTCGCCGCCAACACGATGAACTTTTTCGACCGGCAGATTCTCGGCGCGGTCGGCGAGTCGGTGCGGAAGGAGTGGGCTTTGAGCGACGGCGCGATGGGCGCGTTGGGGACGGCCTTCACGCTGCTCTACTCGTTCGTCGGGGTGCCGCTCGGCCGCCTGTCCGACCGTTCGGGGCGCAAGTGGATTCTCTCGGCGGGCGTCTTCGTCTGGAGCCTGCTGACGGTCGCCTCGGGCTTCGCGCGAAACTTCTGGCAGCTCTTCGTCTTCCGCCTCGGCGTCGGCGTCGGCGAGGCTTCGTGCGCGCCGGCCGCCACGTCGCTCATCGGCGACCTCTTCCCGGCGCGCGGGCGCGCGAAGGCGATGTCGGTCTTCATGCTCGGGCTCCCCGTAGGCGTCGCGCTGAGCTTCGCGGTGTCGGGTCTGATCGCGCGACCCTACGGCTGGCGCGCGGCGTTCTACGTGGCGGGGCTGCCCGGCCTGCTCTGCGCCGTCGGGGCGCTCTTCATACGCGAGCCGAAGCGCGGCGCGACCGAGGCGCACGGCGTCGGCGGGCGCAGGCGCGAGGGCTCGCCGTATCTACTGGTGCTCGGCACGCCGACGATGCTCTGGCTCATCATCTCGGGCGCGCTGCACAACTTCAACATGTACGCGCTCGGCTCGTTCCTCACGCCGTTCCTGATGCGCTACCACGGCGCGGACATCCTCTCGGCCAACTTCATCTCGATGGCCGTCTACGGGCTGTCGGGCGCGCCGGGGCTTTTGCTCGGCGGGGTCGTGGCCGACCGCGTCGCGCGCCGCAGAACGAACGGCCGTCTGCTCGTCGGCGCGCTGGCCATCCTCTGCTCGGTGCCGCCGCTCTTTCTCGCGCTCGGGCGCGGGGCGGGCGACACGGCCGGCTTTATGCTGCTGATGGGGACGGGCTGCGCGCTGATGTACGTCTACTACTCGACGGTCTATTCGACCATACAGGACGTGACCGAGCCGTCCTTGCGCGGGACGGCGATGGCGCTCTACTTCTTCGCGATGTACGTGCTCGGGGCGTCGCTCGGGCCTTACGGGACGGGGCTCGTCAGCGACTTCTTCACGGCGCGCGCCGCCGCGTCGGCCGGCGTGACGGCCGCGACGCAGGCGGCGCTCGAACCATTCCGCGCCGAGGGGCTGCGGATGGCGATGTACGTCATCCCCGCGCTCGGCGCGCTGCTGACGCTCGTACTCTTCGCGGCCTCGCGCACGGTGACGAAAGACGCCGAGCGGCTGCAACGCTGGATGCGCGAGTCCGCCGCCGAGCAGGAAGCGTCTACGGC
>JBEVKV010000069.1:0-19741 GCA_040509515.1 Pyrinomonadaceae bacterium | reverse complement strand
ACGCGCCCTGCTCGAAGCCGCCGACCTTATCTGCGCCGCCGCCGCGCCGACAGACGCGGCCGCCGCCAAGTAGTCTTCGTCCGTGCAGTCCTGAGTTAGTCCAGAGGCAGCCCCCGAGTATTCCGAGGATTCGGAGATGAAAGTTAACCGCCCCGGATCGCCCCTGAGCAGCGGAGCCGAGCCGCTTGAGCAGCTCGACGCGCAGGAGTTGCAGAAGGCTCTCAAGAGCGAGCGCTTTAACGCCGCGCTCGCGCACCTCGAAGCGCAGGCGTCGGGCGAATCGGGCGGCTCGCAGAGCCCGACCCGCGCGGCGCTCGCGCAGATCGCAGACTCCTCGAACCTTTCGAGCAGCGAGGGCGCGGCGACGGCCGTGCGCGAGTCGGCGCGCTTCATGGTGCGCGCGCGCCTGAACGAGAAGTTCCGCGACACCGAGCAGGGCTCGACCCTCGTCGAGCGCCTGAGCGAGTACGTCGCCTCCGACCCGCTCTTACACTCCAAGCTGCTCGGCATCCTCCAGAAAGTGAAGACGGCCTGAAGGCGCGGAGGCGAGCCCGCCCATGTCCCAGTCCGGCCAGAAGACCGAACAGCCGACCCAGAAGCGCCTGCGCGACGCGCGGCGCAAGGGTCAGGTCGCGCGCAGCCACGACCTCTCGTCGGCCGTCCTGCTCGTCGTCTCGGTCGCGGTGCTCTACCTCGCGGGTGGCTACTTCGTCGGCTGGGTGAGCGGCGCGATGCGCGAGCAGTTGGAGTTCGCCGGCTCGTACCGCGGGACGCTCGACCAGGCGTCCGCGCTCGGCGCGCTGATGACGGGCGTCAAGGCGTTGGCGCTCATGCTCGCGCCGCTCTTCGGCGCGCTCGTCGTCGCCGCGCTGCTCGCCAACTACCTGCAGGTCGGCTCGGTCTTCGCCTTCGAGCCCGTCAAGCCCAACGCCAACAAGCTCAACCCGGCCGAGGGCTTCAAGCAGAAGTTCCTCAAGGCGCGCCCCTACGTCGAGTTGGGCAAGACGGCCGTCAAGCTCGTCGTCGCGTCGGTCGTCGTCGGCGCGGTGCTGTGGTCTGCGCGGCGCGACGTGGTGGAGCTGACGCAACAGCCCGCGCAGGTCGCCGCCTCCTACGCCCTCTCGCTCATCTTAGAGGTCACGCTCAAGGTCGGCATCGCCTTCCTCGTCCTCGGCGCGGCCGACTACTTCCTACAGCGCTACTTCCACCGCCGCGAGCTGATGATGACCAAGCACGAGGTCAAGGAGGAGTACAAGGAGACCGAGGGCAACCCGCTGCACAAGAGCCTGCGGCGGCAGCGCCACCGCGAGATTCTGATGCAGGCGATGATGGCGGCCGTCAGGCAGGCCAACGTCGTCGTCGTCAACCCGACGCACCTCGCGGTCGCGCTCCGCTACGAGCGCGACCAGATGTCCGCGCCGGCCGTCGTGGCGAAGGGCGCAGACCTGATGGCGGCGCAGATTCGCAAGATAGCCGAGGAGTCGGACGTGCCAATCATGCGCGACGTGCCGCTCGCGCGCTCGCTCTACGAGCTGGAGGTGGACGAAGAGGTGCCCGAGGAGCTTTACGAATCGGTGGCGGTAGTCCTGCGTTGGGTCTACAAGCTGGCCGAGGAGCGCGGGGAGGTCGCGGCAGGTCGTGGCTGAAGTCGGCGGAGTCAACAACGCGCCCGGCACGGTGACGCCGGCGCAGGGGCAGACCGAAGCGCCGGGCGTGAACCCGGCGGCGCAGTCCGTCGCGGGCCCCGAAGGGTCGGCCGCGCCAATCGGACAGCCCGGCCAGTTGGGCCAGCCCGTGGGCCTGCCCGCTCCGCCCTCGACCGCGCCGCTCATGCCCGACGCGCTCGCGGGGCGCGACCCTTCGCAGCTCGTCGCGGCCGAGCAGATGCGCGCGCGCGGCGGCGCGGGCGCGACCGAAGAGCTGCTGGGCCTGAACCGCCAGCCGACGATTCTCGGCGTGCTCGCCGCGCCGCCCGGCAACGCGGAGGCGCTCAGGCACATGACGCCGACCATGCGGCGCACGCTGATGCGCAACATGCTCGACAAGCAGCGCGGGCAGATGCGCCGCCTCGCGCTGCTCATGCGACGCGAGCGCGAGGGCCGCGACGGCGAAGGCGAAGAGTCGCCCGACGAAGACGGCCGGTTCTACCAGTTCGAGACCGCCGCGCTGGCCCCGCTCGACGAGGCGCAGCGCGCTCGGGCGCGCGCCGAACTGGGGAGCGCCGCGCGGATGCTCGACCTGCTCGACGAACTGCTCGCCATGCAGGACTACGCCGTCAGCCAGATGGGAACCTTCTCGCAGGGCTGAGAGAATTTGAGATTTCACATTTGAAATTTCAAATCCCGGCCGCCAACTCCCGCCGACTATTCACAAAGGACTCGAAACGATGAAGAGAAAATGGCTGTGGCTGGTCTGTCTGTTCGTCCTGCCGGTGTGCGCCGCGCGCGGGCAGAACAGGCAGTTGCAGGCCGCGCGCGTGCGGAACCCGAAGGTGACTTACGCGCCCGCGTCGAAGGTCAGGAGCTTTCCCTTCCCCGTCGTCAACTTCATGCGCGAGGGGCTGGCGCGGCCTTCGGACGTGAAGGAGATCATGGACGTAATCGTCTACCCGCTCGTCAACCACAGCCCGAAGCCGATAGCGGCGGTCGTCGTCACCTTCTCGCCCGACAACCCGAACATCGGCGTCTTCGTCCTCTGGCACGGCACGGACTTCATGGACGCGCTGGTCGAGAGGGACGCGCGCGGCCGCTTCAAGCCCGACGCCTACAAAATGTTTCTCGAAGAGATGGGCGAGCCGTGAGAAGGATTTGAGATTTCAGATTTGAAATCTTAACTCAGCGCGGTCGGCCGATTCGCCGCAGCCGCCCGTCGCCGTAAGACCAGACCTGCCCCGGCCCGACGTAGTGCGTGCCGGGGTCGCGCTTTCTGCGGCCGGCGGGGAACGTGATGGTCAACACGCCGCGCCGGTAGGCGACGCGCGGCGCGTCGCTACAGTTGCCGAAGTCTTCGGATGCCTTCGTCGCGCCTTCCCTCGACAAATCGACCACGGTGAACTTCGCGCCGCAGACGAGTGCTCCGGTCGAGAGGCCGACCAGCGCGTAACGCGGCGCGGCCCGCGGGTAGAGACCGGCGAACGATGCGCCCTCGTAAGCGTCGCCCTCGTCGGAGGCGCGCTTCTCCGCGACCACCCTTCCGTCCAACTTGATGACGACGGTCACGACCTCGCCCTCGCGCCGGCGCACGAGCGTCAGCTCGCCCGCGGGGGTGCGCGCCGTGTCCATGACCTCCTCCTGCGGGACGCGCGTCCGCGCCGGGGCCGCGCCGGCGCAGAGCACGGCCGCGAAGATAAAGGCGACGGCCGCGCGTTGGAAGGCGCGGCCGTGGAAAATCTTAGACGTGAAGTAGCGCGCCTTCCTCATGCGCGGCTCACCTCCTGTAGTTCTCCGGACGAACCTGCCGCGCCGTGTACTCTACGAGCCACGCGCGGTATCCGTGCTCGTAGTCGCCGTGCTCGGCCACGTAGCGTGCGATGACGCGCTGGCTCGCGGGGCCGGGGCGGAATTGTGACGGGAAGAGGCGGCGCGCTCTGTCTTCAGTCCACGCGCCGAAGGCGGCGGCGTATGAGCCGTGCCGGCGCATGCGCGCCGCGGCGGCGGTGCGGCTGTTGAGCCCCATCTCCAGAGCGCGCCGCGCCGCGTCCTCTGTAACGCCGCGCGAGTCGGTCAGGAGTCTGACCGCGCCGGCCAGCCCTTCGTGGTGCGCGTAGTACATGTACCGGGCGCGCTGGTCGTCGGTCATGTTCGCGGGCAGCAGGCCGAGGCGTTCGAGGCTGCGCAGGTTCTCGCGGCCGTACTCGGCGGCGCTGACGATGGAGGCGGTCGGGTCGTTGCGCAGGTCGAGGAGCGCCTGCCGGTTGACGACCGTGAAGCGGCCGTTCTCGTCGCGCCGGACGAAGCCGCGCTCGACGGCCAGCTCGTTGACGTACGT
The DNA here is from genome assembly GCA_040509515.1 of Pyrinomonadaceae bacterium. Classification (GTDB taxonomy): domain Bacteria; phylum Acidobacteriota; class Blastocatellia; order Pyrinomonadales; family Pyrinomonadaceae; genus QHXN01. Next base: position 15,754 of record JBEVKV010000069.1, on the reverse strand, counting down.
GCCCGCCCTCGTCGCGCGGTCGACCCAAGTGCCCGCGAGGAACTGCGTGAGACCGCGCGCGCCGCTGTCGGGGTTGTAGGAGTCCGCGATCCAGCGCCCGTTGCGCTGCGCCGCCTCGGCGTTGATGAGCCCGGCGAGCGCCGCCGCGTCGATGCCCGTCCGGCGCTCGGCGAGCAGCAGCGCGGCGCGGTAACGCTCGTTGACGCCGAGCGTCAGCTCGCCCGCGGGCCGGTTCTCGACCTGCGGACGGACGGGCGTCGTCGGCGCTTCGACGCCGCCGGTCGTGTTCGGCGTCGTGTTCCGTTGCTGGTTGACGAGGAGGTTGGGCGAGATGTCGACGCGGCGTCCGTCCGCGAGTTCGATCCACGTTCTGAAGTCGACGTGCGCACCCTGGCTCGCGCCGGTGTTGCCCATCCGGCCGATGTCCTGCCCCGGGGTGACGGGGTCGCCGCGCCGCACGCTGAAGGGGCCGGCCGCGTGCGCGTAGTGCGCGAAGACCGTGTAGTCGCGCCCCTGATAGCGGTAGGTCAGGTCGGTACGGATAATGGCGCGGTGGCCGTAGCCGCCGGCCTCGTAGGAGAGTCGCTCGACCGTGCCGCCGAACCAGTTGCGGATGCGGCCGTCGGGCGTCACGTAGTCGATGCCGAGGTTGACGCGGCTCGGGCCGATGCGGACGATGCGCTGCGGGTCGCTGCTGTAGATGGCGTAAGCGCCGCCCGGCTTGTAGCCGTGTCCGTCCGGGTCCATGAAGCTGGCCGTGACGGTGAAGTCGCCGAGCACGGGCGACGAGACGGCCTGCCGCGTGCGGCTCGTGCCCTCGCGTATGTCGGCGCTCAGGCGCAGGTCGCCGCCGCCCGCGCCGCGCGGCGCGGACGTGCGTAGCGCGCGGTAGGTCAGAGGCCCGAGCGCGCCCGTCTGCTGGATGCCGTGCTCGGCCTGAAAACGTTTGACCGCGTTCTCGGTCTGACGGCCGAAGATGCCGGGGCCGGTCGCCACCTGCCGCGGCGTCAGGTAGTTCAGCTCGACGAGGCGCTGTTGGAGCCGCGCGACCAGCTCGCCGCGCGCGCCGCGTCGGACGCCGCCCGTGATGGCTTCGACGGCCGTTTGCGTCGCGCCGTCGTAGACGCCCGTTTCGCCCAGTCCGTTGGCGCGCTGAAACTCTTTGAGCGCGTTCTCCGTCCGGCGGCCGAAGATGCCGGGGCCGGTCGCCATCGCGGCGGCGGAGAGGTGTCCGAGGCGGACGAGCGTCTCCTGCAATTCGCGGACGCGCGCCCCGCGGTCGCCGCGCCCGAGCGCCGTCGAGCCCTCGCCCTCGTCCTGCGTGAAGCGCGCGCGGTAGGAGTAGGCCAGTTGCGCGTCGCGCTCGTAGAACTCGTCGAGCCGCGTCGTCCAGCCCGTCTCCGCCGAAGTCCCTGCCAAAGTCTCGGTCAGGAAGCTCGCCGCCGGGTTGCCTTCAAGCTCGGTGAGCCGCGCGTCGTAATCCGCGCCGAAGACCGCAAGCTCGCCGCGCTCGAAAATCCTGAAGCCGTCACCCATCGCTCGCTCTCCTCGTCGGGGCCGCCGTCATAAATCAAGGATGCGGGTTACAGACAGATTATCGGCGGAATGCGGGAAAATGTTTCCTGACGGGCGCAGGGTTCAGTCGGATTCGAGGACGCCGCGCTCGCGGAGGATGTCACGGAGGTGTTTGATGGCGCGCGTGTGGAGGCGGGAAATCCACGACTTGTTGACGCCCTGCCGCGCGGCCAGCTCGGTCATCGAGACGTGTTTGAAGTAGAGCGAGCCTATCAACTCCTGCTCGTCCTCGGAGAGTTCGCGCAGCGCGTCGAGCGCGAGGCGGACGAGTTCGCGCTGCTCGATGTGCTCCATCGAGAGCGCGTGCTGGTCTACGACTTCGGGCACGGCGTCGCTCCCCAGCGAGAGCAGGTAGACGGGGATCAGCGCGTCGATGAGCGACTGCGCGTCGGCAATCTCGTCGTCCACGCTCGCCGCCGAGCCGCCGGGCGAGTCGTGCGCCGAGTCGTCTAAGGCCGACTGCACCACGTCCGAGGCGTTGGCGGCCCAGCGGACGCGGACGCCGCCCTGCCGCGAGAAGTAGCCCATCTCGCGCAGGCCGTCGTAGATGGCACCCTTGATGCGGTAGTGCGCGAAGGTCGAGAAGGCCACGCCGCGGCGCGGGTCGTAACGCTCGGCGGCCTCGACGAGCCCGATCTCGCCGTAGCCCACGAGGTCGGAAAGCTCGACCGAGGACGGGAGCGTCCGCATGACTTTGATGGCGAGCGCGCGCGCGTACGAGCGGTGCTGCTCGATGAGCGCGTCGCGGTCGAAGGCGGCCGCTGGCAGAGATGTCGGCTCCTGCATCATTCGGTCGGGCGGCGGTTCGTTCGTAGTGGGGGCCTCAGCGGGGGCTTCGCACGGATTATAACTTACCGCCGATAATTATCATGACTTTTCGCGGGGCGTTGCTGTAAACTTTCGACCAACAGTATCCCCGTGCGAAAAACAGTTCACTCCCCCGAACCGGCAACCCGGAACGCCTGCATGATATTTACGCCACGGCCATCGCTTTCGACACGTTCGACTCTTTCGAGGTTGCCGCGCGCGGCGGCCGTTTGCGCGCTCGCCTGCGCCGCGCTCGTCTCGGCCGGCTGCGGCCGGACGCCCGTCGCCACCGTCTCGACCGAGTCCGAAGCCATCGAGATCATCGACGTGCTCCGCGAGAGCGGCTTCGAGGACTTGGAGAAGCACGAGGTCGGCGAGGGCGAGCAGCGGCGTTGGGCCGTGGAGATGGACGAGGGGCTGTTCGGCGGCGGCGACTCGGGCATCGCGCTCCAGCGCCTGCGCGACTACGGGCTGCCGCGACAGGAGGAGTCCCCGATTCCTGACGGCGGATTCATCACCTCCGAGGCCGTGCAGAAGGCGCAGGAGCAGCGCCGCATCCGCGCCGACATCGAGCGGCAACTGCGCGCGCTTCCGGGCGTGACGGTCGCGCTCGTCACCGTCGTCATGCCGCAAGACCCGACGCTCGAACTCAACCCGTACCCGGCCTCGGCCTCGGTCGTCGTCGTCCACAAAGAGCAGAGCGCGCCCTTCAACGAGCAGCAGATTCAGAACCTCGTCGCCAAAGGCGTGCCCAAGCTCAAGCCCGAGGACGTTTCCGTCACCATCTCGCAGCAGCAGCCGCGCCCGATACCGCGCCGCGAGCTGAGCGCGCGCCGCCGCACCAACTTCCTGCTCGCCGCGGCGGCCGCGCTCGTCCTCGTCATGGGCGCGGTGCTCGTCGTGCTCCTGCTCCAGACGCGGCGTCAGCGCGCGCGGCTCGCCGAGCTGAGCGCGCACGCCGACGACGAAGAGGCGGCGGACGCCGACGGCTCCGCGACGCCGACGCCCGAGAACGCCGACGGCGAACTCGCGGCCGGCGGCGGCGCGTCCGCGCGCAGCCGCGAGCTGACTTCGTAGAAGCCCGAGAGTCGTCTTTCCACGGAGGCGAGAAGTTCTTGAACCCTGAGACCGAGCGCGTCGAAGTCTTGCTCGCCCTCGCCGACGTTTTCGCGCGCGGCGAAGGCGACGGCGACGCCGCGCGCCCGGCCGAGGCGCGCGAGGAGCTGCTCTCGACTCTGAACGAAGAGACGCGCCACGCCGTCCGCAGGCGCGGCGAGTGGCTCGACCGGCTCGCGCCCGAGAAGCGCCGCGACTGGCTGCGCCACACGCTCTCGCGCGCGCGACCCTTGACGCGCGCCGCGCCGCCGCTCGACGAACACCTGCACCACTCGCACGTCACGGAGGCGCTGCGCGGCGAGCCCGAGCGCGTCCGCCGCCTCGTCGTCTCGCACCTCCCGCCCGCGCTCGCCGCGGCCTGCGCGGCCGAGCTCGGGCTGGCGGAGCAGGACGCGCCCGCCGCCGAACGCGAGGCCGGGCCGCAGCCGGAGGTCGTCGCGGTCGTCCGCCGCGTCTTCCTCTCGCACTTCATCACGCTCTCGGACGTGGAGCGGCCGACGGCGCTGGACTCGCTCTCGGGGGCGGAGTTGGCGCGGCTCGTCCGGCTGCTCGGCGTGCGCGAGACGGCGCTGGCGTGCCGCGGCATCGAGGCCGTCGAGGCCGTCGCCGCCTTCCTCAAACGCTTCGCGCCCGAGGACGCGCGCGCCGTCGCCGCGCACATACGCACGCTGACCGACGTTGAGCCACGGCGCGTCGCGCGCGCGGGGCAGCGCGTGCAGGAGGCTCTGCGCGCCGAGCCCGACCCGGGCGCGATGCTCGACCGCGTGGGCTTGCGTCTGCTGGCGGCCGCGCTCTCGGGGCGCGCGCGCCGCGCCGGGCTGCGCTACGCCGCGCAGAAGCTGCCCGTCGAGGCCGCGCGCTGGCTCCGGCTGATGGCCGCCACCGGCGCGGCGACGGAGACGCCCCCCGACGGCGCGCCCGGCGCGGGCGATGGGACGGAAGCGCGGCGGCTCGTCGCGCGCGAAGTCGAAGAGGTCGCCGCCGGGCTCCGGCGTCGCCGGAACTAAAACATGAGCACGCAAAAGGGCGAGAACGTCATCAAGCAGCCGGCCGCGAAGGCGCGCGGCGCGGCCGAGCCCGCGCGCGGACTCCGCCACGGCGCGGTCGTCAAGCGCGCGGTCGCCGAGGCGCGCGCCGAGGCGCGGCGCATCCTCTCAGACGCCAACCGCGAGGCCGAAGAACTGCGCGAGAGGGCCGCGCGAGAGGCGCGAGAGCTGCGCGAGGCCGCCTACGACGAGGGGCGCGAGGCGGCGCTCGCGGAGCTGAACTTCATCCTCCTCGAAGCGCACGAGCGCAGGGACGCGGCGCTCACCGGGGCCGAGCGCGACGTGCTCCGGCTCGCCGTCAAGCTCGCCGAAAAGATCATCGGCCGCGAGATAGGGCGCGACGACGCGACGCTCGCCGACATCGTCTCGGCCGCGCTGCGCCACGCGCGCCAGCAGGAGTCTCTGACCGTGCGCGTCAACCCCGCCGACCTGCCGCGCGTGCAGGCGCACCGCGAACGCCTCGACCCCTCGGGGCGCGCGCGCTTCATCGACCTCGTCGCCGACCCGCGCGTCGGCCCCGGCGGCTGCGTCATCGAAGGCGAGTCGGGGACGGTGGACGCGCGGCTCGACACGCAACTGCGCGTCCTCGAACGCGCCCTGCTCGCGCGCGCCGCCGCCCGAAGCTCTTAAGAAAAGATGACACTCGAACTCGGCGAACACATCGAGGCGGTGGACTGGCTCTCGTCGGTCGAGGTGCGCGGGCGCGTGACGGAGTTGATCGGCCTGCTCATCCGCGCGGCCGTGCCGGGCGCGCGCGTCGGCGAGGTCTGTCTGATTCGCTCGCCGCACAGCGCGCGCGAGCTGCGCGCGGAGGTCGTCGGCTTCCGCGGCAGCGAAGTCATCCTGATGCCGCTCGGCGACATCCACGACGTGGCGATGGGGGCCGAGGTCGTCTCGACGGGAGCGCCGCTGACGGTGCGCGTCGGCGACTCTCTGCTCGGCCGCGTGCTCGACGGGCTCGGCCAGCCCGCCGACGGGCGCGGCGCGGTCGAGGACGCGCAGGAGCGCGTCGTCGCCGCGCGCCCGCCCGACCCCCTGCGCCGCCGCCGTGTGCTCAAGCCGCTCCCGACGGGCGTGCGCGCCATCGACGGGCTGCTCACGGTCGGCGAGGGGCAGCGCGTCGGCATCTACGCCGCGGCCGGCGTCGGCAAGTCGACGCTGCTCGGGATGCTGGCGCGCAACACACAGGCGGACGTGAACGTCATCGCGCTCGTCGGCGAGCGCGGGCGCGAGGTGCGCGACTTCGTCGAGCACGATCTGGGCGCGGAGGGACTCAGCCGCTCGGTCGTCGTCGCGGCCACCTCGAACGAGCCCTCGCTCGTGCGCATGAAGGCGGCCTACGTCGCCACGACCGTCGCCGAGCACTTCCGCGATCAGGGCCGCCGCGTGCTGCTGCTGATGGACTCGGTGACGAGGTACGCGCGCGCGCTGCGCGAGGTGGGGCTCGCGGCGGGCGAGCCGCCCGCGCGCTCGGGCTTCCCGCCTTCGGTCTTCAGCGAGTTGCCGCGCCTGCTCGAACGCGCCGGCAACTCCGAGCGCGGCTCCATCACGGCCTTCTACACGGTGCTGGTCGAGGGCGACGACCTGACCGAGCCCATCGCCGACGAGACGCGCTCGATCCTCGACGGCCACGTCGTGCTCACGCGCGCGCTCGCCAACGCCGGGCACTACCCGGCCATCGACGTGGGGCAGTCCGTCTCGCGCGTGATGCCGGCGGTCGCCTCTCCCGCGCACGTCGAGGCGGCGCGGCGCTTCCGCGAAGTGCTCGCGGCCTACGAGGCGCAGAAAGACCTCATCCTCATCGGCGCTTACAAGAAGGGCAGCGACCCGCGCACAGACCTCGCCATCGCTAAGGCCGACGCGATGAACGCCTTCCTCCGACAGGGCACGGCCGAGAAGACTTCCCCGGCGACCGCCGTCTCCCAACTCCAAAAGATGCTCTAGAGGAAGCCCGCCTCATAAATTTTTCACGCCGCTCGGGGACTTTTCAGCATCCGAGTCCGTAATACTGCACCGGAGCCGGCGGACGAAACGCACGCGTGCGCCCGCCGGGAGGTACGCCATTCCTGAAGTCGGAGGTCGTCGTCTATTCATGTGGATTAAGTTCGGATTAGCCGCCCTGCTGGCGGCGTTGTGCTGCGCGCCGGCCGCGAAGGCGCGGCAACAGCAACAGCCGCCGCGCCGCACGATGGCGGAGATAGTCATGACGCCGGTCGTCTACAAAGTGCCGGGCATGGAGCGCGTGTCCGTGCGCAGGGACATCAACTATAAGTCGGGCGACCCGCGGCTGAAGATGGACGTTTACACGCCGCCCGGCTCCGCGAAGGGCGCGCGGCGGCCGGCGGTCTTATTTATTCACGGCGGCGTCGGGCCTGACATGAGCCCGAAGGACTGGGGCGTCTTCGTCTCGTGGGGGCGGCTGGTGGCGGCTTCCGGGATGGTCGGCGTCACCTTCACGCACCGGCTCGGCTTCCCGAAGACGATGCTGACCACGGGCGCGGCGGACGTTTCCGACGCCGTCGCGTACGTGCGCGCCAACGCCGACGCCTTAGGCATAGACGGCGACAGAATTTGCCTCGTCGCCTTCTCGGCGGGCGGGCCGATGCTGGCCCCCGCGATGCGTGACAGGCCGCCGTACGTGCGCTGCCTCGTCGCTTTCTACGCCTTCATGGACGTACAGCAGTCCGAGCCGCACCGGCAGAACGAGACGCCCGAGACGCTCAAAGACCTGTCGCCCATCACGCACCTCGCGACGGACGCCGGGCGCATCGCGCCGTTGTTCGTCGCGCGCGCGGGGCTGGACGCGATACCGACGATGAACGACTCCATCGACCGCTTCGTTCGCGAGGCCGTCTCGAAGAACGCCGCCGTCACCGTCTACAACCACCCGCGCGGCGTCCACGGCTTTGACAACCAGACCGACGACGCGCGCTCGCGCGAGATCATCCGCGCCGCGCTCGAATTTATGAAGACCCACCTCGGCGTGGGCGGAGGCAACCAGACTTGAGCGGAACACGGATGAAGTCGGACGAGGTGAAGGTGAAGAAGCCCCGCGCGGCAACAGGGGCGATTGCGCCGGGCATTCTTTTCATCATGACGGCGCTCGTCTGTCAGGCGGCGTTGACTGTCTCGGCCCGTGCGCAAGCGCCACAGGCCGGCCCCGAAACTCTCTCCGCCCTGCTGGCCGACGACGCGCGGACGCCGCCCGCCGTCAAAGTCCTGGGGACGGAGGCGCGCGACGGCGTGACAATCGAAGACATCACGTTCGAGGCCGGAGGCGGCGCGCCCGTCGCGGCCTACGTCGTGAGGCCGTCGGAGGGGCGCGGCCCCTTCGCCGCCGTGCTCTTCGTACACTGGTTCTCGCCGCCGCACCCCAACTCGAACCGCACGCAGTATCTCGAAGAGGCGCGCGCGCTCGCGCGGCGCGGCACGGTCTCGCTGCTCGTCTCGACCTTCTGGTCAGACCCCGCGCGTTATCGCGCGCGCCGCTGGCAGGACGATTTTCAGAACACGGTGAATCAGGGACGCGAACTGCGGCGCGCGCTCGACGTGCTCGTCTCGCGCGCGGGCGTGGACGCGGCGCGCGTCGCCTACGTCGGGCACGACTACGGCGCGATGTTCGGCGCGCTGCTCTCGGGCGCGGACACGCGGCCGAAGGCTTACGCGCTCGTCGCCGGCGCGGCGCGCTTCCCCGACTGGTACCTCTTCGGCTCGTCGAGCGGAGTCCCGAAGGGCGCGGAGCTGGAGGACTTCCGCAAACGGTTCGCGACGCTCGACCCCGTGAACGCCGTCCGCCAGTCGAAGGCCGCCTTCTTCTTCCAGTACGGCGAGGACGACCGCTTCACGCCGCGCGAGAATTTCGTCGAGCTGTATCTGGCCGCGCCCGCGCCGAAGCGTCTCGCCACGTACCCTTCAGACCATCCGATGGAGGCCGAGCCCATCCGGCGCGACCGAACCGAATGGTTGGCCGAACGTCTGGGCCTCGCGCCCGCCGCCGCCGCGACACAGGCGGGTGCGGCCGCCGCGTCGCAGACTCCGCCGGAGCAGAACTGGCTCCGCTACTTCGGGCGCGGGTCGGCCGCGCTGCGGCAGAAGGACTACGCGGCCTACCTCGAAAACTTCAGGGAGGCCGCGCGCCTCAACCCGCGCCACCCGGAGGTCGTCTACAACCTCGCGCGCGCCCACGCGCTCGCGGGCCAAAGCGCCGAGGCCGCCGCGTGGCTCGGCAGGTTCATACGCATGGGGCTCGGCCACGCCCCCGCGGGCGACGAGGCGTTCGCCGCGCTCAAGGAGTCGGCCGAATGGCGCGCGCTCACGGCCGAACTTGAGAAGACGAGCGCCCCGGTCGCGGGCAGCCGCGCGGCCTTCACGCTCGCGGAGCGCGACCTCATCCCCGAAGGCATCGCCTACGACCCCGCGGAGCGCGTCTTCTACGTCGGCAGCATCCACAAGCGCAAAGTCGTCCGCGTGGACGCGCGCGGCGCGGTCAAAGATTTTACGGTCGAGGGTCAGGACGGTCTGTGGGGCGTGCTCGGGATGAGGGTCGACCCGGCGCGGAGAGTCCTGTGGGTCAACAGCGTGGCAGGCCCCGAGGCGGGCGAGGCGCGCGGCTCGTCGGGCGTCTTCAAATACGATTTGAAGACCGGCGGGCTGATTAAGAAATACCTGCTCCCGAACAGGCCGCGCACCCACCTGCTCAACGACGTGGCGCTCAACTCGCGCGGCGACGCCTTCATCACGGACAGCGAGGAGGGCTCCGTCCACGTCGTCCGCGCCGCGCGCGACGAGTTGGAGACGCTGGTGCCCGCCGGCAGGTTCATCTACCCGAACGGCGTCACGCTCTCGCCCGACGGGCGGCGACTCTACGTGGCCGACTTCGCCTCGGGGCTCTCGACGGTCGATGTCGAGAGCGGCGTCGTCAAAGCGCTGGAATACCCCGAGGGCGTGACCGTCCACGGTGCCGACGGCCTCTACTTCTACCGCGACAGCCTCGTCGCCATCCAGAACCTGCGCGGGCCGGGGCGCGTCGTCCGCCTCTTTCTGAACGGCGCGGGCGACCGCGTCGAACGCGCGCGAATCGTCGAGGCGTTCAACCCGCTCTTCGACATCCCCACGACCGGCGCGCTCGTCGGCGACGAACTCTTCTACATCGCCAACAGCCAACTGCGTAAGCTCGACGACGCGGGCGTCATCCCCGCGGGGACGAAGCTCGACGAAGTCCGCGTCCTCAGAATCAAGTTGTGACCTCGGAGGGGGCTGCGACTCAAGTCCAGCGCCAGCAGCGGAGCGACGACACCTCGCCCTCAAGCGCCAGCGCCGCGCGATAGCCTTCGCCCGGGAACAGCTCGACCAGCGACCAGCGGGCGGCCTCCTGCGGGTCGTCGTCGGTGCGCAGCAGCGCGGCGGGATGCCCCGGCGCGAGCGACACGGTGAAGAGGTGCAGCGGGTGCGAGAGGCCGAGGCCGCGCGCCTTGATGTAAGCCTCTTTGCGCGTCCAGCAGTCGAAGAAGGCCGCCGCGCGCTCGCCGATGGGGAGCGCACTGAGAGTCGCGACCTCGTCCGGCGAGAAGAAGCGCTCGGCGATGTCCAGCCCGGCGAAGTCTTCGCGCACGCGCTCGATGTCCACGCCCACGTCGCGCCCGTCGGTCACGGCGTAGAGCGCGAGGCCGCCCGAGTGAGAGACGTTGAAGCGAGGTGGCGCGACGCCGGCCTCGACGCTCAGCGAGGGCTTGCCGTAGCTGTCGTAAGAGAAACGCAGAGACTGCGGGGGCGCGCCTGTGTAGCGGCCGAGAATCTCCCTGAGCCCGCCGCGCGCCGCCACGAAGTGCTCGCGATCTCGCTGAAAGTGAAACCTGTCCGCGCGCTGCCGCTCGTCCGCGGAGAGCAGTTCCCGCAGCCGTCGGAGCGTCTGCGCGCCCGGCTCAAGGCTTGCGCGCCAGACGTGCACTTCGCCTTCACGCAGGAGGGGACGCTCCGGCGCTTCCGGCCATAGCTGTTCGTCGTTTCCCGACAACCGCACCTCCCGTCAACGACTTCCGCCTCGCACCCCTTAATCGCCCGGCTTCATTTTACGCGCGCGCCGCTTGCGCCAGTTCCGGCTCGATGACGCGGAGCATGGCCGCCTGCGTCGGCGCGTCTAACAGGAAGAAGTGCCCGCCGGGCATGATTTGCAGGTTGAAGTCGGCGCTCGTCTGCTCGCCCCAGGCCGCGACTCTCTCGGTGTTGACTTCGACGTCGTCCGCGCCGGCGAAGGCCGTGATGGGACAGCCGAGCGGCGGCCCCGTCCGGTACTCGTAGGTCTCGACCACGGAGAAGTCCGCGCGCAGCAGCGGCATCATCAGCTCCATCAGCTCGGGGTGTTCGAGCACCTCGGCCGGCGTCCCGTTCAGGCTCCGTACGTGGGAGATGAACTCCGGCTCGGGCAGGTCGTAGGTAAGCTCCCGCTCGCGCGGAAGCTGCGGCGCGCTGCGACCCGAAACGAACAGGCGCGCGGGCAGCCCACGCCCGCGCGCTTCGAGCAGGCGCGCCAGCTCGAAGCTGATGGTCGCGCCCATGCTGTGGCCGAAGAAGGCGAACGGCCTGTCGAGGTAAGGCGTGATGGCCTCGGCCAGCGCCTCGACCATCGGCTCGACCGAGGTGTAGGCAGGCTCCCCGAGGCGGTTGCCGCGCCCGGGCAGTTGTACGGCGTGAACCTCGTACTGCGGCGGGAGCAGCTCCGGCCACGCGCGGTAGATGGGCGTGCCGCCCCCGGCGTAAGGGAAACAGAACAGCCGCAGCGCGGCGCGCGGGTTGCGCCGCCGGACGACGAACCAGCGCGCGGCTTCCTTCGTGATGCTCGTGCTCATAATCTCCGGACGACCCGGCGGCCCGGCGTCGCCTTCTCTTCCTCCTGCTCGGGCGAGGTCTCTTCGACCACCCGGCCGTAGTCTAACTTAAATCTAACTTAACAGGACGGCCGGCCGCGTGGTAATTAAAGGAGCCCGAACCTGATATACTGCCCGCGTTCGCTTCATTCCTTATCCGTCAGCCTCAGTGCTTTTTAATTAAATGAGTGAGTCAAAACACCCGGAAGTTCTCATCCCTCCATACGGCGGCGTGCTCGTTAACCTGAGCGCCGCGAACGAGGAGCGCGAAGAGTTGCGCGCGCGCGCCGAGGCGCTGCCGCGCCTGCAACTGACCCCGCGCAACATCTGCGACCTCGAACTGCTCGCCAACGGCGCCTTCTCGCCGCTCGACCGCTTCATGGGACGCGCCGACTACGAGCGGGTGGTCGAAGAGATGCGGCTCGCCGACGGCGCGCTCTTCCCGCTGCCGCTCACGCTCGCCGTCGGGCGCGACGCGGGGCTCTCGCTCGACGCCGAGGTGGCGCTCGCCGACTCTTACAACAACCTGCTCGCGGTCATGCGCGTCGAGGAAATCTACGAGTGGGACTCGGCGCGCGAGGCGCGGCTGGCTTACGGCACGGAAGACGTGCGCCACCCGACGGTCGCGGAGATGAACTCGTGGGGCGAGCTTTGCGTCAGCGGGCGGCTGCGCCTGCTCACGCCGCCGCCGCATTACGACTTCCGCTCGCTGCGCCTGAGCCCCTCGGAGACGCGCGCGGCGCTGGCCGGGCTCGGCCACGCCAACGTCGTCGCCTTCCAGACGCGCAACCCCCTGCACCGCGCGCACGAGGAGTTGACGCGCCGCGCCGCCGACGCCGTGGACGGCACGCTGCTGCTGCACCCGGCCGTCGGGCTCACCAAGCCGGGCGACATCGACCACTACACGCGCGTGCGCACCTACAAGGTTCTGGCCGAGCGTTACTACGACCAGTCGCGCATGCTCCTCTCGCTGCTGCCGCTGGCGATGCGGATGGCCGGCCCGCGCGAGGCGCTGCTGCACGCGCTCATCCGGCGCAACTACGGCGCCAACCACCTCATCGTCGGGCGCGACCACGCGAGCCCGGGGCTCGACTCGCAGGGGCGTCCCTTCTACGGGCCGCAGGACGCGCAGGAGCTGGTCGCGCGCCACGCCGAAGAACTCGGCGTCAAACCGCTGCCCTTCTCCGAGATGGTCTACCTGCCCGACGAAGACCGCTACGAGGAGGTCGCGCGCGTGACGCCGCAGACGCGCACCGCCTCGATCTCGGGCACGCAGGTGCGCGACGAGTTTCTGCGGCGCGGACGCACGCTCCCGGGCTGGTTCACGCGCCCGGAGGTCGCCGCCATCCTCGCCGAGGCGCACCCGCCCAGAGAACGTCACGGCTTCTGCCTCTGGTTCACGGGGCTCTCGGGCGCGGGCAAATCGACGACGGCCGAAATCCTCGCCGTGAGGCTGCTCGAACACGGGCGGCAGGTGACGTTGCTCGACGGCGACGTGGTGCGCACGCACCTCTCGAAGGGGCTGGGCTTCTCGAAGGAAGACCGCGACACGAACGTCCGCCGCATCGGGTTCGTGGCGGCCGAGATCGCGCGCCACGGCGGCGGCGTCATCTGCGCGGCCGTCAGCCCCTACCGCTCGTCGCGCAGCGAGTGCCGCGCGATGGTGGGCGACGACCGCTTCATCGAAGTCTACGTGGACACGCCGCTCGAAGTCTGCGAGGAGCGCGACACGAAGGGCATGTACCGGCAGGCGCGCGAAGGCAAGATAAAAAACTTCACCGGCATCGACGACCCTTACGAGCCGCCGCTCAACCCCGAGATTCGCATCGTCACGGTCGGCCGCACCGCCGAAGAGAACGCCGAGATAATCCTTTCGCGGCTCGTCGAGTCGGGGCTCGTCCCGCCCGCCGGCGCGCGGGACGGGCGGGCGTCGTCGGGCGTCGATAACCCTTAGCGGGGGCGGGCGACGCCCCCCGTGCTTCGGGGCCGTCCGCCGGTCTTCACCTTTAAGGAGGTAGTCATGGGCTCGATGTTCAGAATCCTCAGCATCGACGGCGGGGGCGTCAGGGGGATCATTCCGGCGCTGGTGCTCGCCGAGATTGAGCGCCGCACCGGCAAGCGCGTCTGCGAACTCTTCGACCTCATCGCGGGCACCTCGACCGGGGGCATCCTGGCGCTCGGGCTGACGAAGCCGAAGACGGACGGCGCGCGCGTCCCGCAGTACGCGGCCAAAGACCTCGTCAAACTCTACGAGGAACAGGGCAGCCGCATCTTCTCAAGCTCGCTGCTCCACAGCATCTTCGCGCTGGGCAACGTGCTGGATAATAAATACCCGAGCGGGCCTATTGAAGACGTGCTGGCCGAGTACTTCGGCGACACCATGCTCTCGCAGGCCCTCACCTCCGTCTTGATTCCCAGTTACGAGATAGAGTTGCGGAGCGCGTTCTTCTTCAAGAGTCACAAGGCCGCGGGTAGAACCCTCGTCAAGGGCGAAGAGCAGAAGGATTACGACTACCCGATGCGGGACGTGGCGCGGGCGACCTCGGCGGCGCCGACCTACTTCGAGCCGGGGTTGATAGACAAGCTGGACAATGTAGACGACAAGGAGGGCAGCTACGCGCTCATAGACGGCGGCACGTACGCCAACAACCCGGCCATGTGCGCACTGGCGGAGGCCATCTGCACGACGAGGTTCCATAAGAGACTGGACGAGGTCTTCATGGTCTCTCTGGGGACGGGGCAGCAGACGAGGGAGAGACCAATCTTGTACCGGGAGGCGAAGGGGTGGGGGACGCTCGGCTGGGCAACGTCCATCCTGAGCGTGGTGTTCGACGGCGTGGGCGACACGGTTCACTTTCAGACGGGTCTCATCCTCAGGCCGGGGCCGCGCGCGGGCTATCACAGGCTCCAGGTCACTCTGCCCGAGGGCAAAGACCGTTACAAACTGGACGACACGAGGCCGTCCACCATCAGCGAACTTAAGGACATGGCCAAGTCGCTCATCGCGGAGCGCGACGGCGAAATAGACGACATCTGCCGGAAATTGGTGCCGAAACCGCCGAGGAAGGCCGCCGCGGCCGGCACGCGCCGCGTCGCCGCCGCCGCCGCCAAAGGCCGTGTTGCCGCGACGAAAGGCCGCGCCGCGCCCGCGAAAGGCCGCGCCGCGGCCGGCACGCGCGCGCGCGCGTCGAAGAAGGCGGCGCGGTGAGCCGGCCCCGAAGCGACGGAGAGATGAGAGAGACGGCTATAACGATTTGAAATTTCAAAGTTGAGATTTCAAATCGAAGCCCCGCGTCTCCGTGGTTAGGGCCTTTCAGTTCATATTCAACTGCCATTAAACCGGAGGTCGATATGTCGGTCGAAAGAGTCTACTTGCGTGGCGACGTGCTGGCGGAGCCTTTATTCAACCGCTGGTACGCGTGGTCGTCGCTCATCTCGCCGGCCTCCTCCGCGATGTTCGTCGCCAACTCGCATGTGAAGATCATGCAGTCGTTCGTCGCCGCCCCGCAGGTGCACGCCGCCGCCAACAAGAACCCTGCGATGCGGGGCGGGCCTTTCATCGACTACGACCCGAGCCGCGTCAAGGACATCCAGTCGCTGCTCGACCAGACCGTCCGGGGGCAGGCGACGGTTCTGGAGTTCGCCGCCGACATCCAGCGGCTCGTCAAGCTGCTGGCGTCCGAGGCGGCCGGCGCTTCGCTCGAACCGCTCTACGAGAAAGTCCCCGAGAGCCTGAGGGGCTACGTCGAACTCGTCTACGACCTGAACCACAGCCCTTCCGTCCGCTTCATCGAGGGGCTGCTCTACCGGAGCCCGTTCTACAGCACGGCGTCACAGAGCGTCTCGCTCTCGCGCGGCCGCGTGGACGAGCGGCCGTTCGCGCTGAGCACCCCGCAACTCCCGGACGCCGAGCACCTGTCGCTGGCCGTCCCGTTCAACTCCCCGGAGCTGGACGAGCTTTTCAAGATGAAGACCGAGCCGCGGCCCCTCGGCCACGCGCGGGAACTGTTCGGCGTGGGCGACGGCGACGCCGGACTCTTCTCCTCGTTCTTCACCCCCGAGCCGCCGCGCCCCGCCGCGAGGTACGCGGGCGAAGGGGTGAGGGTGCGCTACTTCGGGCACGCCTGCCTGCTGGTCGAGACCCGCGAGGTCAGCATCATGATCGACCCGCTGGTCAGCTACGAGGGCGACGGCGGCGCCCTCCGGCGCTACACCTACGCCGACCTGCCCGACGTGATCGACTACGTGCTCATCACGCACAACCACCAAGACCACTGCATGTTCGAGACGCTGCTCCAACTCCGCCACAGGATCGGGCAGGTCGTCGTGCCGAAGAGCAGCGGCGGG
>JBEVKV010000068.1:0-3421 GCA_040509515.1 Pyrinomonadaceae bacterium | reverse complement strand
GGGCGACGACCATCAGGCAGGAGCGTTCGAGGCAGAGGGCGACGAGGGTGTCTGGGGCGACGCCGAGAGTGCGCAGGCGGTGAGCTAAGCGGTCGGCGCGGGCGTCGAGTTGGGCGTAGGTGAGTTGCGTCCGCTCGTCGACGACCGCCACCGCTCCGGGCGTTCGCCGCGCCTGTTCGGCGAACAACTCCGGCAGGCACTTCGCCTGCGGGCGGGCGGCGGCATGGGCGTTGCGCACTGCGGGTAGCCGCAGGCGCTCCGCCTCGGTCAGCAGCGGCAGTTCGGAGAGGCGGCAACCGGGGTTACTAACGGCCCCTTCGAGCAAGACCCTCAAGTGCCCCGCCATCCGCGCGACGGTCTCCGCGTCATACAACTCCGTGCTGTACTCGAAGCTCGCCCTCAACCCGCGCTGCGTCTCCGCGATGGCGAGCGTCAGGTCGAACTTCGCGAAGTTGTTCTCTACGGGCACGCTACCGAAGGTGAGCCCGTCCACGGCGGCGGCGGCGGATTCGTCCCGGCTCTGCATCACGAAGGCTACCTGAAACAGAGGCGTGTGGCCGAGTCGCCGTTCCGGCTGGAGCTTCTCGACCAGCATCTCGAACGGCAGGTCTTGGTGAGCATAAGCGCCGAGCGCCGTCTCCCTGACGCGGGCCAGCAGTTCGCCGAAGGTGGGGTCGCCGACCGCATCGACGCGCAGCACCAGCGTGTTGACGAAGAAGCCGATGAGCCCTTCCGTCTCTTTACGGTTCCGCCCGGCGATGGGGCAGCCGACGACGACCTCCTCCTGCTGCGTGTAGCGGTGGAGCAGCGACGTGAAGGCCGCGAGCAGCGTCATAAAAGGCGTCGCGTTATGGGCAGCGCCGAGCGCCCTGATGGCCTCGGCCAGCGGCGGGGGCAGATGGAAGGCGTGATGCCCGCCGCGCGAGGAGCGGACGAGCGGGCGCGGCCGGTCGGTCGGCAACGCCATGACGGGTGCGGCGCGCAACTGGCGCTTCCAGTAGTCCATCTGCCTTTCGAGCACTTCGCCCGTCAGCCACTTGTGCTGCCACCGCGCGTAGTCGGCATACTGGATAGGGAGTTCCGGCAGCGGCGACGGCGCCCCCTCGCAGAAAGCTTTATATAGGGTGGTCAATTCGCGGACGAGCACGTCCATCGACCAGGCGTCACTGACGATGTGGTGCATCGTCAGCAGCATGACGTGCTCGCACGCGCCGAACGCAAGCAGCCCGACTCGCAAGAGCGGCCCCGCGCCGAGGTCGAAAGGCGTCTCGGCTTCGGCGCGCGCCCGTCGCGCCACCTCGCCCTCCCGCGCGTCCGCGGGCAGAGTGCAGAGGTCGGTCAACGGCACGGGTAGTTCCAGCGTGGGGCTGACGACCTGTACGGGCGAGCCGTCGGCGAGCGCGAACGTGGTGCGCAGCGCATCGTGCCGCCTGACTACTTCGCCGAGCGCCTGCCGCAGCGCATGCACGTCGAGCCGGCCGTTCAGCCTGATGGCGGCCGCGATGTTGTAGAGCGGGCTGTCCGGCTCCAGATGGTAGAGGAACCAGAGCCGCCGCTGCGCGAACGAGGCGGGGTACGACTTCGGCGCGGCCACCCTCTTCCTGAGGGCTTTCGCCAGCAGGGCACGCTTCTCCTGCGTCGAGAGTGGGGCCGTCAACTTAGAGTTGCTGCTCATTGCCTTCCTCGTCACCGGGCCTGAGGCTCAGGTAGAGTGATTCAACTTCCGCCTCGGAAAGTTCGTCGAGCCGCGAGAGCAGGGCTTCAGCGGCGTCCGGCTCGGCCTTCCGAATAACTTCGGGCTCATGACCGCCGGCGAGCGCTTCCAGACTTTCGCTCACGGCCAGCGCCAGATGCTCGACCGTCGGGGCCTCGAACATGCGGCGCAACGGCACCTCCACCTTCAGGCGCTCGCGCACCGTCGAGACGACGCGCGTGGCGAGCAGGCTGTGACCGCCCAACTCGAAGAAGTTGTCCGTGACGCCCACCCGTCCCACGCGCAAGACCTCTTGCCAGATGCCCGCCACCTCTCGTTCGAGTTCGCTGCGCGGCGCAACGTACTCGCGGGCGGAACCGTCGTACTCAGGCACCGGCAGCGCCCGGTAATCCACCTTTCCGCTAGGGGTGAGCGGCAGGCGTTCGAGAAGGTTAATGGACTGCGGCACCATGTAGTCGGGGAGCTGCGCCGCCAGCAAGGCGCGCAACTCGGCCGGCGTCGGCTGCTGGCCGGGGCGTGTGACGACGTAGGCGACGAGACTCTGATGGCCGGAAGAGTCCTGACGCGCGAGAGCGACGGCCTCGGCGACGCCCGGGTGCGCGCGCAGCGCCGCCTCGATTTCGCCCGGCTCGACGCGGAACCCGCGCACCTTCACCTGCTCGTCTCTGCGGCCGATGAATTCGAGGTTGCCGTCAGGCAGCCAGCGGCACAGGTCGCCCGTGCGATACACGCGCGCTCCCGGCTCACGCGAGAAAGGGTCGGGGATGAAACGCTCGGCCGTCAGCCCCGGCCGATTCAGGTAGCCGCGCGCGACGCCGCCGCCGCCGATGTGCAGCTCGCCGGGCACGCCGACGGGTACTTGGTTCAGGTGCGCGTCAAGCACGTAGACGGTCGCGTTCGCCACCGGCCGGCCGATAGACGGCCTGACCTGCTCGCGCCCGATGAGGCACGTCGTAGAATCCACCGTGCACTCCGTCGGCCCGTACACGTTAAAGCAGTTCGTCCGGTTCAGCCCCGCCAACTCCTCCCACGTCGTTTCGTTGATGGGCTCGCCGCCAATCAACATCATCTTCAGCCCGGCCCCGCGCCTCTCGGAGAGGCCGGAGGAGAGCAACAGCTTCAGTTGGGACGGCGTGCAGTCGAGCACGTCGAGCCCGTGCGCTTCGATGTAAGAGAGCATTGCGGCGCCGTCGGGCCGAATCTCCTCCGGCAGGATGTGGAGCGTGTGGCCGCGGAGGAGCTGGATAATCTGCTTGACCGAGGAGTCGAAACTCAGCGGCGCGTTGAGGCTGACGCGCAGCGCCTCTCCCGCGCCGCCGTAGACGGCCTTCTCCAAGCCGACCGCCAGATTGACGACGGAGGCGTGCGAGACCATGACGCCCTTAGGGCGGCCGGTGGAGCCCGAGGTGTAGATGACGTAGGCGAGATTCTCCGGCCCGGCCTCACAGCCCGGCGCCCCGCCCCCGCCCGCCCCCGCCTCCGCCTCGCCGTCGAGGCTCAGGACGTGGCCGGCGTAGGCGGGCAGCGAGCCGGCCAGCGCCGCCTGCGTCAGCAGCACGGGCGCGGCCGCGTCCTCGAGCATGAAGGAGAGGCGGTCTGGGGGGTAGTGGGGGTCGAGCGGGAGGTAGGCGCCGCCGGCCTTGAGGACGGCGAGGAGGGCGACGACCATCAGGCAGGAGCGTTCGAGGCAGAGGGCGACGAGGGTGT
>JBEVKV010000067.1:0-49344 GCA_040509515.1 Pyrinomonadaceae bacterium | reverse complement strand
AACGCCATGAACGTCATCCACTACATGCACGACAAGTACGCCTACGAGCGCGTCGAGATGGCGCTGCACGACTACTCGCCGGCGCGGACGATGGCCTTCGGCATGGCCGGCATGTCGGTCGTCGCCGACAGTCTCTCGGCGATACGCCACGCGCGCGTGCGGGTCGCGCGCGACGAGACGGGCTTGATAGTGGACTATCAGATCGAGGGCGACTACCCGCAGTTCGGCAACAACGACAACCGGGTTGACCACCTCGCCACATGGCTCGTCAGCACCTTCATGGGGAAGCTCCGGAAGTACCCCACCTACCGCGGCGCCACGCACACGCAGTCGATCCTGACCATCACCTCGAACGTCGTCTACGGCAAGAGCACCGGCAACACCCCCGACGGGCGACGCTTGGGGGAGCCGTTCGCGCCGGGCGCCAACCCGATGCACGGGCGCGACCGCCACGGCATCCACGCCGCGGGCGCGTCGGTCGCCAAGATTCCGTTCCGCGACGCCGCCGACGGCATCTCGCTCACGGCCTCGCTGCTCCCGGAAGGGCTGGGGAGAGTCGGCGAAGACCGTGTCTCCAACCTGCGCAGCATGCTCGACGCGTTCTTCGGCGCGACGGGCTTCCACATGAACGTCAACGTGTTGAACCGCGAGACGCTGCTCGACGCGATGGAGCACCCGGAGAAGTACCCGCACCTGACGATTCGCGTCTCCGGCTACGCGGTCAACTTCGTGCGGCTGACGCGCGAGCAACAAATGGACGTGATTAACCGCACTTTCCACGGAAGGCAGGCGACGATATGAGCACAGAGCAGACTACACAGGCCGAGCCGCTGGTGGCGATCAGCCCCTTCGAGCTGCGGGTGAACCGAGAACCGGGCGTTCCCGAATACACCGTAAAGAGGGCGCTTGAGACCGGCGACGTGGGCTTCCTCCATTCGTTCACCACGGGCTCGGCCGTGGACGGGCCGGGCGTGCGCGTCGTCGCGTGGACGGCCGGGTGCCAGTGGCGCTGCCTCTACTGCCACAACCCCGACACCTGGAACATCACGAACGGCACGCCCGTGACCCTGGAGCGGGCCGTCGAGGTGCTGGGCAGATACCGCCACGGGCTGAAGGCCATGTCGGGCGGGTTCACGCTGAGCGGCGGCGAGCCGCTTATCCAGGACCGCTTCGCAGTCCGCCTCTTCAAAGCTGCGCGCGAGATGGGCATCCACACGGCGCTCGACACCAACGGGTACCTGGGCGATCAACTGACGGACGCCGAGCTTGAAACGATTGACCTCGTGCTGCTCGACCTCAAGGCTTGGGATCGGGAGCGCCACCGCCTGCTGACCGGGAGGGACGTAATCCAGACGCTCGATTTCGCGCTGCGGCTGGCCGAACGCGAGAGGCCGGTCTGGCTGCGCTACGTGCTGGTGCCCGGGCTGACCGACAACGCCGAAGAGATCGCGAACGTCGCGAGGTTCGCCGGCTCGCTGGGCAACGTCGAGCGCGTGGAGGTGTTGCCCTTCCACCAGATGGGGCGCTTCAAGTGGGCCAGCCTCAGAATCAGCTACGCGCTCGGGGAGATCGCGCCCCCGACGAGCGAAGCGGTCGAGCGCGCCCGCGAGTTGTTCCGGGCCGAAGGGCTCACAGCGTTTTGAGCGGAGAGTCGCCTGACTCGCTCAGTCGGCCGGTAAGGATGAGTCACAATTCGACGTTACAGCTTGACGCGCCGTTCGTCGGGTTCCTGCGGAGCCCGATGAACTGGCTGCTGCTCTTCGTGCCCGTCACGGTGGCGCTGGAGCACGCCGGCACGGTGGCCGCACCCTTCATCTTCTTTTCGGCGGCGCTGGCCATCGTCCCCGTCGCGGCGCTGATCGTGCGCGCGACCGAGCAGCTCGCGACGCGGACGGGCGACGCCGTGGGCGGGCTGCTCAACGCCACCTTCGGCAACGCGCCGGAGTTGATCATCTCGCTGGTGGCGCTGCGGGCAGGGCTCCTCGACATGGTGCGGGCGTCGCTGGTCGGTGCCATCCTCGCCAACCTGATGCTGGCGCTCGGCGTGGCCTTCCTGCTGGGGGGCTTGCGCCACCACGAACAGCGGTTCAACCCGGCGGCCACGCGCGCCTACAGCACGATGATGTTCGTGGCCGCCGTCAGCATGGCCGTCCCCTCGGCGTTCAGCCGCTACGTGGCTCCACAAGGCGTCATCCGGCAGGAGCAACTGCTCAACGTCGGCATCGCCGTCCTGCTCCTCGTCGCCTACGGACTCTACGTGCTCTTCTCACTCAAGACGCACCGGAGCGCCTTCGCCAGCGTGGGGGGCGGGGAAGGGCACGGCCACGAGGGCGCGCAGTGGAGTGTTTCGCGCGCCGTCGGCAGTCTGCTCGCCGCCTCCGCGATGGCGGCGTGGATGAGCGAGATTCTGGTGGGCGCGGCCGAGGGCACGGGCAAGGCGCTGGGGATGTCGGACATCTTCATCGGCATCGTGCTGGTGGCCGTGGTGGGGGGGGCGGCCGAGAGCGGGTCGGCCATCGCGATGGCGCGGAAGAACAAGATGGACTTGTCGGTCGGGATTGCGCTGGGGAGCTGCATCCAGATCGCGCTGTTCGTCGCGCCGATGCTGGTGCTCGCCAGCTACTTTATCGCGCCGCAGCCGCTGGAACTGGCGTTCAACCGGGCCGAGATCGGCTCGCTCTTTATCGCCGTGCTCATCGGCGCGATGGTCTGCGGCGACGGTCAGTCCAACTGGTACAAGGGCGTCCAACTCATCACGGTCTACGCCATCATCGCTCTCATGTTCTACCTGATTCCGGCTTTGACCTGACCCCGGGCGAGGGAGGAAACGGCATGGCGACGACGGAACAAACTTGGAGCGCGGTCTATCACGAGCGCCGGCCCACGCTGGGCGGCGCGGTCACTTGGCTACTAGGGTGTGTCTTGAACTGCCGGCACCGACGGATGGGCCGCCCCATCACGCGCGAAGGTCGCACCTATCGCGTGTGCCTCTCCTGCGGGATGACCCGTGACTTCGACCCGGCGACCTGGAAAACCTACGGCCCTTATCGGCAGCGGAACTGACGGCGACCTGTCAGCCATGATGACGACGAAGGCTTACACATGGCGCGGCCGCTGGCCGGCGTGTCTGCTGGCTGCTTTACTGGCGGCCGGCGCGGGTTGTCGCACGGAGCCGGCCGCGCCGGGGCCGCAGACAGACAGTCCCGTCGCGGCGTCCGCGGACGCGCCGCCCGAGCCGGTTGACCCGTCGCTGCTCGACCGGGTCAAGCGCGAGAGGTGGGCGGGCGACCTCGACCGGATGGCCGAGCGCCGCTACATCAGGGCGCTGGTGACTTACAACCGCACCTACTACTTCTATGACGGGGCCGAGCCGCGCGGCATCAGCTATGAGTCGTTGAAGGAGTTCGAGAAGTTCCTCAACCGGAAGCTCGGCACCGGCAACCGGCAGGTCAACGTGCTCTTCATCCCCGTCCAGCGCGGCGAACTGTTCCAAGCGCTCCTCGACGGCCGCGGCGACATCGCGGTCTCGAACATCGCCGTCACGCCGGAAGGGCAAGCCCTGGTCGATTACTCCGACCCCGTCCGCGAGAACGTGAGCAACATCGTGGTGACGGGCCCCGGCTCGCCCGCACTCGCCTCGCTCGAAGACCTCGGCGGGAAGGAGGTCTTCGTCCGACAGCGCAGCCGCTACTGGTTCATGCTGACCCGGCTCAACGAGGAGCTGAAGAAGTCAGGCAAGCCGCCGGTCATCCTCAAGGCCGCCGACGAAGACCTCGAAGACGAAGACATCCTTGAGATGGTGAACGCCGGGATAGTCGGCATCACCGTGGTCGATAGCACGGTCGCCGAGCTGTGGGCGAAGGTCTTCGACCGGCTGGCCCCGCGCCCCGACCTCGCCGTCGCGCCGAACGTCTCGATAGGGTGGGCCTTCAGAAAGGAGAGCCCGCAGCTCGCCGCCGCCGTCAACGAGTTCGTGCGGGAGCACAAGGTTGGCACCGCGTTCGGCAACACGCTGCTGCGCAGGTACTTTCAGAACACGAAGTGGGTCGTCAACTCGACCTCGGCGGAGGAGGTGAAGAAGTTCAGGGAGACGGTCGAGTTATTCAAGAAGTACTCGGGCCGGTACGGGTTCGACTGGCTGATGGTCGCGGCGCAGGCTTATCAGGAGTCGCGCCTCGAACAGTCGGCGCGCAGCGCCGCGGGCGCCGTCGGCGTGATGCAGATCAAGCCGAGCACCGCGGCCGGCAATCCCATCAACATCAAAGACGTGGAGAAGGTCGAGTCGAACGTCCACGCCGGGGTCAAGTACATGCGCTTCATGATGGACGAGTACTTCGCCGACGCCGCGATGGATCGACTCAACAAGGGGCTGTTCGCCTTCGCGTCATACAACGCGGGGCCGAACCGCATCGCGCGGCTGCGGAAGCTGGCCGCGGCCGAAGGGCTCGACCCGAACAAGTGGTTCAACAACGTGGAGCTGGTCGCGGATAGGGAGATCGGGCACGAGACCGTCACCTACGTGAGCAACATCTACAAGTACTACGTGGCCTTCAAACTTGTGCTCGAACGCGAGTCGCAGAAGAGGCCGCCCGCCGGCCGCCCGAAGGGTGTCTGACGTGAGCCGAGTTGTGCGAAGAAGAAGAAGAACAGGTTGAAACCTTGCCCCGACGCAGGGGGTGAAATTTGCTCCACTGGAGGTGACTTTCGAGATGACGATGAGCAGGCGATTGACGGCGGAGTTCCTGGGCACATTGTGGCTGGTGCTGGGCGGGTGCGGCAGCGCCGTGCTGGCGGCGGCTTTCCCGCAGGTCGGCATCGGGCTGCACGGCGTCTCGCTCGCCTTCGGCCTGACGGTGCTGACGATGGCCTACGCGGTCGGCCACGTTTCGGGCGGCCACTTCAACCCGGCCGTCACCGTCGGCCTCTTCACGGCGAGGCGCATCCCCGCGTCGGACGTGCTGCCGTACATTGTCGCGCAGGTCGTCGGGGCGATAGCCGGGGCGGGCATCCTATATTTAATCGCGAGCGGGAGGGCGGGCTTCGACCTCTCGGCCGGGTTCGCCTCGAACGGCTTCGGCGAACACTCGCCCGGTAACTACTCGCTCGTCGCGGCGCTCGTCTGCGAGGTCGTGATGACCTTCTTCTTCCTCGTCATCATCCTCGGCTCGACCGACCGGCGCGCGGCGGCCGGGATGGCCCCGCTCGCCATCGGGCTGGGGCTGACGCTGATTCACCTCATCAGCATCCCGGTCACGAACACCTCGGTCAACCCGGCGCGCTCTACGGGGCCGGCGCTCTTCGTCGGCGGCTGGGCGCTCTCGCAGTTGTGGCTCTTCTGGGTCGCGCCCATCGTGGGGGCGGCGCTGGCGGGCTTCGTCTACCCGACGTTCTTCCCGGCGGGCGGAGAGCCGCAGGCCGGCGAAGGGCACGCCGACGTAAGCTCGACGTGAGTTAACGTCGACGGTTCAGCAGCAGGCGGGTGATGTGCGCGCTGTTCGCTACGTGTGAGGCGAACTGTCTGAGTTCCTCGCGCCCGTTCGGGGCGTCGAGCAGGCGGGCGGTCGGTTCGC
This sequence comes from Pyrinomonadaceae bacterium, assembly GCA_040509515.1. Taxonomy (GTDB): domain Bacteria; phylum Acidobacteriota; class Blastocatellia; order Pyrinomonadales; family Pyrinomonadaceae; genus QHXN01. The sequence continues at coordinate 43,774 of JBEVKV010000067.1, read as the reverse complement.
TCTCTTCCGCGAACGACAGCGGGACGTTGACCCGCCGCGTGGCAAGGTCGTAGACCCCGAAGACGACGCGCAGTCCCTTCGCCTCGTCGCCGAACTCGCCCCTGAGCATGGAGGCCGTCAGCGCCGCGTTGAGCACGACCGAGCATTCGGCGAGCGCCGCGCGGTAGCCGGGCAGCCTTGAGACCTCGTCGCCCCGGACGGCCGACAACGCCCGCGCCGCCCCGTGCACCGACCGGAACAGGACGTTCACGATTGACCGTAAGCTGTGTGAGGTCGAAAGGCCGAGGTAGCCCGCGGGCTTCAGGTAGGCGTCCACGGCGGCGGCGACCGCGCCGCACCGGCTGTGCCCGAGCACCACGAGCAGTCTCAGGCTCTCGCACAGATGTTCGACCGCGTAGTCGATGCTTCCCAGAAGCTCCTGACTGATGATGTTGCCCGCCACCCTCACCACGAACAGCTCGTTGCAGGCCCGGTCGAAGACCATCTCGGTGGGCACGCGGGCGTCCGAGCAGCCGAGGACGACGGCGAAGGGCTGATGGGAGGGGACGCCGGCGGGCTCCGCCAGGCCGACATCCTCCGGCCCCACGTAGACTACCCGCGACCGTGCGGCCGGGCCGTCGGCGAGGGAGGCGAAGGCGTGGTTCCCGGCTTCGAGAAGACGCCGCGCCTCTTCGGGGTCGCGCGGCGTCCGCCACTCGGGCGGGCGCTCCGGGTCGTAACGATAGATGACCTCAAACATACCGGCCTGCCGCTACTTCAGCGCGCCCGACAGAATCTTGGCGACGCCGGCCCCGCCTTTCAGATCGACGAACTTCGTCATGATGGGGATGAACTTAAGCGCCGTCTCAGGCGGAATCCCCAACTGCTTGAAAGCGCCTGCGGTCGAAGCCATCGCCCCGGCCTTGCCCGGCAGCATCGAGCCGACCGAGCCGAGCAGATCCGTGCCCTCCGTGCCCTCCTGCTTGGGCTTCGGCGCAGCCTTCAGGAGCCCGTCCATGCCCGGGACGGCGTTTGCCACCTTCAAGAAGTCTTCGGGCTTCAGCCTGCTCTTGGCGACGCCGAAGAGCGCCCCCGCCCCGCCGATGGCCTGCTCCGGCGTGAGCGAAAGCTCTTTGGTGAGCTTGCCGACCAGTTCCGGGCTGGGATTCTTCAGGCCGGCGGCCTGAGCCGCCGCGGTCTGTACCTTCGACCGCGTCTGCTGCGCGCTCGCCGCCCCGAAACATGCGAAGAGGAGGACTGCGAGAAACGTGATTCGTGCCCTGTTCGTCATGGAATTCTTCCTTTCTTAAGCGATGCGTGCAAGCCGGCTTTCTAACTTCGCGCGCCCGCCTGAAGCGCCGGGACTTCCGGCCGCGTCTGGGCTTGAAGGTCAATCGAGAATGGTATTTTGGCGTCGGCACTCTCTCTACTTTCAGGCGCGTCCGCCTTGCGTTTGAGGATGACGGCCGTCAGGTCGTCCTTCTGGCGCGTGCCTTGACAGAAGTCGGCGACGGCGGTCAACAACTCGCCGATGACCCCTTCGGCCGAGCGGTCGCGCGAACGGCGCAGAACGGCCTCCAGCCTTGCCAACCCGAACTCCTCGCCCTCCGGGTTCTCCCACTCGTGGACTCCGTCGGTGATGAGGGCGATGAAGTCTCCCGGGGCGAGCCGCCCTTCGGTGCCCTGCTCGTACCCGACGCCGGCAATCATGCCGAGCGGGATGCCCTGCGCCTCAAGGCTCTCAAGGCTGTCGGTCGCGCGCCTGTACCAGAGGATCGGGCCGTGCCCGGCCGAAAGCACTTTCACGCGCGCGCTCGCGGGTTCCAGAAAGACGACGGCGAAGGTGACGAACCGGTTCGACTCCAGATCATCCGCCAGCAGCCGGTTGAGGTGGTCGAGCACGCCGTCACGCCCGCCGGAGGCCATGAAGCTCGCGCGCGCGTACGCACGGCAGGACGCGCCGACCAGCGCCGGGCCGATGCCATGCCCCGTCGCGTCCGCGAGGCTGATGGCGACGCGCCCGCCCGGCAGCGTCTGCCAGTCGAAGTAGTCGCCGCCCGTCTGGTCTGCGGGCTGATTCCAGCCCGCGACCTCGAAGCCGTCCAGCTCGGGCGGGCGGGCGGGCAAAAGCCCTTGCTGGATCGAGCGCGCGACCTCAAGGTCGTGATTCACGCGCTCAAGCTCGCCCTTCAGTTCGGCCTCGCGCAGCGCCGCGGAGACGTGCGCGCGAATCTGCCCGGCCACGAACGCGGCGAGTGCGCCGCCCGCCAGAAACAGTCCCGCGTAGATGAAGTAGACGACCGGCGCGAACGCCGCCTGTTCCGCCGCCGGCCGCGGAAACATCGTCAACACGTAAGCGGTAACGGCGAGGTAGCCCAGCGCGGCCGAGAGTCCGGTCCAGAGTGAGAGCACCGGGCTCAGCCGCAGCGTCGAAAGGATGATGAAGAAGTAATAGACGAGCACGGCGGGCGCGCTCAACGTTTGGTGAGGGCTCATCAGTTGGCTCTGGATGAGAAGGAAAAGCGCGGCCGTCGGGATTTGAGTCTCGGCGAAGACGTTGAGCGCCCACATCGCCGGCGGGATTTCCGCCCCTCTATGGAGCGCCCCTCTGACGGCGGCCAGCATACAGGCTTCGTACGCGAGCGCGACGGCGAGGAGCAGCGTCTGCGCCAGGAGAATCCGAAACTCGCCGGCCGCGAAGCCGCGCCAGACCGTGTACAGGAGTAGCGCGCCGAGGAGGCAGAGCAGCCCGAGTATCCGGCGCTCCTCGCTTTGGTGCGACGCCTGTTGGAAGGCCCGGGATTCTATCTCAGCCACGCCCATGCCCATTCCGCCCGAAGGAAGAGAGACTTTAGCCACCTCACTGCTGCCAGCCGCCCCCGAGCGCCTTATAGACCTGCACGACCGACAGCAGCTCGTCGCGCCGCACCTGCGCGAGGCTCAGCTCGGCCTCGAACAACTCGCGGTCGGCGTCGAGTGCTTCGAGCAGGTTCGAGACGCCGCCGTTGTAGCGCAGGTAGGAGAGGCGGGCGCGGTCGCGGAGCGTGGTGACCAGCAGCTCGCGCTGGGCGCGCACCTCCTTCACCTTGCGGTAGGCGACCAGCGAGTCCGACACCTCGCGGAAAGCGTTCCGGATCGTCTGCTCGTAGTTGACGACGAGGAAGTCCCTCTGCGCCTGCGTGAACCGCACGTTCGACTTGAGGCGGCCGCCGGTGAAGATGGGCTGTGCGACCTGCGGGACGAAGCCCCAGACGGCCCGCGAAGGGCTGAACAGGCTGGTCAGCGAGTCGCTCTCGAAGCCGAAGAATCCGGTGAGCGAGATGCGCGGGAAGAATGCCTTGCGGGCGACCTCGATGCGCGCGTCGGCCGCGACCAGCTCGGCTTCGGCGGAGCGGATGTCGGGGCGGCGCGCGAGCAGGTCGGAAGGCAGCCCGGCGGGCACCTCCGGCGGTAGCTGCTGCTCCGTCAGGCCGGCCCCCCGCGCGACGGGCTGCGGGTTCCTGCCCGTCAGCAGACTGATGAAGTTCTCCTGCTGCTCGATGGCCTGTTCGACCGCCGGGATGACCTCGGTCGCGTTGTAGACCAGCTCCTCGGCCTGCCGGACTTCGAGCAGGTTCGACACGCCGCGCTCCTGCCGGAGCTTGATGATGCGAAGCGACTCACGTCGCGAGGCGAGCGTGCGCCGCGCGATCTCAAGCTCGAAGTCGAGCTCGCGCAGGTTGAAGTAAGAGGCCGCCACGTCGCTCACAATCGTCGTAGTCACCGCCCTGCGCGCCTCCTCGGAGGCCAGCAGGTCGGCGCGCGCTGCGGCGGTCTGCTTTTTGAGTCGCCCCCAGATATCCAGCTCGTAGCTGAAGAGGCTCGTGAGGATGCTGCCGAACGAGCGGTTCTGGCTGACGGGCTCGGGGAGGGTGAAGGCGCCGTCGCGCGAGACGCGCTGGGTCGTGATGTTCGCGCCGCCGCCGATGGTGGGGAACTGTTCGGAGCGCGTGATGCCGAGCGAGGCGCGCGCCGCGTCGATGCGGGCCACGGATGCGCGCAGGTCGTAGTTGTGGAAGAGCGCCTCGCGAATCAGGTCTTGCAGCTTCTCGTCCTTAAAGACCTCGAACCATTTCGCGTTGGCGAGCGTCTGTGCGTCGGGGGGCGCGACGGCGCTCCTGAAGTCCGCCGGGGTCTCCACCTTCGGAGGCTCGTACTTCTTCTTCCGGCCGCTCTGCCCGAGCGCGGCCGACTGGGCCGCGCACGCGACCAGCAGCACTGCTACCAAGCGTCTCATACGTGCTCACCCATCGTGTCCGCTTTTGCCGGCTCGGCCGCGTGCGGCTCGCCGTTGGCCGGCGGGTGCTCCGCCGGGGCGTCCTCCGTCACATGCTCCGTCACGCTGTCGTATGACCCCATCACGAACTCCGGCGGCGGGGGCTCGATCACGTCGGCCGGGGCGTGGCGACGCCGGCCCAGCCCCTCGACGAAGGTGTAGTTGCCGGGGATGATGAAGACGCCGAGCAGCGTCGCGACCAGCATGCCCCAGAAGACGCCGGTGCCCATCACGTTCTGCGCGCCCGCACCCGCGCCGACGGCCTTCATCAGGGGGATGACGCCGAGGATGAAGGCGAAGGCCGTCATCAGAATCGGGCGGAAGCGGAGCCGCGCTGAGGTGAGCGCGGCCTCGTCCAGCCCCATGCCCTCCTCGTGCTTCGCCTTGGCGAACTCGACGATGAGGATGGCGTTCTTGGCGGCGAGGCCGATCAGCATGACGAGGCCGATCTGCACGTAGACGTTGTTGTCATAGCCCGCCAGCCAGACGCCGAAGAACGCGCCGAGCGCCACCAGCGGCGACCCCAGCAGCACGGCCCACGGCAGCCGCCAGCTCTCATACATCGCGGCCAGCAGCAGGAAGACGACGAGGATGGCGAGGACGAAGGTGGGCGCGGCCGGGGGCGCGACCTTCTCCTGATAGGAGAGCGACGAGTAGGCGAAGCCCATCTCCTTGGGCAGCGTCCGGGCGAAGACTTCTTCGAGCGCGGCGAGCGCTTGGCCCGACGTGTAGCCGGGCGCGGGCCCGCCCTGCATCTCCACCGAGCGCAGAAGGTTGAAGCGTGTCGTCAGTTCCGTGCCGGCAATGTCCTTGACGGTGACGAGCGTGGAGAGCGGGATCATCTGCCCCGTCGTCTTCGAGCGGACGTAGATGTTGCCGATGTCCGAAGCCTTCAGCCGCGTCTCCGACTCCGCCTGCACGTAGACCCGGTAGAGCCGGCCGAAGCGGTTGAAGTCGTTGACGAACGTCCCGCCCATCGCGGTGGACATCGCCTGAAAGACCTCGTTGACGGGGACGCCGAGCGTGCGCGCCTTCTCGCGGTCGAGGTCAACCTTGACCTGCGGATAGTTCGGGTCGAACGAGGTGAAGACGTTGCCCAGCTCGGGGCGCTCGCGCGCCGCCGCGACGAAGGCCGTCGCGTACTCGCCCAGCTCGCTGACGGACATCGAGCCGCTGCGATCCTGAATCAGGAAGTTGAATCCCGAGGCTGCGCCAAACCCCGACAGCGTCGGGATGTTGAAGGGGAAGACGACGGCCTCGGGTATCGCAGCGAAGCGCCGCTGCAATTTCGCCATGATGCTTTTGACGTGCAGCGCCGGGTCTTCGCGCTCCTCCCACGGCTTGAGGCGCGCGAACATCGAGCCGTAGTTTGTCTGGTAGGTGTTCGTCACGACCCCGTACCCGCCGACGGTCTGGAACGACTCGACGCCCTCGGTCTTCGCCAGAATCTCCTCCACCTCCTTCAGCACTTCGCTGGTGCGCGCGAGCGAAGCGCCGGGCGGGAGTTGGACGCTGACGCCGAAGATGCCCTGATCCTCGTCCGGGATGAAGCCGGCCGGGAGCCGCTTGGCGAAGAAGCCCGCGCCGACGACCACGCCGGCGATGATGACTATCGTCAGGAAGGAGCGGCGCACGAGCAGCCGCGAGGTGCTCACGTACCCTCGCGTCGTCACGTCGAAGACCTTGTTGAAGCCGCGGAAGAAGACGCCGAGCGGGCCGCGCATGGGCTTCGGCGGCTTGAGCAGCATGGCGCACAGCGCGGGCGTCAGCGTCAAGGCGTTAAAGGCCGAGAGCAGCACCGAGATGGCGATGGTGAGCGCGAACTGCTTGTACATGCTCCCGACCAGCCCCCCGAGCAGCGCCACGGGGACGAAGACCGCCGAGAGGATGAGCGCGATGCCGACGACCGGGCCGGAGACCTCGGCCATGGCCTTGAAGGTCGCCTCCTTCGGGGCCATCCCGTGTTCGAGGTGGTGGATGACGGCCTCGACGACGACGATGGCGTCGTCAACCACGATGCCGATGGCGAGCACGAGCCCGAACATCGAGAGCGTGTTGATGGAGAAGCCGAGGAGGGGGAAGAAGATGAACGTGCCGATGAGCGAGACCGGGATGGTGAGCACCGGGATGATGGTCGCCCGGACGTTTTGCAGGAAGATGAAGACCACGAGGATGACGAGCACCAGCGCCTCGACGAACGTGTGCAGAATTGCCTCGATGGAAGCCTCGACGGCGGGCGTCGTGTCGTAGACGATCTTATAGTCCATGTCGGGCGGGAAGAGCGTCTTCGCGTGCTTCATCGTCTCGTAGATCGTCTCGGCGGCCTGAAGCTGGTTGGCGCCCGGCAGCAGGTAGACGGCCATCGCGCCGCCCGGCTTGCCGTTCAGACGGCCGAACGAGTTGTAGTCCTGCGAGCCCAACTCGGCCCGGCCCACGTCCTTGACGCGCACGACGGCGCCCGTCGCGGTCTGGCGGACGATGATGTTCTCGAACTCCTCGGTCGTGATGAGGCGTCCGGGCGCGCTGAGCGTCGTCGTGAACTCCTGCCCCGCGGGCGTGGGCGGCGCGCCGACCTTGCCGGCGGGCGCTTGCAGGTTCTGCTCCTTGATGGCCGAAATCACGTCGGCCGGCGTCAGCCCTAATTTGGCCAGGCGGTCGGGGCGCATCCAGACGCGCATCCCGTAGTCGGTGCCGCCGAAGAGGTCTACCTGCGCGATGCCCGGGATGCGCAGGAGCTGGTCGCGCAGGTTGATGCCGCAGTAGTTGACGAGGAAGTTGGCGTCGTAGGCGTCCTTGGGCGAGTAGAGCGAGATCACCATCAGGATGCTCGGGCTCTGCTTCTTGACGGTCACGCCCTGCTGGTTGACCTCCGCGGGGAGGCGCGCGGCCGCGGTCGAGACGCGGTTCTGCGTGAGCACGTTGGCGGTGTCCTGATCCGTCCCGACCTCGAAGTTCACGTCGAGCAGCATGCGGCCGTCCGAGGTGTTCGAGGACTTCATGTAGATCATGCGGTCAACGCCGTTCACCTCCTGCTCGACGGGGGTAGCCACCGACTGCTCGACCGCCTCGGCCGAAGCGCCCGGGTAGGTTCCCGTCACGCGGATGTTCGGGGGCGCGAGGAACGGGTACTGCTCGACGGACAGGCCGCGGATGACGACGAGCCCGAGCATGAGCGTCAGGATGGAGATGACGATGGCGACAATCGGCCGCCGGATGAAGAAGTTTGCCACGGCTCAACTCCCTCCGCTCTGCTCGGCCGCCTCGCCCGTGGTGAGCCGCACCTCGGCCCCGGGCTTGACCTTCTGCATCCCCTCCACGATCACGCGCTCGCCGGGGTTGAGCCCCTGAAGCACGACGAGGTAGTTGTCCGACTTGTCACCGACGCTCACGGTGCGCACCGCGACCTTGTTCTGCTCGTCCACAATCATGACCGTCTTCGCCCCCTGCATCTCCTGAATGGCCCGCTGGGGGACGAGGACGGCGTTCTCGCGCTCGGCCACCACGGCGCGCAGGCGCGCGAACTGCCCCGGCCTGATGTAGCTCCGCGGGTTCGGGAAGCTGACCTCGATCTTCATCGTCCCGGTCGCCGGGTCTACGACGCGGTCTACGACCTGAAGCGCGCCCTCGTAGGGGTGGCGGCTCTCGTCGGCCAGAATCAGCTCGATGCGGCGGTCAACTCTCTTTCGGCCGAGCGTCTCGGGGCTGGTCAGGTTCAGGTACTCGACTTCGCTGAGGCTGAAATCGACGAGCAGCGGGTCGGACGAGGAGACGGTGGCGAGGAGCGTCGCGTCGCCGCGGCCGACGAGGTTCCCCACGTCAACGTTCTTGAAGCCGATGATGCCGCTGATCGGGGAGTAGATGTCGCAGTAGCCCAGGTCTAACTGGGCCTGCGTGATGCGGGCCTTGGCGGAGGAGACCTCGGCGGTGGCCCGCGCGATGGTGTATTTGACGGAGGCTTCGAGGTTGGTGAGGTTGGCCTGCCTGGAGTCTACCCCGGCCTGCGCAGACTTCTGGGCCGCGACGGCCGCGTCCAGTTCCAGTTCCGTGACGGCCTTCTCCTTCGCCAGCGGCTCGATGCGCCGCAAGTCCTGCTGGGCTTTGCTGAGCACCGCCTGCGCGTCCGCCAACTCGGCCTGCGCCTGAAGCACGTCCGTGCGCTGGCGCGCCTGTGCGAGGTCGGCCTCGGACTTCGCGAGGACGGCCTGCGCCGACTGGAGCGTCGCCGCGAAGGGCTGCTTGTCGATGGAGAAGAGGAGCGCCCCCTTCCTGACCGGCTGTCCTTCCCTGAAGTGAATCTTCTCCAGCACGCCTTCGACGCGCGCCCGCAGCTCGACCGTCACCTTCGCCCGGGTCTGGCCGACGAACTCGCTGTAGATGGGGACTGTTCTCTGCTCGACTTCGGCGACGACCACCGTGGGGGGAAGGAGGCTGGAAGGTTCGACCTTGAGGGCGGCTTTGTCTGCGCAGCCCGCGGCCGACAACAGGGCGACCGCGACGAGCGCCGCCGCCAGTGAAACGGAAAGCCTTCGCACTTGCAGGGTCTTCATAACTAACTCCTATCGCGGGCCTGCTTTGCCACGCCCGCGGCGAGGTTCCATGCGCTTAGCTGATTAGGTCGGGTTCACACCGCGCGATTGTATCGACGGCGGCCGCGGGGCTTGTACTGTCAATATTGCCAGTATTGCCGGACGCCGTTCGCCTTTACTGTCCGGCACGTCGGAGGGACAAACCCATGCTTTCCGAGCTGACGCTCGCGTTCGTGGTCGTAGCCGTTTGCGTGGTAATTCATACGGCCGGCTTGGTCGGCGCGGCCGAGTGGCTGATTGACCACCGTGCGAGGTTTGAGCGGCAGCGTCCCGGATTGGCGCGGTTCTGCCTTTACCTGACTCTGGTCTTTGCGCTCGTCCTCGTGCTGCACCTCTTGGAGACGGCTGTCTGGGCGGGGGTCTATCAGTGGTGGGGACTGTTCCCGGACTACGAAACTTCACTCTACTTCTCACTGGGGAGCTACACGACGATTGGCTACGGCGATGTTTTGCTCCCGCAAAGGTGGCGCTTGCTGGGGGCCGCGGAGGGGATTTCGGGCGTGCTGTTGTGCGGGCTTTCGACCGCCTTCATTTTCGTGGTCATGAACATGCTGTTTCAGCTTCGCGCGCAACAGCAGGCTAACAGTTAGAGCGGAGGGGCCGACCACAACCCGCGAAAGGACGAGACCGATGAAACCGCTCCCGATGCCGGGCTTCGAGTTCGGAAGGCAGGCGCAGGCAAATCTGCTGGACGTTCTGATTCGCGCCGCGCTGGTCGGCGGGCTGGCGGTGCTGTGCTACCGGGTTTTCTCGCCATTCCTGACCGTGGCGGTCTGGTCAGTCATCCTGGCGGTCACGCTTTACCCGCTGCATCAATGGCTCGCGCGCAGGGTCGGCCGGAGGCAATGGCTCGCCTCGACCATCCTGTTGGTCTTCGGCGTGCTGCTGGTCGTCATCCCCACGGCCCTCCTTTTGAACTCATTCGCGGACACGGTCAGGAGTTTCATCGGCACAGTCCAGCAGAACGCGGTGTCAATACCACCGCCGCGCGAGGGGGTCGAGCGGTGGCCGGTGGTCGGCAGGCAGCTCCACGAAACGTGGTCAAAAGCCCACGCGGATTTCCCCGGGTTCGTGCGGAGCATTCAGCCGGAGGCGGGCGAACTGGCCCGGACGGCGCTCGGCGCGGTCGCGAGCGTCGGGGGCAGCTTGCTCTTGTTCATGGCCTCTTTCGTCGCCGCCGCTGTCGTCATGGCGTACGGCGAATCGGGTGCGCGCAACAGTCGGGCGATCTGCCGCCGCGTCGCGGGCGGCGCGCGCGGCGAGGCGCTCGCCCGGCTCTCCGCCGCGACGATTCGCGCCGTCGCGCTAGGCGTCGTCGGCGTCGCCTTCATTCAGGCGGTTCTCATCGGGCTGGCGCTGCTGCTCGCGGGTGTGCCGGGGGCGGGCGTGCTGGCGCTCATCGCGCTCGTGCTGAGTATCGCGCAGGTGCCCGCGCTGGTCGTCACGCTGCCGGTCGTCGTCTACATCTGGTCGAGCGGCGATTACGGCGGCGCGGCGGCGGTCGTCTACACGATAATCCTGCTGCTGACGGGCGCGGCCGACAACGCCTTGAAGCCGCTCATGCTCGGGCGCGGCGTTGACGCGCCGATGCCGGTGATACTCTTCGGCGCATTGGGCGGCATGGCGGGTGGCGGGATTCTGGGGATGTTCGTCGGGGCGACGTTGTTGGCGCTCGGCCATCAAATTTTGATGAGTTGGGCCGACGCCGAGACGGAGACGAGCCCGGCGGCGTCAATCATCGAACAGACCGCTCAGGCCGAAGCAGCGTTGAAGACTTAAAGACCGCGCGGGGTGCTATCTGCCGCCGCCGCCCGGCGGCAGCATGGCGGAGTTGATGCCTTCGCCCCTGAGCCTAATCGCCTGCGGGCTGTCGGGGGCGTTGTCGGTGAGCTTCAGCTCGGCGTCGAAGTCGGCCTTAGCCGTGGGGAGGAAGGCGATGTCGATGACGCACGCGCGGTACGGGACGACCTCGGCCCCCGTGCAGGTGTCTTTGACGACGGAGTATCTCTCGGCATCGTCGCCGCCGACGGTCACGTTGTTGACGTGAAGGGGCGCGCCGCCCGTGTTCGTGACGACGACCCGCTGCGCGCGGCTCCATCTCCCGATCACCTGCTCGTCGAAGTCGACGCCGCCGGGGTCGAGTGTCGCCGCCGCGGGCAGCTCGAACTGTGCCTGCGGCGCGCGCGCCGCGGGCGCGGCCTCGCGCGCGGCGGCGACGAGCCCCGCGCCGGCGCAGAGTGCGCACGCCAGAACCGTCGCCCGCCGGGCCGCGTGGCTTCCAAGCCTTTCGTCTCTCATTCACGCCCTCGCAGAAGGTCTCTACTCGATGAGTGGAATCTCCGCAGTGTTCTTCAGGTCGATCAGCAGTCCGAAGCGATACTCCAGTTGGAGGAACCGCGCGAGCGTCTTGCCGGGCAGAATCTTCTGGAACCGCTTGAGGTATGCCTTCTTCACCTCGACTCGCTGCCCCTCCATTGCGAGCAGCTTCTTGATCATCTCCTTCGCCCTGTCGTCGGTCATCGTGTCGTAGGTGTCCATGAAGTCTTGAATCACTTGCCGACGCGTATCATCTACCCTCTTCAGGTCTGCCTCGTAACTCTGGTAGATGGGCCAGAAGGCGGCCGCCTCCTTTTCGTTGAGGCGCAGACCTTCTTTGATAAAGCCGGTCTTCCTCGACTTGACGTCGGACTTCAGCAGGGCGATGTAGGCGTTGAGGTAGCCCCCCTTGTGCACGGGGGCCTCGCGCGCGGGCACCTGCCGGGGGTCGGCGCCCGCGCGCTCGACGCGACCGGCCGCGACGCCGACGGCCAATGCCGCCAAGACCGCGGCGATTATTTTTCTCATCTCCGCCCCTCCCGGCGTTTGCAGCCGTCTTAACGGCAGGAATGTAACGGCCGAGACGGCGGCGGCGTAACTGTCAGTTTTTACAGTTATCCGCGCGCGCCGCTGCCCCTACCATCGAGCGCGGGTGCGAAACATTTATCGCCATCAACTCCTTCTGCTCCTGCTCACGCTGTTCGCGCCACTCGGCGCCGTCACGTCGGCGCAGGAGATCGAACCGCGTGCCTACGCGCGCGCGCCCGTGGGCACGCAGTACGTCGTCGTCTCATACGCCTACAGCAGCGGAGACGTGCTGACGGACGCGTCGCTCCCGCTGCGCGACGTGGAGGTGAAGTTCGGCGCCGCGGCGCTCGCTTACGGCCGCACGTTCGGCCTCAAGGGGCGGCAGGCTAACGTGGGCGTGCTCGTCCCTTACGTCAAGGGCAGGGTGAGCGGGCTCGTCTTCGAGCAGCAACGCGAGGTGACGCGCTCCGGGCTCGGGGACGCGCGGCTCAGGTTCTCGACGAACCTGTCGGGCGGCCCGGCGCTCAGCCCGAAGGAGTTCGCCGCCTTCAAGCCGAGGACACTTGTGGGTGTGAGTCTGACGGTCGTCGCGCCGACGGGTCAGTACGATCCGCGCCGTCTGGTCAACCTCGGCTCGAACCGCTGGGCGTTCAAGCCCGAGGTCGGGGTGTCGAAGCCCTTCGGCCGCTGGACGGCGGAGATGGCGGGCGGCGCGTGGCTCTTCACGCCCAACAATAATTTCTTCGGCGGCGCGCGCCGCGAGCAGAGGCCGCTGGCCTCGCTCCAGGCGCACCTCGTCTACACCTTCCGGCCGCGCATGTGGCTGGCGGCCGGGGCGACCTACTACAAAGGGGGACGCACGGTCGTGGACGGGGACGCTAAGGCGGACGCGCAGAACAACTCTCGCTTCGGGACGACCTTCTCTTACCCCCTCGGCCGCCGCCAGTCGCTAAAGGCGGCTTACGCCAGAGGGCTCACCGCGCGCTTCGGCGGCCACCTGAGCAGCGTCGGGGTCGGGTGGCAGTACGCGTGGTGAATCACCTGTCAGAACTGACAGTTATGCCCGCCACCCGTCTACTCCTATATTCCGAGCACTGGTACGGGAGGAAACACAGGCAGGAAAGGAGACATCACTGATGAGACGGATACTGACAGCCGTAACACTCCTTCTACTCTTGGCGCCCGCCGCGCTGGCGCAGGGCGAGTACAACAAGTGGGAGTTCTTCGGCGGCTATTCGGGCTTAAGTTTTGACAACATCGGGGGCGACACGAGCAACCCGGAGGTGGACGACGTACTCGGCGAGAAGAACACGCTGCGCGGCTTCGAGCTATCGCTCACCCGCAACGTCCACCGCTACGTCGGCATCAAGTTCGACTACTCGCTGCACCTGCGCGAGGACGAATTCTCACTGCCGGCGGGCAGCGGCACGGTCGATTCCACCGTGCAGAACTACCTCGGCGGCATCCAGATTAAGAACAACGATAAAGAAGGGCCGCGCTTCAAGCCCTTCGCGCACGCCCTGTTCGGCGTCGCCGTCCAGAAGGTCGATCTGGACAGCCCGCAACTACAGACCGTCTTCGGCATCAGCGACTTCCACGCCAACGAGACGAGCTTCGCGATGGCCTTCGGCGGCGGCATCGACATCAAGCTCAACAAACGTATCGACGTGCGCGCGGGACAGATCGACTGGAACATCATCAACCGCGGCGACCAGCAACTGGGGACAGTCTTGCGGGTGAACCCGCTTCAGACCGTGGGACAGCCCTTCTTCGTCCCGGGCTCACGACAGGACAACCTGCGTCTGAGCATCGGGATTGTGATTCACTAACCGGCCTCTGGCCTTTGTTGGATTTCGCCTGCTCCCCGGTAGCGGCCGGGGCGGTGGGCGTCATTCGGGGGCTTGAGGGGGCTCCCCGAAAAGAACAGCTTCCTCCCCGAAAGTTCGATGCGGGGAGGAAGCTGTTTTACCGTCTCGGCCGAGGAGACACGGCTTGAAGGGGATACTGCTTCAAGCCGTGTCTCCGTGTCTCTGTGGTTACTTGTCTTTACTTGCCGCGAACAACGTCGAAGGAACGGACGTTGACGGGTGATGGTCGTCGACTTGTCGGTGCCGGCCCGGCTTCACCGCGCCGACCTCCCTCATCAAACGAGGCGAGGGTCTGCCACTCTGCTCGTGAGGGAAGGTGGTAGAGGCCGGACTCCGAGGCGAGGGATTTGCGAACTGACTTCAGCATCGCGCGCCGCTGGTTCGGCGGAAGCTCGGTCAGGAGGTAGCGGAGGGCGTAGGTCTCGGCCCAATACTCGCGCTGACCCGTAAGTAGCGTGGGCTCTCCCCCCATCCGTGCGGCCATTTCCACTAACGCCGGGTCGCCGGTGTCATACCCGTTCGAGATAAAATGCGAGGTGTAGACCTTCGACAGCTCGTTCTGTAGTCGAAAGCGTGTCGGGTCGGCCTTCGCCGCCTGATCGACGTGGCCGAACTCGTGCGTGATTTTGGCGGCGGCGAGAATATCATCCGGCTCCCCGGCGTCCCAGCCGCTCCTTAGGTAGTGGAGTGAGTTGAGAACCGGGTAGTAGACCGGGGCGGGGTAGCCTCTGTCGAGGCGATGGCCCAGAAGCATAGTTGCGGCCGTCAGCCTGCCTTCGGCCCAACGGTAATCATCGAGGCTGACACTCCCCCCCTGATTATGGCTTTCGGAGACGATAATCGTCAGATGGAAAGAGGGATTACAGGCATACCTGAGCCACAACTGACGCCCGATGTCGGCCGAAAGGAACGTCGCCTTCCAACGGTCGTATCTCTCGCGGTACTTCTTCGGTATCTGTTCCCGGAGGTTGGCGCACGCGCCCGGGTCGGTAAGGGCGACGGACTCGCTCGGTGAGGGGTTGCTCGCGCGCGAGAAGGCGGGCGCGGGGGATGAAATAAGCAGCAGCACGGCGAGACTCATCCGCGCCGCCCCCGGGTGGCCCTTGCGCAGTCGTGCACCTTTCATCGGAACGCCTCACCCCTTTGTGACGGCGAACCCGGGCGGCTATTTACTTCTCGCTCTTGACGGAGTCACTCACCGCCTGAGCCGGTAGGCCGTCTCCCTCAATCTCCTGCCACCCCAGTTGCCGTCTGAGTTCCTGAAGCCGAACCGGGCGAGCCTGCTCGAACTCGCTGACCCACTCCGTCACCCTCGCGGCCAACGCTCTCGCCCTGTCGCGCGAAGATGGTTTCGGGTTCGTGCTCCCCGCGGCCTGCTGCCCCAGACGCTCGCGCTCGGCGCGTTTGACAACCTTAACCAGATTAGGAGTGACCATGTTGGGCCTTCGTTGATTTCGGATGTGACGCCCCGGGCGGCCTCAAACATAGCCCCCGGACACCCGGCGCAAACACTGTCAAATAGCTCAGCGCGGGGCTGTCAAAAATGACAGTTACCCGCCCGCTCTCGCCGCGAATAGACTTCGGCCGGGTCAAGACTACTTGATGAAGTTTGTCCGGATAGGGAGGGGGGCGAAGTATGTCTTTAGATAAGCCCCGCGGGCGCGTGCTGCTCCTCGCTTTTGTCGTCGCCTGCGCGGCGCTCCTGCCGGCAGCGCACAGCGTCGGCCGCGCGCAGGACGCGGCGTCGTCGGCCGCGCGAGAGCGGCCCCGCAGGGTGGCTACGCCCGCGGCGGCCCGGGCGGAGCTTCGGGCGGACGTGGGCGAAGATGTGGCCGAAGGCGAAGTGGTGCGCGTCGAGACTCAACTCGTCTCCGTCCCCGTCCTCGTCACCGACCACGAGGGGAGGGCTTTAAAGGGCCTGCGCGCCGAAGATTTCCTCCTGTTGGAGGACGGCCGCCCGCAGAAGATCGCCAACTTCTCGACGACCGAAGCGCCCTTCGAGGTCGCGCTGCTCTTAGACACCTCGGGCTCGACGCGCGCCGAGGTCGGGCTCATCCGCGGCGCGGCTCTCGACTTCATCGGGGCGTTGCGCCGCGGCGACAGCGTCGCCGTCCTCTCCTTCGAGTCAGGTGGGAATGGGGGCCGTGGGCTCGCCACCGTCGGGATCAAGTCCCCGCTCACGGACGACCGCGACGAGTTGCGGGAAGCCATCGAGTCCGTCAGCACTTCCAACGGCACGCCCTTCTACGACGGACTTGAGAAGGTCGCGATGGGAATCTTCCGCGAGCGGCCGGGTGAGGAGTCGGGCGGCCGCCGCGCTCTCGTCGCGCTCTCGGACGGCGTGGACTCGGCGAGCGAGTCGGACTTCGAGGCCGCGCGCGCGACGCTGAAGCGCGCCGGGGTGGTTGTGTACTTCATACAGCTCAACACCGAGGAGTACGTCGAAGAGGGACTGCTGCGGGGCTGCGAGGGCGGCGGGCTCAGGCTTTCGCGCGCGCAGCTCCGGCGCTACCGGAAGCTCGTCGCGCCGAACGCGAACGCCGAGGAGTTCTCCGACTTCTGCCGGATGGGGCCGTTCGAGCGCATGCACGCCAACCGCACGCTCTACGACCTCGCGCGGCGCGAGATGGAGACGCTGGCGCGCGACTCGGGCGGCGGGAGCTTCCCCGTCGCCAGCCTGCGCGACGCGCGCGGGGCCTTCCGGCAGGTGGCCGAGGAGTTGGGCACGCAATACGCCTTGAGCTACTACCCGACCAACAAGGCGCGCGACGGGGCCTACCGCGCCATCACCGTGCGGGTGCGCGGCGCGCGCGACGCGCGGGTGCGCGCGCGCGAGGGCTATCAGGCCCCGAAGGGCTGAGCGGACGGAGGCTCCCGAATGAGCTGGCTCACGCGCCATCGCATACTTCTGTACGTGCGCAACTCGATCTGGCTTTTCCCCGCGGTGAGCATCATCGCCGGGCTCGCGTCGGTCGCGCTCCTGACCCGCGTTGACCGGGCCTTCGGCTGGGAGATGAGTGTCAGCCTCGACACGGCGCGCGCCATTGTGGGCACGGTGGCCGGCTCGATGTTCAGCCTGCTGGTTCTGGTCTGCTCGGCCGTGCTGGTCGCGGTGCAGCTCGCCAGCGCGCAATTGACCCCGCGCATCATCACCCTCGTCTACCGAAACCCCTTCAGGAAACTCGCGCTGGCGTCGTTCGCCTTCACCTTCACCTTCGCGGTCGGCCTGCTGGTGCGACTCGAAGAATCCGTGCCGTTGGTGACCGGGTATCTGGCGGCCTACGGCTTTCTGCTGAACCTCGCGCTCTTCCTTCTCTTCGTAGACGGGGTGGGCAAGACGCTCCGCCCGAGCACCGCCCTGCGCACCGTCGCGCTGCTGGGGCGGGAGGTCGTCGCGTCCGTCTACCCGCGGCGTCTTGACGAACGGCGTCCGGCGCCGCCCGAGCCGTTCAAGTCTCTTGAGGGTGAGCCGCGTCGAGTCGTCCTCAGCGCGGAGGACGGGGCGGTGCTCGCCTTCGACCTGAAGGGGTTGGTGTCGCTCGCCGGGCGGTCGGACTGTCTCGTCGAGCTGGTGCCGGAGGTGGGAGACTACGTCGCGGCGGGCGACCCGCTCTTCCACGTCTACGATGGCGGGGAGCGTCTCTCGGAGGACGACCTGCGCGGCTCGGTGGCGCTCGGCCCTGAGCGGACGCTTGAGCAAGACCCGCTGTTCGCCTTCCGCATCATGGTGGACATCGCCTCGCGGGCCCTCTCGCCGGCTGTCAACGACCCGACCACCGCCGTGGCGGCGCTCGACCACATTCAACACCTCCTGCGCCACGTCGGCAGACGTGACCTGTCGGAAGGGCGCGAGGCGGACGCGGCGGGGCGCGTGCGGCTCGTCTACCGCACGCCCGGGTGGGACGACTTCGTCCAACTGGCCGTCACCGAAATCCGCCAGTACGGCCGCGACAGCATACAGGTGATGCGGCGGCTGCGGGCCATGCTGGAGAACCTGAGCGAGACGCTGCCGGAGAGGCGCGCGCCCGCGCTGCGCAGAGAAGTGGAACTGCTGAATAACTCGGTCAAGCGAACGTTCCCCGACGTTGACGATCAATCTTTGGCGGTAGAGAGCGACCTACAGGGTCTGGGGAGCGGCCCGGACGGGCGACGCGCGACGGCCCCGCCCGCGCACGCTTTAAATTAAGAGCGCGGCGTGATGGAGAAGCGCGAAGCGACTTCGGAAAAGAGTTTGAGCTGTGCCTTTATGGATTTATGAACTCCCGCCGGCACTGGCCGCCGTCGTGATTGCACTGATGGTCGAGACCATCGCGCTGGTCGGCCTGCTTTTGGCGAGACGCTTCGTCGTGCCCCGGCTTCGCTACGGCATCGAGGTTCACGAGGCGGTGAGCGGGACGGTGCAGGCCATCGGCGTCTTTTACGGCATCACGGTCGGCCTCATCGCGGCGGGCGTCTGGGGCACCTACGCGACCGCCTCGGAACTGGTCTCGAAGGAGGCCACGTCCATCGCGGTCTTGCATCTGGATGTCAAAGGATACCCGCTGCCGCTGCGGGACGAGTTACGCGCCGACCTGCGCCGGTACACGTCCTTCGTCATCGAGGAGGCTTGGCCGGCGCAATGCGAGGGGCGTGGGCAGAGTCTCACCAACGGGTTGAACATCATCAACGACTTTCAGTCCAAGCTGTACGCGTTCGAGCCTTCCACTCCGGGACAGGCCGCGCTGCACGCGGAGACGCTGAAGGCGTATAACCACCTGATCGAGAATCGCCGGTTGCGCATAGACGCCGTCTCCAGCGGGCTGTCGCCCGTCATGTGGGCCGTCATCTGGGTGGGGGCCGCCATCAGTATCGGGGTCGCGTACTTCTACAAGATCGAAGACCCGAAGCTGCACGCCGTCCTCATCTCACTCATGGGCGGCTTTCTGGCCCTCGTCCTCTTCATGATTACCATCAACGACCGGCCTTTCTACGGCCGGGCCTGCGTCACCTCCGACCCTTACAAGCTCATCCTGAACAGGATCAACCGCCCCGAATGAAGTGCCTCACCTGTCAATAGTGACAGTTATTCGTCTCGGCCGCCGTCGATACAATCGACCGGTGGAGGTGCGCGCGGCGGCCCTCGCCGGAAGCGTCGCGCACTCCGGCATGCCTTTCAACGTGGAGGTGGGGTGATGAAGTTCAGGCCGGCTTTATTGTGCTTGCTGTTTCTCGCGGGCGTCGCCGCCGTGCGCGCGCAGGACGTGTCGGTGGACTTTGACCGGAGCAGCGACTTCTCGAAGTTCAAGACTTACTCGTGGGCCGACGGCGTCCCGGCGAAAAACCCGCTCATCGACCAGCAGATCAGGTCGAACATCGAGGGTCAGTTGGCGGCCCGGGGGCTGCGCCGCGTCGAGCAAGGCAGTGACATCCGCGTCGTGTACATGGTCGCGACAGACATGGACATCGAAGTCGCCAAAAGCCGCTGGTCAACCACGGGAGATTGGTCGGGGCAGATGCGGAGCGGCATCAGCGTCAGAAGCCAGACGTGGGATGTTGAGGTCGGGACGCTCGTCGTGTGCCTCTCCGACGCCTCGGATAAGCAACTGCTCTGGCGCGGGACGGCCAGCACCATGCTCGACAAGCGGAGCAACAACAAGAGCATCATGGACGCCATGAACGAGGATGCCCGGAAGGCCGAGAAGAGGGTCAGGAAGTCCGTCGAGAAGATGTTCAAGCAATACCCCGTCGCCAAATCCAAACCGTGAGGAGTCGTCTGACGACTGAGAAGCTCAACCTCTGACGACTCGCCCACGCGCTCCCGTCAAGTCTCTCACCGCCGCCTGTCAAAAGTGACAGTTACCCGCCCGAAGAGGCACTACATACAATCGGCCCCGCACAAAACCCGCGCGCGCCGTCGCGCCCCGGGCCTGCTCGATACAGCGTGAAGGGAAGCGAGGAGGATTATGAAGCGGCTCATCACTTCACTCATACTTGCCTTTCTGATTGGCCTGCCGCCGGTCACACTCCGCTCCGCCTCGGCGCGGCAGCCGACAAGAGGTGGCGTCCAGCCGGACGTATCGGCGGGCGACAGGGGCTGGCCGCGCGGCTACAAGACGGCGGGCGGCGCGCAGATCGTCCTCTACCAGCCGCAGGTCGCGAGCTGGGAGAACCAGCGACACCTGATCGCCTACACCGCGGCCTCGTACCTGCCCGCGGGCGCGAAGAAGCCGGAGTTGGGCACCCTCAAGGTCGAGGCCGACACGGAGGTCTCGACGGCCGAGCGGCTGGTCAAGTTCTCCGTGCTCAAGATCACCGAGACCAACTTCCCGAAGCTGAGTAAGGAGCAGACGCAGGAGTTAATCGGCGAGGTCGACAAGACCATCCCGCCCGAGGATCGCTTCATCGCGCTCGACCGCGTGCTCGCGCAGGTGGACAAGAGCCAGATCATCCCGAAGAACGTCCCGGGCATCAAGGGCGACCCGCCCCGGATATTTTCGAGCCGGACGCCCGCCATCCTCCTCAACGTAGACGGCTACCCCATCTGGAGCCCAATCAAGGACAACGACCTGAAGTTCGCCGTCAACACCAACTGGGATCTCTTCCTGCATGGGCCGACCAACACCTACTACCTGCGCCACGACACGAACTGGCTCAAGGCTGCCGCAGTGACAGGGCCGTGGACGCACGGGGGGGCGCTGCCCGAGAGCTTCGCGAAGCTCCCGGACGACGACAACTGGAAGGAGGTCAAAGCCGCCCTGCCCGGCAAGGCCCTCGAACACCTGCCGATGGTCTACTTCAGCGCCGAGCCGGCGGAACTCGTCCTGACCGACGGCGCGCCGAAGTACGTCCCCGTTCAGGGAACCGGCCTGCTGTGGGTGAGCAACACGGAGAGCGACCTGTTCCGCATGGGCGAGGGCGGCCTCTTCTACTACCTCGTCGCGGGGCGCTGGTTCAGCGCGCCGGACTTGAACGGAAGCAGTTGGACGTTCGCCACGCCGAGCCTGCCGGAGGACTTCCAGAAGATTTCGCTGGAGCACCCGCGCTCGCGCGTGCTCGCGTCCGTGCCGGGGACGCAGCAGGCGGCCGAGGCCGTCCTGCTGGCGCAGGTGCCGCAGACCGCGCGCGTCAACCGGAACGAGGTCACGGCGCCCGAAGTCGTCTATCAGGGCGAGCCGCAGTACGCCGCCATCGGAGGCACGCTGCTCCAGCGCGCCGTCAACACGGACAAGGACATCATCAAGCACGGCGACGCCTACTACATGTGCTTTCAGGGCATCTGGTTCCAGTCCGCCAGCCCGAAGGGGCCGTGGGTACTCGCCGCCAGCGTCCCCGAACAGATTTACAACATCCCCGCCGACTCTCCGGCGCACAACGTCACGTACGTGACGGTCGAGGCCGACGAGGATGACGACGACGAGTGGGTGTCGTACGCGGCCTACGCGGGCTACACGGGCATGATGGTCGCGTGGGGCTGCACCGTCTGGGGCACGGGCTGGTACTACCCGCCCTACTACTGGTACGGCGGCGGCTACCCCGTTTATTACCCCTACTGGCGCACCTACGGTTACGGCTCCTGGTACAACCCTTACACGGGCGCTTACGGGACGGCGGGGAGAATCTACGGCCCGTACGGCGGCGCAGGCTTCGGTGCGAGATACAACCCGAGCACGGGCACCTACGCGCGAGGGGCCTTCGCCTACGGGCCGAACGGGGCGGTGGGCGGGGCGCAGGCGTGGAACCCGCGCACAGGCACCTACGCCTCGACGCGGCAGGGCGCGGGCGTCTACGGGAACTGGGGCTCGACCTACGTGCAGCGCGGCGACCAGTGGGCGAAGACGCAGCGTTTCACCAACAACGCGACGGGCAACACCACGCGCCTGACGCGCGGCGAGCAGGGCGGAATGATTAGGCGTAGCGGCGAAGGCGGCAGCGGCGGCGTCGGCCGACGCGGCGATAACGTCTACGCCGGCCGGGACGGCAACGTCTACCGCCGCAACGACGGCGGGCAGTGGAGCAAGTGGGAGAACGGGAGCTGGAATAACGTCCAGAAGCCAGACAAGTCGCTGCGCGACAGCTTTAACGAGGGAGCCCGGCAGAGGGACAGGGACTTCGCGCGAGGCGACCGGGTGGGCGACCGGCCGGATCGCTCGACGGCGGGCACGCTTGAGCGCGACCGGGCCAACCGCGCCGAAGGGGCGCAACGCACGCGCGACTACGGCACGTACCGCAACCGCGGCGGCGGCAACGCCGGAAGCTATCGCGGCGGCGGCTACAGCAGAGGCGGCGGCGGTTACAGCAGAGGCGGCGGCGGCAGAGGCGGCGGCGGCAGAGGCGGCGGCGGCCGCAGACGGTAGTGAATGACCCGTGCGGCGGCCGACACCGCTTCGGTTATTCCGCGTCAGGTAATGAGTGGGGCCCACGGCCGGTGTTTCACAGGGTTCTTCACACCGGCTTTGGCGGCGTCTCCTTTCGTGAGTCGCCTGTGTTGGCGTGGCGGCTTTGGGGACGCCGTGGCCGCAGACGTTGGTGGGTCGAAGGCGGTAGGGTGACGCTCCGCTGACGTCTGCGGCTTACGTCTCGTTCGGGTTATTAAATCAAGGAGCGCTCCCCGGTGGGCAGAGCGGAGGCGCGAGCATGAGTTATTGGAATTCTCGTAAAGAACAATTCGGCGAGACGTGTTCGGGGCAGCCGAAGCCTGCCGCCGTTTGTCGTTCGCTCGCGGCTTACCTCCTCCTAGCCATCTCTATTACCGTGGGCGGCTCACACGCCTTTAGCCAGAGTCCCAGCCCGACACCCGCCGGAGAGGGCGACGCCGTCGGTGTGAAGACCGATTCGGCGGGCCGGCCCGACGGTCAGCCTACGGCCACGCCGTCCCCGCAGAAAGATGACAAGGGAAAACAGAAGGGCGAGAAGCGCGGTTCGATTGTCGTCGCGCCGATCCCCATTTCCAGCCCCGCGTTCGGCTCCGGCCTGATCCTGATCGCCGGTTACGTCTTCAAGTTCGATAAAGAGGACACCGTCTCATCGCCGTCGTGGGCCGGGCTCGCCGGCGTCTATACGAACAACGGCACGCGCGGCCTGGCTCTCGGGAGCAAGCTGTACCTGAAGGAGAACAAGTACCAGACGACCTTCGCGGCGATGACGGGGCGCGCCAACCTCGACTTCTTCGGCATCGGTCGGATACCGGGCAAGGCCCCCGTCGCGCTTCCGGTCAGCATCGGCGGCAAGATTCTCTTCGGCGAGTTTATGCGCAACGTCGGCAAGAACGTCTTCGTCGGCCCGCGCTACCAGTTTCGACGCCTGACGGTGAGCGTCGACGGCGAACGGCCGCCGGGTGCCTTCGAGGTGCCGGAGATCGACCTCAAGTCGAACTCGGCGGCGCTCGGCTTCCACCTCCAGCGCGACCGCCGCGACAGCACCTTCTATCCGACGAAGGGTAACCTGTTCGACTTCACGGCCGACTTCTTCGACCAGACGTGGGGGAGCCGGCGGGAATATCAGGTCTACAAGGTCGGTTATAACGGGTACCGGGAGGTTGCGAAGAAACAGGTTCTCGCCTACAGGGGGATGGTCTGTGCGGCCCAAGGGAGCGTCCCCTTCTACGACCTCTGCCTCTTCGGCTTCAACAACGACGTGCGCGGCTACGCGACGGGCGAGTTCCAGAACCGGCGCATGTTCGCCGCGCAGGCCGAGTACAGGCTCGACTGGCGGAAGCGTCTCGGGTTCGTGGCCTTCGGCGGTGTCGGCGGCGTCGCCAGAAAGTGGGGCGACTTTCGCATGGACGGCCTGCTGCCGGGCGCGGGCGCGGGCCTGCGCTTCACGCTCGACAAGAAGAACCACATCAACTACCGCATCGATTACGCCTTCGGCCGGGCCGGGCGGACGCTGTCGATTGGGGTGGGGGAGGCGTTCTAACAAGGGCTTGGAGTCAAGCACATTTAACGTGACGCGCGGCCTTATCGGGTTCACGGAAAAATTGCATTAAAGATTAAGTCGCCTGTGAGCTTCAGCTTTTGTGTAACACCGATAATTATATTGTACGGCCGTACACAAAGTGGTACCTTTACTTCAAGCAAGGGACGATTTGATACCTGAAGGCTTTCGGACTCCCTCTCCCGACCGGGTGTTCTTTCGCGCACAGTTCCGTGGAGAGAGCTTCGAGTTCTCAGGGCATGGAGTGGAGCGATGCGCGACGCCGCTGACCCTCATAGTAGACCTCACACCACCCGCGCCTCCTCAGACGCGAGTTTCCATAACAGTGTCCGCGAGACGAGTACGCAGCCGGCGCGGTCGTGTGCCTCCCGAGGCGTCAGGCAGGCGCTCCTTTTTGTATTGCCGTTGGCCTTGCCGCTGCTATTGCCGGCGATTGCTGCCGGCGCGGGCGCGACCAAAAACGTCCTTGTCCTCTTCGTCCAGTCTGACGTTGCAAACTCAACCCTCAAGGGTAAGGTGACGGATCAGTTGGACGCCGCGGTGAGCGGGGCGGCCGTCACCGTTATCAACGCCGAGCGCGGGGTCGTGCGCGGCGTCAAGACGGATGGCGACGGGGCTTATCAGGTGCCGCTTTTGCAACCGGGCACCTACGACCTGCGCGTCGAGGCTTCAGGGTTCCAGTCGCGGGTTTTGCTGAAATTGGTGCTGACGGTCGGGCAGATAGGCGTCTATGACATCAGGCTCCAGATCGGGCCGATTAACGAGACGATGACCGTCGATGCGGCCCCGATGCTCGTCGAAACCGAACGCACGCAGCAGTCCGAGACCATCGAACGCGGGCAGATCGCGAACCTGCCGAACCTGTCGCGCAATTTCACCTCCTACATTTTCACTCTGCCGGGCATCGCGGACGTCGCGGCGGCGCGCGTGCAGCAGTCGCGCGTCACGCCCATCCCGACCTCCGGGTTCTCCGTCGGGGCGGGCAACGGCCGGAGCAACTACATCTCGATTGACGGAGGCGAGAACGATTCCGGCACGGGCAATCTGAGGACAAGGAACCTCAGCGTGGAAGCCGTGCAGGAGTTCCAGGTCAACCGCAACGCTTACGCCGCCGAGTACGGCTTCAGCGCGGCGACGGCCGTTAACGTCGTCACGCGGGGCGGAACTAACACATTTCACGGCTCCGGCTACGGCTTTTATCGCTCGCAGAAGATGGCTGCGCGCGACCCCTTGAACACGAGCGGCCGGAAAGCGTTTGAGCAGAGAATCTCGCCGGGCTTTACTCTCAGCGGCCCGATTGTCAGAAACAGTGCTTTCTTCTTCACCTCATTCGAGGCACTCAAGTACGACGTGGCCCGGCTTCGCTCTTACACGAGTAATACGTCTCTGCTCGTACCAACCGGGGCGCAGTCGGCCTATCTACAAACTCTACAGTCCGGGCCGAACGCGACCGACACGACCCGCCGCATCGCCGCGCAGTTGCAAGCGACGCTTACCACCGCAAACTACCCGACGACGATACAACTCTTGCGGGAGAGTGAGGGACAATTTAACGCGCCGAGCCGTAGATATAACTGGACGACTCGCGTTGATTACAACAGGAGCGATAGAGATTTCCTGAGCGGGCGTTTCACTTGGGCGAAGGAAGATAATGACCAGTTAGTCACTGATAACGTGCAGGCTCCGAGCAACGGGATCATAGAAACGGCCGACGATTACACGGCGGTTGGAACGTGGACTCACATTTTCAATTCCAGTCTCATAAACCAGTTGCGCGTTCAGTTTGCCGATGACGATTATGAGCAAATCCCGCGCGCTCCCGGAACCACGCAGATCGTCGTCGCCGGGCTGCTCAATTACGGGCGACTGGGTACCGTCCCCCTCGTCATCAAGCAGAAGCGCTACCAGTTTGAAGACACCTTGAGTTGGAGCCGAGGGTCGAAGGATTTCAAATTCGGCGCTTCCTACAGGCCCGTTGACGCTCTGCTGATAACCGAGATAGGGTTTCAAGGTACCTTTCAGTTCGCCGCCGGACTTCCTCTCTCTCGTGCACTCTCGCCCGCGGACCTGAATGTGCTGACCGGGCCGCTTGCGCCACCCGCGGACACCACATTGACCCCGCTGCAAGCCCTCAATTTGGGTCTGCCCTCCACCTGGCAACAAGGGTTCGGGAATCCGGGTTTCAGGGCCTGGCAGCATAATCTGGGCACCTTCGGACAGGTGACGTGGAAGGCGACCCCTCATTTAACCCTGAACGTGGGTGCGCGCCTTAATTATAACGGGGAAGCTGAGCCGTTAGATCGGAATATAAGTCTCTCTCCGCGCGTCGGCTTTGCGTGGGACGCATTCGGCGAGGGCCGGACGGTGATACGCGGCGGTTTCGGTACGTTCTTCGCGCCCGTCGGCCTACAGGTTCTGCTCGCGGCGACGCTGCTGGACAAAGACGGGCGGTTCATAAATTCTCACTCGCGCTCGCTGCAAGACGGCGCGCAGTCATCCCGGGCGTTGTGGGGCTACGGCGTCGGCCTGGGGAAACTGCCTTTCGTGATGCTGACCGAGCAGGACGTTCGCGCCTTCGGCATCGTCCCGGCACCCGGCCAGCCGAACCGGCGTGTCACAGGGGCCGCCGAGGACTACGATAATCCTTATACGGTTCAAGCCAGCCTCGGCCTGACCCAACATCTGGGCCGAGACCTCGCGCTCGAAGTCGCCTGGCTGATGTATCACGGAGTCCACCTGCCCATCGCGCTCGAAGGGAATTACCGCGAGAACGGCCAACTGGTCGCCGTACCGGGCCTGCCCGGGAGCGATCTGTTCGGCCCGAGGCTTGAGCGTATTAACCCCGCGGTGGCACAGATGGTTGTGCATTCATCCGAAGGCAACTCTATCTATTATGGGATGAATACGTCTCTGCTCAAGAGGTTCGGTGAAGGATTCCAGTTCCGGGCCAGCTATACCTACGGCAAGGCGCTCGACGACGTGGTGGATTTCTCAGGCAGCACGACGCCATACCTCCCGACCAGGCGCTACGTGGAGAGGGGACTCTCCGCCTACGATCTCCGCCATAGCTTCGTCTTGAGCGGAAGCTTTGAAAGCCCGTACAGGGCCGGCCCCGGAAACAACCGGGTCTCGCGAGCGCTCGCCGATATTACGCTGAGCCCGATCATCACCCTGCGCAATGGGTTTCCTTTCAACCTCTACATAGGCCGTGACGTCAACGGTGATTTAAATACTACCGACCGCCCGTTTCATGCCCCGCGAAATTCCGGAGTGGGCGAGAACTTCTACAGCTTTGACCTCAGAATGAGCAAGCGCGTTTTTTTGCGGCAGAATGCGGAAGGGCCCAGAGTGGAGTTCATCGCCGAGGTGACGAACCTTTTTAATCACGTCAACTACCTACGCGTCAACGACGTAGTCTGCGGGACTACGGCCCAGCCGGGTTTCATCAACGGGTGCGACCCGAAATTTTTGACGGGGCCTTTCGACTTCAGAGGAATCCCCGGTTTGCCGCCGACGGCCCCGCTCGGGTTTGTGACGGCGGCCCCGCCAAGACAATTTCAGTTCGGGCTGAAATTCGAGCTCTAAGATGACCATTCGACCAGCACAGTTGTTGATTCGGACGCTGGTTCAGAGCTTTTTGCTGGCGCTGCTGATGGCCCTGCCCTGCGCGGCTCCGGTGGCCGCGCAGGAGGCTGTAGAGGATAAAAAAGTTCTGTTGCTGTTCGATAGTGATGCCTCCACAGCCAGACAGATCATCATTGAACGAGCCTTACGTTCGACCCTCAAGGACGGTTCGTCCGTGCCCGTCGAGACTTTCTCCGAATACGTGGGTAGCATGCGTGCGGGCACCGGTTTTGAGAAGGAGTTTGTCGCCCTGCTGCGGCGAAAGTACGAGGGAAAGAGGTTTGACGTAATCTTTTGTATCGGCCAATTCCCGCTCAGACTGCTCGTGAGGAACAGGGCCGAACTGTTTCCCGGCACGCCTACCGTTTTTCTAAGCATTGATCAACGTAATGTTGCAGACCTCTATCCCGCGCCGGATATGACAGGGGTTTGGGGAGAGGTCAATTTTAAGCCGAATCTGGAACTGGCCCTGGCGTTGCATCCCGGAACCAGACGAGTGGTAGTGATTCAGGGGCTTTCCGAGGTGGACAAATACTGGGCGGCCCGAGTGCAGGAGGATTTTAGCGAATACAAATCCAGATTGGAATTCAGAGACCTTTCCGGCCTGACCATTCCGGAGATGCGGAATGCATTGGCCGACCTGCCGCCTGACACCATAGTATTTTTCGTCTCGCATATACGGGATCACGCCGGCAACACTTACGAAAGCCCGGATTACCTGAGACAGGTCTCGGCGGCGTCAACCGCCCCCATCTACGGCACCACAGACGGCCAACTGGGTATGGGAATCGTCGGCGGAAGGCTCCACAGCTTTGAAGCACTCGGTGCAGAAGGGGGACGGGTGGGACTGCGCCTGCTGGCGGGTGAAAGGCCGGAGGCCGTCGCCGCTCACGGAGTTCCGGGCACCCCGATGTTCGACTGGCGCGAGCTTCGGCGGTGGGGCATCAGCGAACAGGCGCTCCCGCCCGGCAGCGTCGTCAGGTTCAAAGTGCCTTCGCTGTGGGAGCAGTACAAGTGGTACATCGTCGGCACCGTCGCGGCCTGCACTATCGAAGCCCTGCTGATCGTCTACCTGTTAATCGTCCAGCGGCGGCGGAGGCGTGCCGAGCGCGAGCGCGAGCGACTGGCCGCTCTGGTCGAGGCCGAACACCGGCACCTTAACGAGACGGTCTCGAACGTCCCCGGCATCGTCTGGGAGACGCTGATCGACCCGCAGACGGAGACGCGGAAGACGATCTTCATCAGCGACTACGTCGAGAAGATGTTGGGCTACACCCCCGCGCAATGGCTGTCCTCCTCGCCCGGCTTCGGGTATCGGCTCATGCCCGAGGAAGACCGGGAGGGCATGGTGCGGGCCATCGAAGAGGTCATGGAGTCCGGCAAGGATGCCGTCAGCCAACACCGCTGGCGGGCGGAAGACGGCCGCACGGTGTGGGTCGAAAGCCACCTGAGCCCCATGGTTGACGAGGCCGGAAAGGTCGTCGGACTGCGCGGCGTGTCGATAGACATCACGGAAATGAAGCTGGCCGAAGACGCGCGGAGGCAGAGCGAGCAGCGGAACCTTGCCACCCTCCGGGGCATCCCCGACCTGATGTTTCTCCAGACCCGCGACGGCGTCTACCTCGACTACCACGCCAGGGACACGAAAGAGCTGTACCTTCCGCCCGAGGCGTTCATCGGGAAGAACATCCGCGACGTGATGCCGCCGGGGCTGGCGGAGATGTTCCTCGAACACTTCTCGCTCGTGGACGAGACGGGCGACCCGCGAGTCATCGAGTACGAGCTGAACATGGGCGGGCAGCAACGCTGGTACGAGGCGCGCCTCGTGCGCTGCGGCGATGACATCCTGAGCGTCGTCCGCGACATCGCCGAGCGCAAGCGGGCCGAAATTGCGCTGCGCAACGCGGTGGCGGCGTCCGAGCGAAACCGGGCGCAGCTTGAGTCCGTCTTCCAGACGGTCGCCGACGGGATAGTGGTCTCCGACATGGCGGGCAACGTCCTGCTCGTCAACGAGGCGATGGCCCGAATCCACGGGTACGAGAGTCCCGACGAGATGATGGTGAACCTCGCCGAGTTCGCCTCGCACTACGAACTCTTCGACTCCGGCGGGCGGCTCATTCCCTACGAGGAATGGCCCCTGTCGAGAGTGTTGAGGGGCGAATCGGTGGCCGACTGGGAGCTGCGCGTGAGGCGCACGGACATCGCGCGGGAATGGTTCTTCAGCTACAACGGAGAGCCCGTGCGCGACGAGCGGGGCGAACAGGTTCTGGCCCTTCTGGTCACGCACGACGTCACCGAGCGCAAGGCCGCGGAGGAGGCGTTGCGCCAGAGCGAGGGGCGGTTCCGGAACATGGCCGACACCGCCCCGGTGCTGATCTGGATCGCGGGCACGGACAAGCTCTGCACCTACTTCAACAAGCAGTGGCTCGCCTTCACGGGGCGGAGCATGGAGGAGGAACTCGGCTACGGCTGGGCCGAAGGAATCCACCCCGAAGACTACGAGCGCCGCCTCGAAATCTACACTTCGAGCTTCGACCGCCGGGAGCCCTTCAGGATGGAGTACAGACTGAGGCGCGCCGACGGCTCGTACCGCTGGGTGCTCTCCACCGGGACGCCGCGCTTCTCGTCCGACAGGGGATTCCTCGGCTTCATCGGCTCCGCCGTGGACATCCACGACCGCAAGGAGTCGGAAGAGGCTTTGCAGAGCATGGTGGACGAGGTGACCCGGCTGAAGACCCAACTCCATGAGGAGAACATTTACCTCCGGGAGGAGATCAAACTGGAGCACAACTTCAGCGAGATCGTCGGCCGCAGCGACGCCGTCAAATACGTCCTGCACAAGATCGAGCAGGTGGGCCCGACCGACTCCACGGTGCTCATCACGGGCGAGACGGGGACGGGCAAAGAGCTGGTCGCGCGCGCCATCCACGGCGAGAGCCCGAGGCACCACCGCCCGCTCGTCAAGGTCAACTGTGCGGCGCTCTCGCCCGGCCTCATCGAGAGCGAGCTGTTCTGCCACGAGCGGGGCGCCTTCACGGGCGCCGTCGGCCGGAAGGTGGGGCGCTTCGAGCTGGCCGACGGGGCCACCATCTTCCTCGACGAGATCGGCGAGTTGCCCCTCGAGTTGCAGTCGAAGCTGCTCAGGGTCATCCAGGAGGGGGAGTTCGAGCGTCTGGGCGCCACCCGGACGCTCAAGGCAGACGTGCGCATCATCGCCGCGACGAACCGGAACCTGTGGAAGGAGGTGCAGGCGGGCGCCTTCCGCGAAGACCTCTTCTACCGCCTGAACGTCTTCCCCATCACCATGCCGCCCCTGCGCCAGCATGCGGAGGACATCCCGCTCCTGGTCGAACACTTCGTGGCCGGCTTCTCCAGAAAGATGGGAAAGAAGCTCACGTCGGTCACGCCCGCGACGCTCAACGCGCTGCGCAACTACCCCTGGCCCGGGAACGTGCGAGAACTCGCCAACGTGATCGAACGCGCCGTCATCAACAACAGCGGCCCCGTCCTGCAAATCTCCAACCTCGCCGAGTCGTTACGCGTCGAGACGCCTGCGCCGCCGAGTAAGACCCTCGAAGAGCTAGAGCGTGATTACATCATCACGGTGCTCGACGGCACCGGCTGGCGGGTCGAGGGGCAGCACGGGGCCGCCAAGATTCTAGGGCTCCACCCGAGCACCCTCCGCACCCGGATGGTCAAACTGAGAGTCCAGAAGTCGCACACCAAGTCCACATAGTCCGCGTCCACCGCGCCCACCAAAAAAAAGGGCATGTGACCTCCAGCAGTAGTCACATGCCCCCCATGCCAATTCGGCGCATCGGCCTCCGGCCGTCATCGGTTGGCCCCGAACAAAGCGCCACAGACTCCCGAACCCGCAGTTGGAATCATGGCCCGGCTAAGACTCTACCGCGGCCCGGCGCGGGCAAGTAACTGTCAATTATGACAGGTCGGGGAAGGCGAAGGCGCCGCAGTTCTGTTCGAGCGTTAAAGCCTTCCGCCCGCGGCCACGGAATACCGAGGGTTCCTTGGAATCCCACGGGTTCGTGCCCGCGCAGCGGGTTTAGTAACCGTCTGAAGTAACACGGTCTATCCATCAGTCCTCACGTCCCTTACATGTGATTCGCCGCGGTCTTTCACTCCCTGTGCACACCGTTTGCACGACACGTCCACGTCAATTTTTCTCGCGCGGCGTCGAAACAATCACATAACAGAATTAGGTGGATGAGAGGGACGAAGATGCCGAGTACAGGCAAAGCGGACGCGATTATCAACTTAACCAGAATCACCGTGCGTCCGGAAAAACGGAAGGAGCTGTGCCAGACGATCTCTTCCCTGATCGACCCCGTCAAACGGGAGAAAGGTTGTCTGAACTATGGCTGCTACGAAGAGACGGACGACGGGAACACCTTTGTGCTGATCGGCGAGTGGGAGACCCCGGCCGACTGGAACAACCACCTGTATTCAAACAGCCTCGCCGTCCTGCTCGGCTCCATCAGCCTCCTGTGCGACATCTCGCACCTGGATTTCAAACTGCTGTCTCACATCACGAGCGGCGAAGCGATGACCAGAGCGAATATGGGTTGTCACACCCATTGAGGTCGGGCCGGCGAGTCAAACAGTTGAGCCCCGAAGCAAACCCGAAGGCCCATGAAGACGACGACGTAATTACCAGAACCCTTACGGCCGGACTAAGTGACTCGGCGCGAGCCTGCGAAAGGGCTTCGCCCGAGACCTGACACGGAAGAGAGCCACCCCCATGGCGAATAGCCTTCTGCAAGAACATACCACGCCGCGCTCGCTCCGGCTCCTCGTGTGTGACGGGGAGCCGGAGCAAGACCTCCGCCCGAGCGAGTCGGAGAGAACGCACGAGGAGCGGCTGCGGCTCCTGCTGGAGATCACGAACATCCTCCCGTGGGAGGCCGACGCGGAGAGCGGGCGGTTCACCTACGTGGGCGAGCCGGCCGTCAGGATGCTCGGCTACCCGACCGAGCGTTGGTACGAGCCCAGCTTCTGGGCCTCCCGCGTCCACCCGGACGACTTGATGCGCGCGGCCGCGGAGCGTCTGAACAATTCAAAGACGCAGGATAGCTACGACCTCGAATACAGGATGATCGCGAGGGACAACCGGACGGTCTGGCTTCAGGACATCGTCAGCGTCATCCGCCGGGGCGGGCAGGCCGTCACCATCCGCGGCTTCCTGATCGACATCACCGAGCGCAAGCGGACGGAGGAGGCGCTCGTCAACCTGAGCGGCCGGCTGATCAACGCGCAGGAGGAGGAGCGGAAGCGGATCGCCCGCGAACTCCACGACGACCTCAACCAGAGGATGGCGCTGCTCTCAATCGAGCTGGAGCAACTCTCGCAGAGGGTGCAAAAGCCGCGCAACATCCGCCCCCTCGTCCAGAGCCTGCAAACGAAGGCGCAGGAGATCTCCGCCGAGATTCACCGGCTCTCGTACAGACTCCATCCGTCGAAGCTGGATCACCTGGGGCTGGCGGCCGCGGTCGAGAGCCTGTGCGAGGAACTGTCCGGGAGCTGCAAGCTCAAGGTCGAATTTCGGCAGACGTGTCTGCCGGCGCACGCCCCGAGGGACGTGCGGCTGTGCCTCTTCCGCATCGCGCAGGAGTCGCTGCGCAACTGCGTCAAGCACAGCGGCGCGCGCCGGGCGCGGGTCATACTTGAGGGGGCCGCGGGGGGCCTCCGCCTCTCCGTCTCCGACGACGGCTGCGGGTTCGACACCGAGTCGGGCGCGTTGGAGAGGGGGCTCGGCTTCACCAGCATGAGGGAGCGGCTGCGGCTCGTCGGGGGGCGGCTGCAAATCTACTCGCGGCTTTCGAGGGGGACGCGGATTGAAATCTGGGTGCCGCTCAAGGGCGAGGCGGAAACGGATCAAGGGGTGACCTCACTGCTGACAGGCGTCAGGCTTTAGAAACTTGCAGGACGGAATGGAGGGATTATGAAGCGTGCACGCGTCATCTTGGCGGACGATCATACCTTGATGTTGGAGGCGCTGAAGAAGATGCTTGAGCCCGAGTTCGAGGTCGTGGGCATCTTCCCCGACGGGCTCGCGCTCGTCGAGGGCGCGCCCGCCCTCGAACCGAACGTGATCGTCCTCGACATCGGCATGCCGAACATGAACGGGCTCCTCGCGGGCCAGAGGCTCAAGCGGTCGATGCCGCGGGTGAAGCTGATCTACCTCACGATGAACCACGACCCGGACGTGGCCGCCGAGGCGTTCCGGCTGGGGGCCTCCGGCTTTCTGGTCAAGAACTCCGCCGCGTCGGAACTCGTGCGGGCGCTGCGCGAGGTCTTGTGCGGGGGCTCCTACGTGACGCCGCTCATGACGGGCGACATGGTCGGCTCGTTCATCCAGAACTTCAAACAGATGAAGGAGCCGCACCAGTTGACCCTGCGTCAGAAGGAGGTGCTGCAACTGCTCGCCGAGGGGCGCTCGATGAAGGAGGTCGCCTTCCTCCTCAACGTCTCTCCGCGGACGGTGGCCTTCCACAAGTACACGATGATGGAGCACCTCCGCGTCAAGAGCAGCGCCGAGCTGATCCAGTACGCGATGAAGAACTCGCTCATGGCCGCGTGAGGTAAGGGGGTCGCGGTGTCCTGGGCGAAAGTCATGAGGCGGTTCGCGATCCTGCCGGGGCTGACGGCCGGGCTACTCGTGGGGACGTTGGTCGCGGCCCAGCTCAAGCGGCTGTCGAGCGCCCCGCTTGACCCCCGACCCGATTCGTCTCGGCTCGACCTCGAACGCCTCTCGGACGCGGAACTCGAAACGCTCGCGCTCGACGCGCTGACGAAATTGAGCGAGAAGAGGGGGGCCGCCCCCTCCAAAGGCTCGGCGGGTCGCGAGGGAACCGAGCAGCGCCAGATTTATCTGGGACTAGAGAACGCCCGGCGGCTGCTGCCGCTGGGCAAGAAGCTCACGCTCCGGGCGCTCGCGGCCGGCCTGAAGACCGGCGGGCTTTCGAGGGAGAGGCGTCTCATCGCCTCTGTGCGCCGGATCGTGTTCGACGCGGGTCTGGGCAATTCGGCCGCGGTGTCGGAAGACGACCTGGCGACCATCCGCGTCGGCCCCGGCTACGCGCCCTACCTGACTTCGGACGATGAGGCCATACTCTTGCTGGGGCACGAGCTGACCCACGTCGCGGCGCGCGGCGGGCGGCTGCAACACTTCTTCGAGGGCGTGAGCCGTGTCGCAAGTCAGTCGGCCGGGCCGCCACTCGGCCAGATTCAGAAAGAGGAGCTTGCCTGTGATTTCGCCGGCGCGGAGGTGCTCAGGCGCTACATCGCCCTCCGCCCGACGGGGCGCGCGAGCGCCGAGCGCTTTGCGCGCGCCTTCGGATATGAATCCCGTTCCGAACGGCTCGCCCACGCCTGGCAAGACTTCTGCCTGTCCTACAACGGCGACCCCGACGACGAAGAGCATGTGAGCCTGGCGCAGACTCTCCGCCTCCTGCCACGTCTCAACCCCGAGTTGAAGTCCATGATACCGGAGGACGCGACCTCGTCGCGCCTCTGTCGCTGACGCCTCTGTCCGCCGAACACGGGCGCGTCACCTTCACCCATCCGTCGCCCACCGTCGCCCCGCAGCAATCCGTCCCCGCGTCGTACTGTTATTTTTACTAGTAGTTTTCGGCGGCATATTTCTTAGGATGGACACGGCAGTCTCCCCATCAGGAGGCGCCCTGCGCTTTTCCTCCGCGAGCCAACGATTGTAGGAGGGTAGGCGCGAAGGAAGGAGGGAAGGTGGGGCGCGCTCGCATTCTACTGGCCGACGATCACAAGGGGATGCGCGACAGAGTCGTGCGCATGCTGGAGCACGAGTTCGAGATGCTTGAGCCCGTGAACGACGGGCGCGCTCTCCTGGAAGCAGCCGCCAAGCTGGAGCCGGACGTCTGCCTCATGGACATCTCCATGCCGATCCTGAGCGGCATCGAGGCCGCGGCGCGGCTCAAGGAGCGCGGGTCGAAGGCGAAGATAATCTTCCTGACGATCCACGAAGACCTCGACTTCCTCGTGGCGGCGCTTCGTGTCGGCGCGTCCGGCTATGTGGTCAAGCCCCGCATGGCCTCCGACCTGCGCGCCGCCATTAAGGAAGTCCTGGCCGGGCGCACGTACATCTCCTCTGCCCTGAACCACGGCCCGAACAACGATGAGACGTCCGCCGACGCTTTGTGACGAGAGCCCGGCGTCGCCTAATCCTCCGAACTCTGCTCGCCTTCGCCGACCGGCTCCGCGCTGGTTCTGATGGCGGCAATATTCCCGACGCCGGCTTCAAACTCCACGAAGACGGGCCTTTCGTTCCGCAGCAGGTCGAGGATGTGCGCATACTCCGCCTCCGCGTAGTGGCAGGAGATGTAGCCGGACGCCTTCTGCGTGTCGGCGCCGGGCATTTTCGTCGAGTCCCGGTGGAAGTAGGCCGCGCCGACGAGTCTGCCGCCTTCATCCCGCAGACCGATGATGGCCCTGTAGGGGTAGCTGGCCGCGTTCCTGCCCCCGGCGTAGTAAGCCACGTCGTACTTCTTGATCTCGATGACTGCCATGTTGGTGTGTGTGTCTTCCTCCGTGTCGGGCTCTGTCCCGCCGCTAACCTTAGCCGCAGGCGGCGAGATGAAAACTGTCAATTTTTACAGTTACCTCACGGCGGCGCGGCCCATAGTATTCCGTAGAGCGCCGAGGCGGTTGAGCCGCCGGAATCACTGATAAATCGCCGGAGGAGATTGATGATGAAAAGAATGATGGTCTTGTCCTGCCTTGTGCTGGTCTTCGCCCTCGCGGCGGCCCCCGGCAACGCCTCCGCGCAGACGGAGACGGCCACGGGCGTCGAGATCGAAAAAGACCTCGCGCTGCTGCGGCGCAACCTGCGCGGGGAGAAGAAGCAGGTGATCGCGTTGAACGTGCCGCTGACCGAAGCGGAGGCGACGAAGTTCTGGCCGGTCTACGACCGGTACGCCGCCGAGATGAGCAAGCACTACGACGAGTTCTACGCGATCATCAAGGACTACGCGGCGAACCAGAAGACGCTCTCCGACGCGCAGGCCCTCGGGATGATCAAGCGTTGGAGCGACATTCAGGTCGAGCTGGCGCAGACGCGGCAGAAGTACGTGCCCGTCGTCGAGAAGGTGCTGCCGGGGAAGAAGGCGGCGCTCTTCTTCCAGATCGACCGCCGCCTCTACGAACTGATGGACTTGCAAGTCGCGTCGCAGGTTCCGCTGGTCATCCAGTGAGCGCCGGTGCTCCATGCTTGAAGGAGGTAAGAAGATGTTCAGAAGGCTGCTGGCCTGCGGCGTGGCCTCGCTCGCCATGACGCTCTGCGCGTGTCAAGCGTCCGCGCCCGCGACTGAGCCGGTCGCGAACGCGGCGCCCGCCCCGACCCCGGCCGCCGCCGCGGCCCAGCAGGCCGCCAGTGGGAAGTGAAGGGGATGGGCCATTGATTCAACGCAAGGACTGGAGGCGAGGTCATGGCTGACGATTCCGAGTCGGAGCGACAAGAGGAGGCCGCCCGCGACGAGAGGTTGACGGGTAGGAGAGACTTTCTGAGGGGGCTGCGGAAGTGGTCGGCCGCCGTCATCGGCGGCGCCGTCCTCGGCCACCTCGCGGCGCCCGAAGCGCGCGCCGGTTGGATCAACCGCCGGGGAGGTTGGGTCAACGGGGCCGGCGGCGGCTGGGTGAACAATAGAGGGGGCAGTTGGGTCAACCGATAGTGTCCGGGGCGCGCGTCCCCCGACGGGGCCGGGGCGGGTTTCGTGCTCACCGCCCGGCCCCGCGCGCGTTTGAAAAGGAGCGTGTCGAGCGATGGACGAGCCCGTTACTTACAACGTCCCGTCGGGGTTGGTCGGAGCCTACAGGGGGCGCAGCCTCGTCGTCCGCGCGCACGACCCGTCCGAGGTCGTCAGGGACACCCCGCCGGACGAGCCCGCCGACATCTCTTACGTCCAACTGTTATCCGTCGGCCCCGAGGTGGACGACTTAGTCCACTGGGGCGTCGGCATCCCCGTGGACGTGGTCATGCGGAGCCCGCTGTCGGAGTTCATGCAGCTCTACAGGTACGCCAAGCTCCTCGAAAACCACCCGGTCAGGATTACCGTCCCCGTCGTGCCGGGCTTCGGCAGTGCCGTGAGGATGGCCCTCGCGTTGAACTTCGCGGTCAAGCTTGAGGTGACGAGGCAGCCCCGTCCGGACTTGATCGACGAGCTGCACGATGTCTTAAACCTCTACCTGTACCGCCCGACCGTCTCCCAGCCCGTAGAATTTTTTCACTCGCTCTTGCTGGCTTTCTACAGGTGGGAGTTGGCTACGCTGTGGGAGATTCAGGAAGAAGACCCCGCCCGCTTCCGCTACGTCACCGACGACGGTCAAGAGGTCGCCCCGCGACATGCGCGGCGCGGCGCGGCGGCGTTCGATGTCATCAACGGGGCGGGCACGGCCGAATACCGGCGGGAGCTTCTGGCCGAAGGCGGGGAGTGCGCCGACTGCGAATACTTCGCGCACTGCGGCGGGTACTTCAAGTGGCCCGAGAGGGGCTATGACTGCGCGGGTGTCAGGACTCTGTTCGGCGCGTTAAGTCAGGCGGCCGGGGAGTTGCACGGCGACGTGGAGGCTTACGACGCGACGCGGGGGGAGGCGCGCGCATGACGGGCAATCTTCGAGATGTTCGGCGGCAGCGTCGGCACCTCGATGGACTACCCGAACCTCCACCGGAAGCTGTTCGGCCGCGGCCCCGGCGAGTACACGAAGCTCTGGCGGCGCAACGTGCGGGCGGCGCGCGAGGCCGGCATCGACATCTCGGTCATCTCGGTGCCCAACCGCGCGACCCTCGAAGTCGGGGCCGAGGCGTTCTACTCCTACTTCGTGGACGAGCTGGACGTGCGGAGCTTTCAGGTCAACACGCCCTTCCCCGGCGGCGAGCAGAATGAAGTTAAGCGGAGCCTCCCGCTCGACGTGGAGGCGCTGAGCCGCTTCTTCATCGACCTGACGGACGTGTGGCTGGAGCGCGGGTACGGGCGCGGCGTGGAGGTCGGCCCCGTGGACGAACTGCTCAAACGGTTCACGGACGGCGGCGGGTGCCTGCCCTGCATCTGGCAGCAGAACTGCGCGGACGAGTTCGTCTCGATTGACGCGCGCGGCTACGTGGCGCAGTGCGACTGCTGGGTGACGAGCTATCCCGAATACTTCTTCGGCAACATCTTCGAGTCCGACAGCTTGACCGAGCTGCTGCTGAACAGCCCGGCCCGCCGGCAGTTCCTCGAACGGCCTCAGGTGACGATAGAGCAGGGCTGCCTAGAATGCGACTACCTCTCACTCTGCCACGGGGGCTGCCCCGTCAGAACCTATGCCCTCGGCGCCGGTGGCGGCGCTGGTCACGACGTAGCCGTGCGCGCCGAGGAGGTATCTCAACAGCGCGCGCACGTCGGCGTCGTCCCCGATGACCAGCACCCTCTTCCCGACCCCGACGGCCAACGTGAATGCCTCCTGCCCGACCAACTGTTCCCTTAAGTAGATGTCGCCGGGTACGACCCCTCTCCCTTCAGATTGATCGTACCCGGCGGCGCGTGCGCGGGACGCTGCTACTGGCCTGAGTCAAACGTCCCGCGTGCGCCCCTGCCGGCGCCCTTTGCCCCTCTTACAGCGCCAGCAGATGCAAACTACAGATTTCTATCAACTCACTTATCTGAGATTTATCCAGAAAGTAGTTGGCCCCCAGATCCAGACAGGCTTTCCTGGCGAAGGGGGGCGGGCTTACCGTGAACATGATGATGACAACGGTGGAGCCTTCGGCGCGCAGTTCTTCGAGCACCTCGATCCCGTCTTTGAACGGCATCGCGATGTCGAGCACCAGCACATGGGGCTCGCGCTTTCGGACCATGTCCACCGCAGCGATGCCGTTCTCCGCCACCCCGGCAATTCTGAACCCCTGAATTCTTGAAAGCACCCTGCTTAAAAGATCGCTGATGAGCTTCGAGTCTTCGGCGATGACAATCTTTAATTCCTTCAAGCTTTCCAAACTTTCCTCCTCGGCGCAAAGGGGTAATTCTGCCGTCGAGTGGGTCGGGCGACAATCATCATGTGGATGATTCGTCTGTCGTGACGTGGCCGGGTTCGGCCGTCATACGAATGATGACAAGCGGCGGGATGAACTTGAAGTTGAGGCTTCGGGGGCTCGCGAAACGAAGGAAGGGGTAAACCTGATTATCTATTGGCCAGACGGTTCTGGACGGCGTACCGCACAAGCTCGGCGGTCGTCCGCAGTTGCATCTTTTCCAGAATGCGGGCGCGGTACGTGCTCACGGTGGGCGGGCTCAGCGAGAGTTCGCGGGCGATCTCCTTGACGGACTTGCCGCAGCCGAAGAGGCAGAGCACCTGAAACTCGCGGTCGGAGAGCAGTTCGTGCGGGTGGGCGGCGGCCGCCCTTTCGGTCGGGCTGCACATCAACTGCTCCACGACGCGCTCGCCGAAGAATTTCCCGCCCTGCAAAATCTGCCTCACCGCCCGGGCGAGGTCTTCGGGGGCGGAGTCTTTCGACAGATAGCCCGACGCGCCGGCCCTCAAAGTGCGCAGGGCGAACTGCTCCTCCGGGTAGACGCTCAGCATCAGCACCGGCAGGCGCGGGCGCTCGCGCCTCGCGTCCTTCAGCAGTTCGAGGCCGCCCCTCCCGGGCAGGTCGATGTCGAGCACCACGAGGCTCCAAGAACGCTCTCGTATCAGGCTCAAAGCCTCGTGCGGGTCGGCCGCCTCGGACACTTCGAGGTCACGCTCGTCGGCCAGAATCTCTCTCAGCCCGCGCCGTACTACGGGGTGGTCGTCCACGATGAGAACGCGAAACATCTCGCCCCCTTACCGCCGCCCGGCCCCGCCGCCGCCGCCGCACGGGATGCTCGCCATAACGACCGCCCCGCCTGACGCGCACCTCTCCACCAGCAGAGAGCCCCCCAGCGCCTCCGCCCTCTCGCGCATCCCGAGCAGGCCGAGCGAAGCGGGGGACGACAACTCCTCCCCGGTTATCCCCCGGCCGTCGTCGCGCACGACGAGCGCGGCCACGCCGCCCGCGACGCCCAGTTTGACCCGCACGCTCTTCGCCGCGGCGTGGCGCGCCACGTTCGTCAGCGCCTCTTGCAGGATGCGGAACAGTGCGGTCGAGAGTGCCGAGCTTATCGCCGGCTCGCCCTCGGGCAGTTGGCACGTACAGGCCAGCCCCGTGCGGCGTGCGAACTCCTGACACTGCCACTCGACGGCCGCCGCGAGCCCGAACTTGTCGAGCACGCCGGGCCTCAGTTCCGTGGAAAGGTTCTTGACGGCGGCACTCGTCCGATCCAGAAGGCCCGTCATCTCGGCGACCCGCGCCGCCATCTCGGCGCGGACGCCCTCGTCGCCCGCGTGCGGCAGTCTTTTGCCGAGCCAGGAGGCGTCCAGCCTC
The DNA here is from genome assembly GCA_040509515.1 of Pyrinomonadaceae bacterium. Classification (GTDB taxonomy): domain Bacteria; phylum Acidobacteriota; class Blastocatellia; order Pyrinomonadales; family Pyrinomonadaceae; genus QHXN01. The sequence goes on along the minus strand of JBEVKV010000067.1, from coordinate 3,220 downwards.
AAGCCGGCCAACCCCTGACCGAGAACGTCGTGCATCTCGCGCGCGAGTTCTGCTCGCTCTTTTTCGGTCAGCGAATGAAGGTGGGCGACCAGCGAGCGTAGCTGTTGGCGCGCGTCCTCGACCTGCGCCTCGGCCGTCCTGCGCTCGGTCTCGTCGCGCTGCGTACCCCAGAGGCGGAGTAGGTATCCGTTGACGACGACGCCGATGATGTTGCTGGTGAAGAACCTCCGGCGGCCGCTCACGTCGAACCCGACCGACTCGGCATCCAGCCGCCTGTAGCCGTTCTCGATGAACGCGCGGGCGTTGGCGCGGGTGTCGGGGCCTAGGCCGGAGCGGAGCGCCTCGAAGCCCACGCCGAGCAGGTCGTCCGCGCGCTCGTAGCCGTACATGCGCGCCATGGCGTCGTTACACTCGGCGAGGTAGCCGTGGTCGTAGAGCATCTCCAACTGCACGTCGGCCGGGAGGCTCGTCTCTATCGGCCGCCCCGACTCGAAGCGCCAGATGCCCTCCGAGCTGTTGACGATGAAGGAGCGGTAGCGCTCTTCGCTCGCCCGCAGGGCCTCTTCGGCGCGCCTCCGCTCGGTGACATCCTCGGCCATGACTATCCCGTAGAGAGGGGCGTCCCGCTCATCTCTGACGAGGAGCGCCGTCAGGTCGAGCCACACCTGACGCCCGTCTCTGGTGAGGCAACGCCTCTCCATCCGGTAGCTCGGGACTTCGCCCCGCAGCAGCCGGCCGGCCTGCGCCCGGTCTCTCTTCCTGTCGTCCGGGTGGATGAGGTCGGTCAGCGTACGCTCAAGCAGCTCGCGCTGAGTGTAGCCGAGCAGCTCGCAGAGCGACTTGTTGGCCCGGTGCAGGCGGTAGTCGAGGCCGAAGATCGCCATGCCTATCGGGGCGTGCGCGAACGTAAGGCTGAACTGCCCCTCGCGCCCCGGCGTCAGTTCCTCCGACCCCACGTCCGCGGCCGTCTCGTCGAATGGGGAGACGCCGAAAGAGGCCCGCTCGCGGCCGCCCTTCCGTTCAGCTTTCATAAGAAGACTCCCGGTGCAAAAAGACGAAGGTCGTCCGGGGACGCCTCCCCAAACGACCTTCACCACGTTTAGACGTTATTCGGCCTACGAATGGTTGGACGCCGCTTAGCGGCTGAGTGAGTTCCTCACGGACTCCTGGTCTTCAAGCTTCACGATCTTATTGCGGAGGGCGTAGTAGACAAGTTCGACAATCGAATTCAACCCCAGCTTCCTCATAATCGCGCCGCGGTGCGTCTCCACCGTCTTCACGCTGATCGAGAGCTTGGCCGCGATCTCCTTGTTCGTCAGATTCTCGGCCAGCAGTTGCACGATCTCCCGCTCCCTCCTGGTCAGAAGATGCGGCATCCCGCCCGCCGCCTTCTGAGCCGGCCCCTGTGCGTCGGCCGAGACGAACTGCAAGTAGCCTTCCAGGATGGATTCGGACACGGCGGACGTGAAGTACGGCTTGTGTTCAGAGAGGGTTTCGACGGCGGAGATCAGGTGACGCGCCGCATCCGACTTCAGGACGTATCCGCGTGCGCCGGCGGCGAGCACCTCCCTGACCATGCGCGGCGTGTCGTACATGGTGAAGATAAGGACTTCGGTGCCGGGAGCCTCGCGTCTGATCTGGCGGGTCGCTTCGAGGCCGTCGAGTTCGGGCATCGAGAGGTCAATGACGGCGATGTCGGGTTGCAGTTCGGTGGCCAGCCGGACGGCCTCGCGCCCGGTCGCAGCCTCGCCGCAGACCTCCCAGCCCTTTCGCGTCTCCAGCATGACCCGCAGGCCCTTGCGCACGACTTCGTGGTCGTCGGCCAGCATGATGCGCGTCATCCGTCCTCCCCCTTCCCGAGCGGCAGTACCGCGGTGACGCTCGTCCCCGCGCCGTCCGAGCGGACTTCGAGGCGTCCGCCCAGTTGCCGCAGCCGCTCGCGCATGCCGGAAATCCCGACGCCGAGGGTCTCGACCCGCGGGGTTGGCGGCCCCGACCCGTGGCCCGTCCCGTTGCCCGTTGCGGCCGCCATTCCGCGACCGAAGTCCGTGATGCGCAGAAGCACCAGACGCTCGGAGTGCTCCAGACGGATCTCGGCGGTCGTGCTGCCCGAGTGGCGGTAGATGTTGGTGAGGCTCTCTTGGACGACGCGGAAGAGTGCCGTCTCCATCTGCGGCGGCAGGCGTTTGAAGTCGGGCGGGGCGACGAACTGTATGTGGAGCCCGCTCCTTCTGGAGAAGCCGTCGATGAACCATTCCAGCGCCAGCATGAGCCCCGCCTCGTCGAGCATCGGCGGGTGCAAGAGGTAGGAGAGCGTGCGAATCTCGGCTTGAGTCTGCTCGCACAGCGACTGGCACTCGTGGACGGCGTCCGAAAAGTCTTGCGGGAGAGTTGAAGCCTTCCGCAACAGGGTTTCGAGATTGAGGACGATGGCCAGCAGGTTCTGGGCGGTAGTGTCGTGGAGTTCGCGTGCAATTCTCCTGCGCTCCTCGTCCTGTAGTTGCAGCAACCTCCCGGTCAGTTGTTCGAGCGCCTGCTCGGCCCGCTTGCGCTCGGTGATGTCGCGGAAGTAGACGGAGAGGCCGCCGCCAGCCGGGTAGATGCTCGCCTCCACCCAGCAGTGGATGATGGGCGAGAAGGTCTCGTAGGTGACGGGGCGGCCGTCTTCCCGGGCACGCATGATCTCATCGTAAGAGTGCGTGCCGACGGATTGTGGGAAGACCTCCAGAAAATTCCTGCCGATGAGTTCTTCGCGCCGCTTCCCCCAGAACTGCTCCGTCCTGCGGTTGACGTAGGTGAAGACGAACTCTTTGTCGAGGGAGAAGAAGGCGTCGCCGATGCTCTCCAGAATCTCGCTCGTCCGGCGGTGCGACCCGGCCAGTTCCGCCTCGGCGCGCCTCCTCTCTTCCGTCACGCCCGCCAGCACCATCATCGGCACCGAGGTCGCGATGAGAAATAGTTGCAGCCCGACGATGTCCTCCGCGGGAGAGCGAGAGTTGAAAGGCCCCCTCCCGCCCATCGCATACGAGACCGAGATGAGCAGCACCGCGAGCAGCGACGTGCTCACGCCGCCGGCGCCGAACCGCAGCGCCGCCCAGATCAGAAAGGGCAGCGGCGCGAAGAGTCTGGCCGGCACGAAACTCGGCCCGAAAGAGGACTCGGAGTAGGAGAAAACATAGGCCGTGCCCAGCCCGAGGGCGAGGAGGCACCCTTCGGCGAT
>JBEVKV010000066.1:0-4916 GCA_040509515.1 Pyrinomonadaceae bacterium | reverse complement strand
GGGGAAGCGCGTCGCCAGAGCCCTCACGGCTCCGCCCGTCCCGCAGCCCACGTCGAGCACCCGCTCGCCGTGCGCGACCCCGAGCGCGTCGAAGACGGCGCGGTACTGCGCGGGGTCGTCCTCCCTCCCGCCGCGGATCATGTCCATGAGTCGGACGTAGTGGTAAGGGTCTTCGCCGCTGTCGACCGACATCCACCCGCTCTTGAATCCCGTGTTCGTCATCGTGAGTCGTTCGCCGTGGTGAGAATCACGGCCCGTCCGTGACGGTGAATTTAAAGTCCCGGGCGCTCTCGGCGAGCTTCTGGTCGGCCGCGTTGTACGCCTCCATCTGCCAGCGGTACTCGCCCTTCGGGAGCGGCTTGTCGGCGGCGAACGTCGTCGCCTCGACGCGCTGGTTGATGTAGGGCGAGGTGACCGTCGCCTCGGTCGGGTAGAGGCTGAACTTGTAGTAGGCCGCGTCGGGGTACTCCTGCCACTTCAGCTCAAGCCCCTGCGCGCTGACCTTCGAGCCCGCCTTCGGGCTGACCGTCTTGAGGTCGCCCTTGAAGAGGTGCGTCGGGCGCACGAAGAGCGTCTTGTCGGCCGCGACCTCGTACTTGGCGGAGCTGAGCCCGACGAGGCCGGTGGTGGCGAAGACGTAAGAGTCGGTGTCGAAGACGCGCGCCATCAGGCTCTCGTAGGTCTTCGGCGCGACGTTCGTGATGACGTACTCGCCGCCCTCGTCGGACTTCGCCGTGAAGGTCTGGCCCGAGCAGCCGCCGAAGAACTGGTTGAACTTCTCGCAGAGCTTGACCTCGATGCCGGCGGCGGGCTTGCCGTTAAAGAGAACCTTGCCCTGCACGTTGCCCGTGCCGGGCGCGGGCTTGACCTTCTCGACCCCCGTCTCGGCCGGCGCGGTGTCCGAAGCCGGCGACGCTGTCGCGGCGGGCGTGCCCGTGGCCGTCGCGTTCGCCGCCGGAGCGTTGCTGTTGCCGCCGTCGCCCGCGCAAGCGCCGAGCGAGATGAGCGCCGCCGCGAGGCACGCGCAGGCGGACAGCCTTTGACCAATCGTCATAGTTTAGTAGCCCTTTCTCAAGTCGCCCGCCGTGGCGGGGAGGTACGGAAGTGGGACTGCCTGTCGCGGGCTCACGCGTCGCGGTGAACCGTCTCGGGCGAGAAGGCGGGCAGGCAGATGGCGACGTACTCAGCGCCTTCCGGTTCCGGCGTGCTGTACTGCACCCACTCGCCGCGCCGCGTGACGACGGCCTGACCCGCGCGCACGTCGAACGTCTCGCCGCCGCGCGTCGTGACGCGCAGCATCCCGCGCAGCACGATTGTGTACTCGTCGAACTCGGGCGTCTGCCCCGGCTCCTCCCAACCGGCGGGACTCCGCATCCGCGCGACGCTCAACTCCGCGCCGCCCGTGTTCACGCGCCCGACGTACTCCTCGATAATCTTCGGCTTGTTCCCCACGGCCTCCACGACCGTCGGGGCTTCGATAAGCTCAGGCAATAAAGCGTCCTCCCTTCCGATTCAACGCGGCATGATACGCCGCGACCACAGGAAACCCCAACGAAAATCGTGAAATCGTTCCGACGGCCTAGTCGGTCGGGGCGTCTGAGGCGGGCGGGGCGTCCCGGCGCGCGGCGTCTTTCTTGCGGAGCGAGAAGACGGTGCCGCCGCCGTCGCGGGGCGTCCATGTGGCTTCGGCCTCGATGAGCGAGGCGCGCGCGCGTATGCCGGCGAGGCCGCGTCCTTTGAGCGCGCGCTTGTTCGCCGAGTCGAAGCCGCGGCCGTCGTCCGAGAGCGTGAGCAGGAAGTCGCCGGCCGCGTCGAGCCGCACGCTCAAAGAGACGTGCGCGGCGCGCGCGTGGCGGCAGACGTTGCTGACCGCCTCCTGCACGATGCGGTAGACCTGCATCTGCGCGCCGTGCGAGAGCGCGAGCCGCTCTTCGAGGTCTTCGTCGCACCCGAAGTCGTAGGCGAAACGCTGCGCCGACGGCTGCTGCGCGCAGGCGGAGGCGAGCGCCCATTCGAGCGCGGCGGCGAAACCCACGTTCTCAAGCACCGAAGGCGAGAGGTCTTCGCAGATGCGCCGCACCTCCTGCGAGATGGACTCGATCTCGGCGCGCAGCCGCACGGGGTCGGCGGCCGAGCCGGAAGGCGCGGGGACGAGCGCGCCGCCGCCGCCGGGCGCGGCCGTCTGCGCGGCGATGGTCGACGGCTGCATCTCGTCGGTGAGCAGGAGCAGGCGGCGCAGGTCGGCGAGCGTCTGGTCGTGGAGGTCGCGCGCGATGCGGCGGCGCTCGGCCTCGGCCTCGCTGGCGAGCTGGAGACGCGCGGAGGCGAGCTGGTGGTTGGCCTCGCGCAGCTCCTCGCGGCTGCGGACGATGCGGCGGTGTTGCAGGTAGCCCCACGCGAGCATGACGAGCGCGAGCGCGAGCAGCACCGAGAGCGTGACGATGGTGCGTGGAAAAGGCGCGCGCGCCACCTCGAAGTTGAAGACGAGAGGCTCGGAGGCGACGAGGTCGAGCGTGTAGGCGCGCGCCGTGACGGTGTAAGCGCCGGCCGGAAGCTGTTCGGCCTGAAACTGCGAATCGCGCGAGAGCTTCTGCTTGACGGCGCGGCCCTTCGCGTCGCGCAGCGTGAAGGCGTAGAGGAACTGCTCGGGGAACATCCGGCTGGCGGCGGCCGCCACGTCGAGCGCGAGCCCGTTCTGCGGGTAGACGAGGCGGAGCGGGCCTTCGCGCGGAAGCTCCTCGGGCTGGAGCGTGCGCGAGGACGTGACGCGCACGAGGCGGAGCGCGGGCGCGTTCGTCCCCGGCTCGTAGCGCGCCAGCCCGCGCGTCGTGCCGACGAAAAGCGTCGGCGCGGCGGGGCGGTCGCCTTCCGAAGTCGGGAGACGCAGCACCGCGAAGGCGTTGTCGGTCGGCAAGCCCTGCTCCGTGTCGAGCCGCGAGGTGACGGCCCCGAACTGCGGGTCGAGCGTGACGCGCAGCACGCCGACGCCGGCGGTCGCGCACCAAGCCTGCGGCGAGTCCGTCGGCTCGCCGCCCGCGCCCGGCGGTGCGGCGGCGGCTAGGGCGACGACGGCGCGCGCGTCGACGCCGGGCGTGACCTCGACGAGCCCGCGCCCCTCTCGGAAGGCGTAGAGGCCGCGCGAGGTGGCGAGCCAGAGCCACCCTTCGGCGGCCGAGACGCCCCAGACGGTGCTGCCGCCGAGCTTCGAGAGTTCGGGCTCGGCGCGCACGGCCGAGCCGTCGAAGTAGAAGACGCCGGCGTTGGCCGTGCCGACCCAGAGGCGTCCGCGCGTCTCGTCGGCGTAGAGGCTGACGACCTCGCGGCCACGCTCGTCGTCTCCCGCGCGCGGCCAGATCAGCTCGCGGCGTCCGGGGCCTCCGAAACGCTCAAGCCCGCGCCCGAACGTCGCCACGTAGACCGCGTCGCCCAACGTCGCGATGGCGCGCACGCTCCCGCTCAAAGCGGGCTCGGGTGCCTTCTTCGCCTCTCCTACCTCTTCAGACTTGTCGGGAGTCGTCGGCGTGCTCGCGGGCTTTGCCTCGCCCGCCGCCGGCTCTTCCGTTTTGACGGCCTTCTCGTCGAAGGCGGCCGGCTTCTCATTTTCGACGGCGGCCTTCTCATCCTTTTTTTCTTCGGTCTTCACTTCGGGCGCGAGGCGGACGGGCGAGCGCGCCCTGAGCCCTTCGGTCTGGAGTCCGACGAAGAGACCCGCGCCCGTGCCGACGAGGAGCAGGCCGCGCCGGTCTTCGGCGACCGCGTAGACGGTCTTGCCCGAGACCTCAGGAACCTCGCGCCACGCGCCCGAAGACTCTTCGCGCGCGAAGAGTCCGCGGTTCGTGCCGACGAGCAGCCGGCCGCGCGACGTGCGATAGACGGAGCGGACGAAGTTCGACTCGGTCTCGCCCGTCGAGAGTTGTTCGACGCGCACGCCGCGCGGGTCGTAGCGGCAGACGCCGCGCGGCGTGCCGAACCAGACGACGCCCTCGCGGTCGACGTAGACGGCGTTGACTCTGTCCGAGCGCAGCGCGCCCGCCGTCCCCGCGAACGTGAAGCGCTCGGCGACTCGGCCCGCCGACAGGCGGAAGACGCCGCGCCCGTCGGTCGCCGCGTAGAGGTCGCCGGAGGTCGGGTCGGAGGCGAGCGCCGTCACCGTCCCCGTCGCCGCGCCCGCGACCTTCGAGGGACGCGCGAGTCTGCCCTCTTCGATCTTGAGAATGCCGCTGTCCGAAGCCGAGGTCTGAGCGCCCATGTAGAGCGCGCCGGCCGAGTCGCGCGCCAGCGTCTCGACGTAGAAGGTGCGCGGCCGCCCCGCGACCTCCTTCGCCTCGCCGCCGGGCTCGATGGTCATCAGCCCGCGGCCGCGCGTGCCGACGACGACGCTCTCGCCTTCGAGCGCGAGGCTCGTCAGCTCGACCGGCAGCGCCTTGTTCGCCGCGACCGTCAGGCGCTCGCCGAGCCGCGTGACCGCGAGCGCGCCCTCGGGCGTGAGACGGCAGTCGAAGATGAGCCCGTCGGCCGTCGCCAGCAGCGCCCGCCCCGCGGAGGGAGCGTGGACGGCCATCACGCTCTTGCCGCGCGTCTCTTCCACGCGCTTGAAGGCTTCGGAGCCGGGGGCGCGCACGAACGCGCCGGCGTCGCCGCCGACCCACAGCGCGCCCGAGGCGTCGGCCGCGAGCGCGCGCACGCGCGGCCCCGCCAGCCCCTCGGCCGACACGGACTGCACGCGGCGGCCGTCGTAGCGCGCGAGCCCCGCGTCGGTGCCGAACCACATCTGCCCGCCGGCGTCCTGCGCCACCGCGCGCACTTGATCGGACGGCAGACCGTGGAACAGCGTCACCGCGCCCCAACGGTGCAGCCCGGCCGTCTCGTTCTGCGAACTCGACTGCCGAAGGCAAAAGGCAAAGGGCAGAAGGCAA
>JBEVKV010000065.1:0-3653 GCA_040509515.1 Pyrinomonadaceae bacterium | reverse complement strand
CCCGCTCCTTTTAAGTTAAGGTGCCGTGACCCGCGGGTCTTGTTCGGATAGAATCGCGGCGGGAGGAAGACTCATGCCTGATGCACCAGTCCAGATCGACCTCGGCGCCGTGGAGACGCTCCTCGGCAACCTTCAGTTCACCTTCGTGATGAGCCCGGAGGGCGACGCGCACATACAGGTCTACGCCTCAGACCCGTCGAGCGCGTCGAAGGGCGGCGTGATGCTGATGCTCGACGCCGGAGGTTACGAGCGGCTCAAGGCCGTCGTGCGCGGCACCGACAAAGTCATCGACCGCCTCATCGCCGAGGGCAAAGTGAAGCGGATGGTGCTGCCTTACTGAGCCTCTTTTTGGAAGCGGCCGTGGTGTTTCGAGTCACTGGCCGGGCGAGGTTTTCTCTGCTATCTTAAACTCCCGACGGTTGCCGAAAATACTTTCTCTCCTTCCCATACAAATTCAGGAAATATTTATGCCCGGAACCAAACTCACACGGCCGCGTCTCGCCTTGAGACTGTTGCTCGCATTCCTTGCCGCCGCGCTGCCGGCCTCGAACCTGCCCGACGTTTTAAGCGTGGGCTCAGCCGCGACCGCCGCGCGTCCGCGACCCACGAGCGCAGTCCCGACGCCCGACACGGACGCCGCCCGCGCACGTTTCGAGGAGGTCTACGAAAAGCTGCCGCTCCAGTTCGAGTCGAACCGTGGACAGGCCGACCGCCGCTTCGACTTCCTCTCGCGCGGCGCGGGCTACGACGTGCTCCTCTCGCCGACCGGGGCCGTCTTCGCCCTCAAAGATAATCGGCGCGCGAAGAACGGCGGGCGCGACTTTGCTCAGCGCCGCGGCGTCCTCGGCATGAAGCTCGTCGGCGCCAACGGCGACGCCGCGCCGATTGGCGAAGGCCGGCGCTTAAGCCCCGTCAACTACTTCAGGGGCGGCGACTCGCCCCGGCGGATCGTGGACGTTCCGACGTTCGGGGGCGTGCGCTACGCGTCCGTCTACCCGGGCGTCGACGTGGTCTATTACGGCAGGCAGCGCGAGCTTGAATACGACTTTCACCTCGCGCCGGGCGCGGACGCTTCGCGCGTTCGCGTGCAGTTCACGGGGGCCGAGCGGCTTGCGATTGAGCGCGAGACGGGCGACCTGCTGCTCACCGTCGGCGGCCGCGAGGTGCGACAGCACAAGCCCTTCGCATACCAGTCGATCGGAGGCGTTCGGCGCGAGGTCACGGCGAACTACGTGCGGCTCGGCGGCGCGACGGTCGGCGTCCGTCTGGGCGACTACGACAAGTCCCTGCCGCTCGTCATCGACCCCGTTCTGAGTTATTCGACCTACGTGGGCGGCGCGGGCTTCGAGGGTGGCGGCGGCATCGCCGTCGATGCCGCGGGCGACATCTACTACACCGGGTTCACCACCTCGACCGACTTTCCCACGACGGCCGGCACATACCAGCCCACGCGCGCGTCTTCGAGTTGGGAAGTGTTCGTGATGAAGATCAACCCGAAGGCGACGGGCGCGGCGGGCGTCGTCTTCTCGACCTACGTCGGCGGCGCGGGCAACGAGCACCCGCTCGGGATTGCGCTCGACGGCGCGGGCAACATCTACGTGGCCGGCGGCACAGACTCGACCGACTTTCCCGTCACCGCCAACGCCTTCCAGACGCAACGCGCCGGGGCCGACGACGGCATCGTGTTCAAGCTCAGCCCGTCGGGGAACGCGCTGCTCTACTCGTCTTACCTCGGAGGTCTTTTTAGCGACGGCTGCAAGGGCGTCGCGGTCGACCCCGCGGGGAACGTCTACGTCGCCGGCCACACCTACTCGCAGAACATGCCGACGACGGCCGGCGCGTTCCAGACCACTTACGCCGGAGGCGACGGCGACAACTTCGTCGCGAAGTTCAACCCGTCGGCGGCCAACGGCCCCGCCAGCCTGCTCTATTCGACATACCTCGGCGGGAGCGGCGGCGAGTTCGGCGGCTTCGGCCTCGGGCTCGACGCGGGCGGTGCGCTCTACCTGACGGGGCGCACGAACTCGGCCAACTTCCCCGTGACGGCGGGCGCGATTCAGCCGGCGAAGTCTACGGGCGATGACCTCTTCATCACGAGGCTGAAGCCGGAAGGGAAGGGGGCGGCCGACCTCGCCTACTCGACCTTCTTCGGCGGGCAGGGCGAAGACCGCGGCATCGGCCTGACGATGGGCCGGGACGAAAGCATCTACCTGACCGGCTACACGACCTCGCCCGACTTCCCCGTGACGAAAAGCGCCTTGCAGTCGAAGCCGGCTGGCGACCGCGACTTCTTCGTCACCAAGCTCGACCTGAAAAAGTCGGGCGCGGGCGCGCTCGTCTACTCGACGCTCGTCGGCGGCAGCGCGATGGACGTGGGCTGGGACATCGCGGTGGACGCGGTCGGCAACGCGTACGTCACGGGCGAGACGCGCTCGACCGATTTGCCGATCACGGCGGGCGCGTTTCAGTCTGCCATCGGCGGCGTGAGCGACGCTTTCTCGGCGCCGGGCGGCGACGCCTTCGCCGCCAAGCTCAACGCGGCGGGCACGGCGCTCGTCTACTTCACGTACCTCGGCGGCGAGGGCGGCGACGCGGCCAACCACATCGCGCTCGACGCGAGGGGCAACGCCTACGTCGCCGGCGGCTACACCTTCTCGCCCAACTTTCCGACGACCGTCAACGCCCTCAAGACGACCTACACCACCGAACCCAACGTGACCAACGCCGACGCCTTCGTCGCGCGCATCGACAACCCTTCGAGCTTCGCCTCGAACGCCGCGCCGGCCGAGGCGCTTTACGACGCTTCCGAAGCCGCCGCGACGGCCGGCGTCGCCGCGCTGCCGAACCCGATTGAGGACTCGCGCAAGTTCGTGCGCCAGCAGTACCGCGACTTTCTCAACCGCGCGCCCGATGACGCGGGTCTCCAGTTCTGGACGAACGAGATCGAGTCGTGCGGAGCCGACGCGCAGTGCCGCGAGGTCAAGCGCGTCAACGTCTCGGGGGCCTTCTTCCTGTCGATTGAGTTTCAGGAAACGGGCTTCCTCGGCCACCGGCTCTCCCGCGCGTGGTTCGCGCGGACGCCGGCGCTGCGCGAGTTCTCGCCGGACACGGTGGTCGTCGGACAGGGCGTCGTCGTCAACACCGACGGCTGGCAGCAGAGGCTCGCGTCGAACAAGGCCGCCTTCGTCGAGTCGTGGGTGCAGCGCGAAGACTTCCGCGCGCTCTACGACGCGAAGACCGACGCCGAGTACGTGGACGCGCTGTTCGCTAACGCGGGCTTGCAGCCGTCGCAGGCCGAGCGCGACGCGCTCGTCGGCGGGCTCGCGGGCGGGACTGAGACGCGCGCCACCGTGCTCCGCAAGGTCGTCGAGAACCAGACGCTCGCCGCGAAGGAGTTCAACCGCGCCTTCGTGCTGATGCAGTACTTCGGCTACTTGCAGCGCAGCCCCGACGACCCGCCGGACGGCGACCTGTCGGGCTACGACTTCTGGCTCGCGAAGCTCGAAGAGTTCGGCGGCAACTATGTCGCGGCCGAGATGGTCAAGGCATTCATCTCTTCGGCCGAATACCGCCGCCGCTTCGGCGAAGACTAGGCGACGGCCGCGTCCGTGTCGCCCGGCAGCCGGGCGTGTAAGAGCCCGACCGCGAACGGT
>JBEVKV010000064.1:0-20040 GCA_040509515.1 Pyrinomonadaceae bacterium | reverse complement strand
TCGAGCCCTCCGAGCCGTTCCCGGGTGTTGCTTAGCGGTTCCGGTGGCGGCGTCTGTACTGCCGCTTCTTGTGGTAGTGGTAGCCCGTGCCGCCGGCCGCGCCCACCCCGGCACCGATGAGCGCGCCCTTCTTACCATTGATGAGTGCGCCGACGCCCGCGCCCGCGGCCGTGCCGATGCCGATGCGCTTGGCGGCCTTCGCCTTGCCGGCCTGTGGGTTGCGGCGACGCCTCTGCGCCGAAGCGGGATCGACCATCATCCCCAGCAGGAGAAAGACGGCCAGCACGACCGAGAGCGGCCTGAGCCTCTTCATTGAATTCATAGTCCTCACTCCTCAGTTGTCCCCTGCGAATTAGTAGCGGCGGCCGCGGCGGTTGCGACTACCGAAGACGGGGTGATTCGGCGAGCCCGCCCCGCGGCGGTAGTAGCCGTTGCCGCGTCTGCGGTCGCGGCGGTCGTCGTCGCGGCGCTCGCGGCGGATGTTACGGCCCAGCTCGCGCCTGTCCCTGCGTACATCGCGGCGCTCGTCGCGCGTGTACGTGCCGTCGGAGCGGTAGGTGCGCCGCTCCTGACGTATCTGCCGACGGTTCTGTCGCAACCGACGCGCCTCGTCGCGGGTGAGTTGACCCGTGCGGACGCCGCGCCTGATTTCGTTGTTGCGCCTTTGCCCGAGCGCCTCTGCCGACAGCCCGAATGTCATGCAGAGCGCGCACATTAGAAGAACCTTTTTCATAGTCTCGACCTTTCCCTTCAAGTACGAAATATAAAGTCACGGCGTTAGCGCGTGACGGATACCGCCATACCGTCGGAGAGAGTTCGACAGGATGATCCGTGCCGGCTAAAGCGCAACTGGCATGCCGGGCCGAGATGTTTAAGCGATGATTCGTTTTTAACCGAAGAATGCTGCAAGGGCCGGGTGTGAGCCCCGGCGCATGGCGCGTGAGGGAGGCGTCGTCGTTTGGAAAATCGGACAGGGGTGCATCATTTACGCCGCGGCCGAAAACTTGACTCATCTGCGCGGCGGCCACACGAAATGGTGATGCAGGATGATTCTGCCACCTCATTTATACGGCCGTAATCAGGCATTGCCCTTCAACACGAGGTGGCATAAGGGTTGCGATACGAGCAGGCCACGGAGGATAAGCACAAACATGAAGAAGTCTATGAATCGTATCGGCGGTGCACTCATTACGTTCCTGATGGTGGCGGGCGCCTTCCTGGCCACGAGCGCCACGGCGCAGGCTCAGTACCGGCAGTACCCCGAAGGGCGCGCCCGTCAGGATCGCCGAGTGCGGCGAGACCGCGACGGCGACGGCGACTACGACCGGCGCGACGAGCGCATCCGGCAACAGCAGCGTTCGCAGCGCCGCAACGGCGGCTACGGCGGTTACAACAATCGCGACCCGCGCGACCGTGACGGCGACGGCGATTACGACCAGCGCGACGCCTACATCATCCAGCAGCAGCAGCAGCAGCAGCGTAACGGCGGGTACGGCACCTACGGCCGTAACGGCGGGTACGGCAACAACGGCGGCTACAATCAGGCGGCCATGAATCAGGGCTACCAGAACGGCCTGAACACGGGCGCGAGCGACGCGCAGCGCGGGCAGAGCTACAACCCGCAGAGGTCTCACTTCTACAAGGAAGCCTCTTCGCAGGCGTTCCGCGAAGGCTTCTTGCAGGGCTACGACCAGGGATTCCGGCAGTACGCCGGTGACAACGGCGGCTACCGCAGGAACAACGGCGGCAGCCTCGGGAACATCCTCGGCGGCATCTTCGGCCGTCCGTAGCGCAAGGCGGAAGACGGATTAACGTTGGCGGTTGCCGGCCGGCGGCATTGGGGCGTTGCGGGCGCCTCCATGCTGCCGGCCGGCACCTGCTTTTTACCGTAGAAGTTATATAAATCATGTTCGAGCACGGCAAGCCCCTGAGGTTCGTTAAGGCGAGAAGCCGAAGGCGCGGCTGACGTGAACCGTGTGAAGGCCGTCAGTTGCCGGCCAGTAACGGCACAGAGTATTTCGAGCTGCACGACGAGTAGGCGGAGAGGCGGACGGCCCGGCGGTGTTTTGAAAATTGTTGTGGCCGCCGTGTATGATACGGATGATAGTGGTTACGCGCGTAATCTCATCCACGAGGAGCCGTCCCCCGGTCAGCGCACAGGATAGCTACGTGTGTCTATAACGACGAGGAGGCGGGAGTGAGATAAACGTAGTAGCCGCATTCAGTCTTTGCGTCCGCTCATCCCTCTATCTTCACTTCCCGTTTAAGGTCGTTGCGGACTAATTGGTGGAAGCGGGGAGTCGCGTCCGACGAACCTCCGCGCCCGGTCGGGATTTCTATGCCCCTTCCGGTTTCAGGAAGGTGACTACTTAAGAGGAAGCATGTCAAATCAACAGGTGCCGACAGATTCACTCGACACGAAGCAACTGCTGAGCGCGCTCATGTCCTTCAAGCGGGGCGATTTCAGCGCCCGCCTGCCCACGGAGTGGACCGGGGTGGCCGGGAAGATAGCCGACACTTTCAACGACGTCATCGAGTTGAACGAGAAGATGGCGAAGGAGCTGGCGCGCGTCAGCCGCGTGGTCGGCAAGGAAGGGAAGATCACGCAGCGCGCCTCGATGCCGACCGCGGGCGGGGCGTGGGAGGAGCTGGCCGACTCGGTCAACACGCTCATCGACGACATGGCTCGCCCGACCAGCGAGATCGTGCGCGTCATCGGGGCCGTCGCCAACGGCGACCTGTCGCAGACCATGACGCTCGAAGTGGACGGCAGACCTCTGAAGGGCGAGTTCCTGCGCTCGGTCAAACTCGTCAACGGCATGGTGGGACAGCTCAACTCCTTCGCCTCGGAGGTGACGCGCGTGGCGAGGGAGGTCGGCACCGAGGGCAAGCTCGGCGGGCAGGCCGAGGTGCGCGGCGTCTCCGGCACCTGGAAGGATTTGACCGACAGCGTCAACTCGATGGCGGGGAACCTGACGAGTCAGGTGCGTAACATCGCGCTGGTGACGACGGCCGTCGCCAAAGGCGACCTCTCGCAGAAGATTACGGTCGACGCCCGTGGCGAGATTCTTGAGTTGAAGAACACCATCAACACGATGGTCGACCAGTTGAGTTCGTTCGCCTCGGAGGTGACGCGCGTGGCGCGCGAGGTCGGTACCGAAGGCAAGCTCGGGGTTCAGGCAGAGGTGAGGGGCGTCTCCGGCACTTGGAAAGACCTGACTGACAACGTCAACTCGATGGCCGGCAACCTGACCGTCCAGTTGCGCGACGTGTCGAAGGTGGCGACGGCCATCGCCAACGGCGACCTCGGGCAGAAGATTACGGTCGACGTGCGGGGCGAAATCCTCCAGATTAAAAACGTCATCAACCAGATGGTCGATCAGTTGAACTCGTTCGCGGCCGAAGTCACGCGCGTGGCGCGCGAGGTGGGCACCGAGGGCAAGCTCGGCGGGCAGGCCGAGGTGCGCGGCGTCTCCGGCACTTGGAAGGGGCTGACGGATAACGTCAACTTCATGGCGTCGAACCTGACGACGCAGGTGCGCGGCATAGCCAAGGTCGTGACGGCCGTCGCCAACGGCGACCTGACGCAGAAGCTCGTCGTCGAGGCGAAGGGCGAGATCGCCGAACTGGCCGACACCATCAACAGCATGACCGACACGCTCGGCATCTTCGCGCAGCAGGTGACAACCGTGGCGCGCGAGGTCGGCATCGAAGGCATCCTCGGCGGTCAGGCCGACGTGCCGAACGTCGCCGGCACTTGGAAAGACCTGACCGACAACGTCAACTTCATGGCCGGCAACCTGACGAGTCAGGTGCGCAACATCGCGCTCGTGACGACGGCGGTCGCCAACGGCGACCTCTCGCAGAAGATCACCGTCAGCGCGCGAGGCGAGATTCTTGAGTTAAAGGACACCATCAACACGATGGTCGATCAGTTGAGTTCGTTCGCCTCGGAGGTGACGCGTGTGGCGCGCGAGGTGGGCACCGAAGGCAAGCTCGGCGGGCAGGCCGAGGTGCGCGGCGTCTCCGGCACTTGGAAGGATTTGACCGACAACGTGAACGTGCTGGCGGGGAACCTGACGAGTCAGGTGCGCAACATCGCCGAGGTAACGACGGCGGTCGCCAACGGCGATTTGTCGAAGAAGATTACGGTGGACGTGAAGGGCGAGCTGCTCGAATTGAAGAACACCGTGAACACGATGGTCGACCAGCTCAATTCCTTTGCCGCGGAGGTGACGCGCGTGGCGAGGGAGGTCGGCACCGAGGGCAAGCTCGGCGGGCAGGCGAAGGTCGAGGGCGTGTCGGGCACTTGGAAGGACTTGACCGACAACGTGAACGGCCTCGCCGGCAACCTGACGGCGCAGGTGAGAAACATCGCGCTGGTGACGACGGCGGTCGCGAACGGCGACCTCTCCAAGAAGATTACGGTGGATGTCAGGGGCGAAGTCCTCGAACTGAAGAACACCGTCAACACGATGGTCGACCAGCTCAACTCTTTCGCGGCCGAAGTCACACGCGTGGCGCGCGAGGTGGGCACCGAGGGCAGGCTCGGCGGTCAGGCCGAAGTGCGCGGCGTCTCCGGCACTTGGAAAGACCTGACCGACAACGTCAACTTCATGGCCGGGAATCTGACCGGGCAGGTGAGAAACATCGCGATGGTCACCACCGCCGTGGCGAACGGCGATTTGTCGAAGAAGATTACGGTGGACGTGAAGGGCGAACTGCTCGAATTGAAGAACACCATCAACACGATGGTCGATCAGTTGAACGGCTTTGCCTCGGAGGTGACGCGCGTGGCGCGCGAGGTGGGCACGGAAGGCAAGCTCGGCGGGCAGGCCGAAGTGCGCGGCGTCGCGGGGACGTGGAAGGACTTGACCGACAACGTGAACTTCATGGCCGGCAACCTGACGGGTCAGGTGCGCGGCATCGCGACGGTCGTGACGGCCGTCGCCAACGGCGACCTCGGGCGCAAGCTGACGGTCGAGGCGAAGGGCGAGATCGCCGAACTGGCCAACACCATCAACAGCATGACCGACACGCTCGCCACCTTCGCCGATCAGGTGACGACGGTGGCGCGCGAGGTGGGCGTCGAGGGCAAGCTCGGCGGGCAGGCGAACGTGCCCGGCGCGGCCGGGACGTGGCGTGACCTGACCGACAACGTCAACGGGCTGGCGGCGAACCTGACGACGCAGGTGCGCGCCATCGCCGAGGTCTCGACCGCGGTGACGAAGGGCGACCTCTCGCGCTCCATCGCCGTCGAGGCGCAGGGCGAACTGGCCGCGCTCAAGGACAACATCAACGAGATGATTCTCAACCTGCGCGAGACGACGCAGAAGAACACCGAGCAGGACTGGCTCAAGACGAACCTCGCGCGCTTCACGCGGATGCTTCAGGGGCAGAGGGACTTGACCACGGTCGCGCAGATGGTTCTCTCCGACCTCGCCCCGCTCGTGGACGCGCAGCAGGGCGTCTTCTACGTCAACGCCTCGAACAACGGCCAGCCGCTGATGAGGCTGCTGAGCGGTTACGCCTACAACGAGCGCAAGAACATCGCCAACGAGTTCCGCCCCGGTCAGGGCCTCGTCGGCCAGTCGGTCTTGGAGAAGCAGCGCATCCTGCTCACCAACGTCCCCTCGGACTACGTCCGCATCGGCTCGGGGCTCGGCGAGGCGACGCCGCTCAACATCGTCGTGCTGCCGGTGCTGTTCGAGGGCGAGGTCAAGGCGGTCATCGAGCTGGCCTCCTTCAACCGCTTCAACGAGGCGCACATCACCTTCCTCGACCAGCTCACCGAGAGCATCGGCATCGTGCTCAACACCATTGAGGCCAACTCGCGCACCGAGGACTTGCTCCAGCAGTCGCAGTCGCTGGCGACCGAACTCCAGAGCCAGCAGGACGAGCTGAAGAAGACCAACGAGCGGCTGGAGCAGCAGGCCGAGTCGCTGCGCGAGTCCGAAGAGCTTTTGAAGAGTCAGCAGGAGGAGTTGCAGCAGACGAACGAGGAGCTGCAGGAGAAGGCTTCGCTGCTCGCCAAGCAGAAGGCGGAGGTCGAGGCCAAGAATCGCGAGGTCGAGGAGGCCCGCTGGGCCATGGAGGAGAAGGCCGAGCAGTTGGCGCTGACCTCCAAGTACAAGTCCGAGTTCCTCGCCAACATGTCGCACGAGCTGCGCACGCCGCTCAACTCGATGCTCATCCTCTCGCGCCAGCTCGCCGAGAACAACGAGACGACGCTGACGCCCAAGCAGGTGCAGTTCGCCGAGACCATCCACTCCTCGGGCGCCGACCTGCTCTCGCTCATCAACGACATCCTCGACCTCTCGAAGATCGAGTCCGGGATGATGACGGTCGAGGCGGGCGAGGTGGCCTTCGATGACGTGACGGCGGCGCTCGGCCGGAGCTTCCAGCAGGTGGCGCAGGACAAGGGGCTGGACTTCTCGGTCGAGACGGTGCCGGGGCTGCCCGCCTCCATCCACACGGACGAGAAGCGCTTGCAGCAGATACTGAAGAACCTGCTCTCGAATGCCATCAAGTTCACCGAGGAGGGGCGCGTCTCGCTCCGCATCGGGGTCTCGGACAAGAAGACGAACTTCATGCACGAGGGGCTGAACCGCGCCGACACCGTCATCGCCTTCGAGGTCACGGACACCGGCATCGGCATCCCCACCGACAAGCAGAAGATCATCTTCGAGGCGTTCCAGCAGGCCGACGGGACGACCAGCCGCAAGTACGGCGGCACGGGGCTCGGGCTCTCCATCAGCCGCGAGATCGCGCGGCTGCTCGGCGGCGAGATTCGCGTCCAGAGCGAGCCGGACAAGGGCAGCACCTTCACGCTCTACCTGCCGCGCACATACAGGGCTCCGTCCCCCGGCAGGCCGGGCGGCGGCGCGGGCGACGGGGGCGGCGGCGCTCTGCGGGGCGGCAACGGCGGCTTCGGGAACGGGGGCGGCGGAAGCGTCGGCGCGGGCGTCGGCTTACGCGGGGCGGGAGCCGACGGCGGCGACGGCTCAGTCGCGCCGGTGTCGGCGTTCGACCCGGCCGACGCGGTCGAATCCATCAGCGACGACCGGAGCAACATCCAGCCCGGCGAGCGCGTGCTGCTCATCGTCGAGGACGACGCGGGCTTCGCGCAGATACTTCTCGACCTCGCGCACGAGAAGGGGTTCAAGGGGCTGGTGGCGACGCGCGGCGACGTGGCGCTCGCGCTCGCGCGCAAGTACAGGCCGGACGCCATCACGCTCGACATCATGCTGCCCGACCGCGACGGCTGGACGGTGCTCGACCGCCTGAAGCACGACGCCGACACGAGCCACATCCCCGTCCACATCATCTCGTCGGGCGACGAGCAGCGGCAGCGCGCCATCAAGATGGGCGCCATCACCCAGCTCCAGAAGCCGGTCAGCCGCGAGCAACTGGGCGAAGCCTTCGACGACATCGCGGCCTTCGTCCAGCGCGGCGTCAAGCACCTCCTCGTCGTCGAGGACGACGACGTGCAGCGCATGAGCATCGTCGAGCTGATCGGCAACGGCGACGTGGTGACGACGGCGGTCGCCTCCGGCGAAGAGGCGCTTGCGGCGCTCGGCGCGGAGCAGTTCGACTGCATGGTGCTCGACCTCAAGCTCCCCGACATGACCGGCTTCGAGCTGATCGAGCGCATCCAGAACGAGCTGGGCCAAACGGAGCTGCCCATCATCGTCTACACGGGCAAGGAGCTGACCGAGAAGGAGGAGACGCAGTTGCGGAAGGTGGCCGACGCCATCATCGTCAAGGAGGTCAGCTCGCCCGAACGCCTGCTGGCCGAGACGACCCTCTTCCTCCACCGCGTCGAGGCGAACCTGCCCGAGCCGAAGCGGCGCGTGCTTGAGCAGATGCACCGCCGCGACCCCGTGCTCGCGGGCAAGAAGGTGCTCGTCGTCGACGACGACGTGCGCAACATCTTCGCCCTGACGAGCGCGCTGGAGAGCCAGAACATGGTCGTCGTCCACGCCGAGAACGGCCGCGAGGCCATCGAGGTCTTGCAGCGGACGCCCGGCATTCAGGCCATCCTGATGGACATCATGATGCCCGGCATGGACGGCTACGAGACGACGGCCGCCATCCGCGAGATGCCGCAGTACCGTTCGCTCCCCATCATCGCGCTCACCGCCAAGGCGATGAAGGCCGACCGCGACCGCTGCATCGAGGCCGGGGCTTCGGACTACATCTCGAAGCCGCTCGACATCGACCAGCTCCTGTCGCTGCTGCGCGTCTGGCTCTACCGGCAGGAGGGCGCGCGTGGCTGAGAGCCGGCCGCGAGGCGAGGAGGAGCAGCTCGAAGACATCGAGGTCGGGCTGCTCCTCGAAGGGGTCTTCCGCTACTACGGGGCGGACTTCCGCGACTACGCCCCGGCGTCGCTCAGGCGGCGGATACGCGAGAGCATGCAGCGGGAGGGCGTCGAGACCGTTTCGGGCCTGCAGGCCAAGCTCCTGCACGACCCGGCGTGCCTCGAACGTTTCCTGCACACGCTCTCCATCAACGTCACGGCGATGTTCCGCGACCCGTCCTTCTACCTCGCTTTCCGGACGAAGGTCGTCCCGCTGCTGCGCACGTACCCTTTCGTCCGCGTCTGGCACGCCGGGTGTTCCACGGGTGAGGAGGTCTACTCGATGGCCATCCTGCTTCAGGAGGAGGGACTGTACCCGCGCTGCCGCATCTACGCCACCGACATGAACCCGGTGGTCTTGAGGAAGGCCCGGGAGGGCATCTTCCCGCTGGCCGCGATGCAGGAGTACACGGGCAACTACATGAAGGCGGGCGGCCGTGGCTTCTTCTCCGATTACTACACGGCGCAGTACGAGCACGTCATCTTCAAGCCGTCGCTCAGGGAGAACCTCGTCTTCTCTGAGCACAACCTCGTCACCGACGGCTCATTCAACGAGTTCCACGTCATCCTGTGCCGCAACGTGATGATCTACTTCAACAAGACGCTCCAGAGGCGCGTGCACAACCTGATTTATGACAGCCTCGTCATGTTCGGGGTCTTCGGCGTGGGGAACAAGGAGTCGCTCCGCTTCACGCCGCGCGAGGCCCACTACGACGAGCTGGACGCGGAGAACAGGCTGTACCGAAAGGTGAGGTAGCGATGTCCGGGGAGAGGGTCGTCGTCGTCGGAACCTCCACGGGTGGACTGGCGGCCATGCAGGTTCTGCTGCCCGCGCTCGCGGAGGACTTCCCGTGGCCGGTCGTCCTCCTACAGCACCGCAGCAAGGAGCCCGGCAGCGAGTTGTGCAAGTACCTGCGGCGCTACTGCCGCCGGAACGTGTCGGAGCCCGAGGACAAGGAGCCCATTATGGCCGGAGGCGTCTACCTCGCGCCGCGCGATTATCACCTGCTCGTCGAGCGGGGCCACTTCGCCCTCTCCACCGAAGCGCCCGTCTACTTCGCGCGCCCCTCCATCGACGTGCTCTTCGAGTCGGCGGCCGACGCCTACGGCGCGGGCGTCGTCGGCGTCGTCCTGACGGGAGCCAACGGCGACGGCGCGCGGGGACTGGCGAGAATCAAGGCGGCGGGGGGCGTCGCCGTCGTGCAAGACCCTTCGACGGCGCGCGCGCCCGAGATGCCGCGGGCCGCCATCGAGGCCGCGAACGTCGACCGCGTCCTGCCGCTCCCAGAGATAGCGCCCTTCCTGAACGGCCTCGGCCGCGAGGCCGCGAGGTGAAGCACATGGCAGAAGCCGGGTCGCCGGACATCAACATCCTGCTCGTCGACGACAACGAGGGCAACCTGCTCGCGCTGGAGGCCAGTCTCGCCGCCCCCGACCGCAACCTCGTGCGCGCCTCCTCCGGCGACGAGGCGCTGCGCTACCTGCTCGACCACGACGCGGCCGTCATCCTGCTCGACGTGTACATGCCGGGCATCGACGGCCTTGAGACGGCGGCGCTCATCCGCGGGCGCGAGCGCTCGCGCGACATCCCCATCATCTTCCTCACGGCCGACAACGCGGGCGGCGCGCTCCTCTCGAAGGGCTACTCGCTCGGCGCGGTGGACTACATCCTCAAGCCGGTGGAGCCCGCCATCCTCAGGTCGAAGGTGGCGGTCTTCGTCGAGTTGTTCAAGAAGACCGAGGAGGTCAAGCGGCAGGCCGCGCTGCTGCGCGAGAAGAACGTCGAGCTGGAGGACGCCAACCTCCGGCGGCTCTCGATGCTCATCGAGCTGGGGCAGCGCCTCGCCGCCGAGCGCGACCCCGAACAGGTGCTCCGGAAGTTCTGCCACGCGGCGCGCGAAATCGTCGGGGCGCGGCAGGCCGCCGTCGGCATGTTTGAAGAGGACGGCCGGACGCTCCGTCACTCGCACGTCAGCGGCCACGACGCGGCCGCCGAGGGCGGCGTCCTCGAAACGGGGAACATGCTTCTCGGCCCGCTGATCGCCGGGCGGCAACCCGTGCGGCTCTGCCTGACGGACGGCGAGCGGTCGGCAGGCGACCCGTGGCGCGGGACGCCGGCCACGTCATTCCTCGGCGCTCCGATTCTCTCGCCGTCGGGCGGCTCCGGCTGGCTCTACCTGACCGACAAGCTCGACGCCGAGCAGTTCAGCGAGGCGGACGAGCGGCTGGCGGCGACCCTGACGGCGCAGGCCGCCGTGGCCTACGAGAACGCGCGGCTCTACACAGAGGCGCAGCGCCACGCCGCGGAGCTGCAACAGGAGGTCGCCGAGCGCAAGCAGGCCGAGCAGGAGCGCGCCCGCCTGCTCGTGCGCGAGCAGGCCGCGCGCGCCGAGGCCGAGGCCGCCAACCGCGCGAAAGACGAGTTCCTCGCCACGCTCTCGCACGAGCTAAGAACGCCGCTCACGGCCATCCTCGGTTGGGCGCGTCTGCTGCGCGCCGGCAGCCTCCCCGAAGGGACGGTCGGGGGCGCTCTGGAGACCATCGAGCGCAACGCGAAGGCGCAGTCGCAGCTCATCGACGACCTGCTCGACGTGTCGCGCATCGTCACCGGCAAGCTCCGTCTGGACACGCGACCCGTCGAGCTGGGCCGGGTCATCGAGGCCGCCGTGGAGTCGGTGCGTCCGGCGGCGAGCGCGAGGAAAATTCGGCTCGAAGTAGAGCTGGAACCGCTCGGCGTCCCGCTCCTCGGCGACGCCGTCCGGTTGCAGCAGGTCGCTTGGAACCTGCTGTCGAACGCCGTCAAGTTCACGCCCGAGGGGGGCCGGGTCGGCGTGCTTCTCCGCCGCGCGGGCTCACACGCGGAGGTCAGGGTGGAGGACACTGGACAGGGCATCGGCGCGGACTTTTTGTCGCACGTCTTCGACCGCTTCCGGCAGGCCGACGGCTCGACCACGCGCAGGCACGGCGGCCTCGGCCTCGGGCTCGCCATCGCGCGCCACCTCGTGGAATTGCACGGCGGCGCGATCAGCGCGGACAGCGAGGGGGAGGGGCGCGGCTCCTCTTTCATAGTCAGGCTGCCTCTGGCGGCGGCCGACTCCGCGAGCGCGGAGACGGAACACGCGCCGGGCGGCGGCGCGAGCACGCCGTCACGCACGGCGACGTTGAAGGGGCTGCGCGTGCTGGTCGTCGAAGACGAGACGGACACGCGCGAGTTGATCGCCTACGCGCTGGAGGGGGCGGGGGCCGAAGTGAAGACCGCCGCGCGGGCGCGGGATGCGCTCGACACGCTGGAGGGGTGGACGCCGGACGTGCTGGTCTCGGACATCGGCATGCCGGACGTTGACGGCTACGCCTTCATCGGCGAAGTGCGCCGGCGCGAGGCCGGCTCCGGCGGCCGACTCCCGGCCGTCGCCCTCACCGCGTACGCCGGCGTCGAGGACAGGCGGCGTGCCGTCGCGGCGGGCTTCCAGACGCACCTGTCGAAACCGCTCGACCCGGCCGAGATGGTCGCGGCCGTCGCGAAGCTCGCCGGGCGGAGCCTTTAAGTTCTCAGAGAAGGGGGCGCCACACGACTCGGGCGCGCGGGTTAACTTATGATTTCGGGCACGGGTGCGCAGATGCAGTCGCAAGAGATAATCAACATCCTGATGGTGGACGACCACCCGCAAAACCTGATGGCGCTCGAAGCCGTCCTCGGCGACATGGGGCAGAACCTCGTCAGGGCAAATTCCGGCAGGGAGGCTTTGAAGCATCTTCTCGATCAGGAGTTCGCGCTCATCCTGCTCGACGTGCAGATGCCCGGGCTCGACGGCTACGAGACGGCGGCGCTGGCGCGGGAGCGGGAGCAGTCAAGACACACGCCCATCATCTTCCTCACGGCCATCAACCAGTCGGACGCGCAGGTGTTCAAGGGCTACTCGTCGGGCGCGGTCGATTACATGTTCAAGCCCTTCGTGCCGGAGGTGCTTCGGGCGAAGGTGTCCGTGTTCGTCGACCTCTACAGAAGCACGCAGGAGGTCAGGCGGCAGGCGGAGCTGCTCGGGCGCGCCAACGCCGAGCTTGAGAACGAAATCGCCGAGCGCCGCAAGGCCGAGGAAGCCCTCCACAAAGTTCACGAGGAGTTGGAGGCGCGGGTCGAGAGGCGGACGCTTGAACTGGCGCGCGCCAACGCGGAGCTGGAGGCGGAGGGCGCGGAGCGGCTGCGCGCGGAACAGGACAGGGCGCGCCTTCAGGAAGAGATTATCCGGATGCAGGCGGCCATGCTTGAGGAGTTGTCCACCCCGCTCATCCCCCTGAGCGATGCGGTCGTCATCATGCCGCTGGTCGGGAACATCGACTCGAAGCGCGCGGAGCAGATTCTCGCCGTCGTGTCGCAAGGCGTCGTCTCGAAGGGGGCGCGCGTCGCCATCATCGACATCACGGGCGTGCCGACGGTGGACACACACGTCGCGAGCGTGCTCATCAGCGCGGCACAGGCCGTGCGGCTGCTCGGCGCGGAGGTCGTCCTCACGGGCATCCGCTCAAGGGTGGCCCGGGCGCTCGTCGAGTTGGGCGTCGACCTCGGCGGCCTCGTCACACGCGGCTCACTACAGGCCGGCATCATTTACGCACAATCACGCCTCTGAGCGGTCTGCGGCCCGGTAACACACCGTTTCGCCAGAACTCCGCAAGAAATACACCACCGCCCGCCTGTACAGTCCCGTACGGAGGTCAGGCAGGTAGCACGGGCGAGGGCACGACCTTCGTCTTCAACACTATCGGTGAAACGCGGGCCGGCAACGCCGCATCAATCAACGGCTGAACAGGGAGATGAATGGTAACAGGTGACACGCTGGAACAGACGGACGAGGGGAGGCAGCCGCAGGCCGCCTCTATGGCGAGGGACGCGGCGCAGAAGGCGCGGGAACTGGCCGACTTCCTTGAGGAGTACGCCGACCACCTCGACGCCCCCGACCACGCCGGGCTGGTGGCGGAACTGGCCGAGGCCGTGACGACGAGGACGCACGCGCTGCGCAAGGCCGTCAGGCAGGCGCGCGAGTCCGGGAAGTGAGAGGCGTCCCGATGGGTTACGTTATCACGCCCGATAAGGTCGTTATCTTGGCTCAGCTTGGTGCGGCGCAGGAACGGCGGAGGAAGGGTATATAAACGGGGACGGGCAATCTCAACAGATGTCCGGGGGCAGCTTTTCGGTAAGAAGGCCGCGGCGGAATCTCAGACGGAGTGGGCCGTGAGCCGGTAGCCGATTCCTTTCATGGCCTCGATGTTGAACCTGAAAGGCGTGATGCGGCGGCGCAGGCGGTGTACGTGGACGTGAAGGCTCTCGGCGTTAAATGGCGTCGCTTTCCCCCATGCGTTCTGCCAGATTTCGGTCGAGCGGACGACACGTTCCGGGTTACGAACGAGCCGGGAGAGGATGAGAAATTCCTTGAGCGGCAGCCGGAGCATGCGCCCCTCGATGCTCACGTAGTAGTTATGATGCTCCACGCGTAGACGGCCGTCATCGTAAACATCCTCCGCGTGCTCATCCGGCAGTCGCAGGTTCCACGCGGCCTGTTGGGTCTTAGCAGTCATCTCTCTCCTTCTATGAAATTACCGGGCGCCTCGCGAGCGCAGGTCACGCCACGACCGCCGCCGGGATGGCGCGTGGCGGGGCGGCCCTTGCCCACCCCGCCACGCCAGGTTATGTCTTCGCTGGTCATCCGGCGCGATGCCCGCTGGCCACGTCGAGGTAGAAGTGTTTGATGCCGCCCATCATGAAGGTGTCTTCGAGGAACTCGACGGCGCCCGTCTCCACGTCGTAGACGGCCCCTATCAGGCCGACCTCCCCACGCTCGACCATCTCGCGGAGCACGGTGCTGCGCTCGATGACGCTCTCCACGCTCCGCCTGACGTGGATGCGCGCGACCTTCTCGACGAACTCCGCGTTGTCCGCCGTGCGCCGGTCGAGTGTGGTTCTCTCAAGGTAGACCGACGGCTGAATCATGTTGAGCAGCGTCGTCAGGTTGCCCAACTGCACCCCGTCGCACGCGCCCTTAATCGCGCCGCACCGGGTGTGCCCGAGCACGACCAGCAGCTTCGAGCCGGCCACCTTGCACGCGAACTCCATGCTGCCGAGCACGGCGTCGCTGACGACGTTCCCGGCGAGCCGGATGCTGAAGATGTCTCCTAGCCCCTGGTCGAAGATGAGTTCCGCCCCCGTCCGGCTGTCGATGCAGCTCAGGATGGCGGCGATGGGGAACTGCCCGTCGCGCGTCTCGTTCACCTGTTCGAGCAGGTTGCGGTGCGCCTTCAGGTTGTTCACGAAGCGGTAGTTGCCTTCGCGCAGGAACTGCAAGGCCGTCTGCGGCGTGGTCGTGGCCTGCGTCTCTTTCGTATGAGTCTTCATCGTTTAAGCTCCCTCCTGGCCTAGTCTCTCTCTGGTTAAGTCCTCTATCAGCCGCCCGTGACGCAGACGCGCCTCTGGTCGCCGGGGCGCGTCCGGGGTGTCGGTGTGTTCGATCTCGACGTGCCGGCCGTCGAGCGTGTTCGCGATGTTGTACCTCTCGCGGAAGCCGACCAGCTCAAGCCGTATGCCGCGCTCGGGCGCCTTCACACGGTCGAACTCCCTAATCAACTCCGACACGTCGTGGTCGATGTAGACGGTCTCGGAAGCGTCGATGATGACGTAGCCGCCCGGCGGCAGGTGCTCAAGCGTCAGCTTGATGGCGGCCTTGTTGAGGAACGTCACCTCCTGCGCGAGATGGATGTGGATGATGTCGCCCTCCTGATACTTCTCGCGCCGGAAGAAGTAGGCGCTCTTCTGGTTCTGGCGGAGGATGAAGGCGACGCTGACGACGAGCCCCAGCGCGACGCCCACCAGCAAGTCCGTGAGCACCACGCCGACGACCGTGACGGCGAACGGCACGAACTGGTGCCAGCCGTGCCCGAACCAACGCCTGACGAGCGCCGGGTTCGCCAGCTTGTAGCCCGTCAGGATGAGGATGGCGGCCAGCACGGCCAGCGGGATTTTGTTGAGCAGGAAGGGAATTGTCGCCGCGCACACCAGCAGCAGGACGCCGTGCGCGACGCTCGACAGCTTGGTGCGCGCGCCCGCGTTCAGGTTCGCCGAGGAGCGGACGATGACCGACGTGATGGGCAGCCCGCCCAGCAGGCCGTTCAGGATGTTGCCCACGCCCTGCGCCTTCAGCTCGTGGTTCGGCGGCGTGTAGCGCTTGTGCGGGTCGAGCGTGTCGACCGCCTCGATGCAGAGCAGCGTCTCGACGGAGGCGACGACGGCGATGGTCAGGCCGTACGTCCAGACCTTCTGGTTGGTAAAGCCGGCAACGTCGGGCAGGTTGAACTGCGCGAGGAACTCGCCGGCGCTCCCGCTCACGGGAAGGGTGACGAGGTGCTCCTGGCCGACCGCCAGTCCCGAGCCCGCGGCCACGAAGAGGTCGTTGAGAACCACCCCGCAGACGACGGCCACAAGGGCCCCGGGCAGGACTTTGATCCTCTTGAGGGCCGGAACCTTCTCCCACACCTTCATGATGAGGATCGCGACGATGGCGATGACGACGGCGCCGGGCGTGAAGAAGTCGAGCGCCCGGGCCAGTGAGGCGAAAGTATTCCCGCCCGACGTGTCGAGGAACGAGAAGTTGCCCGCCGCGTCCTTATCGAAGCCGACGGCGTGCGGCAACTGCTTCAGGATGATGATGACGCCGATGCCGGCGAGCATCCCCTCGATGACGTTCGACGGGAGGTAGTTGGCGATGGTTCCGGCCTTCAGGAAGCCGAGCGCGAGCTGGAGCACCCCGGCGATCAGGACGGCGCACAGGAAGAGGTTGAAAGCGCCGAGGTCGGTGACGGCCGCCAGGACGATGGCCGTCAGGCCGGCGGCCGGGCCGCTGACGCTCAGGTGCGACTTGCTCAGGAACCCGACGACTATGCCCCCGACGACGCCCGCGATGAGCCCCGAGAAGAGCGGCGCCCCCGAAGCG
This sequence comes from Pyrinomonadaceae bacterium, assembly GCA_040509515.1. Taxonomy (GTDB): domain Bacteria; phylum Acidobacteriota; class Blastocatellia; order Pyrinomonadales; family Pyrinomonadaceae; genus QHXN01. The sequence goes on along the minus strand of JBEVKV010000064.1, from coordinate 3,704 downwards.
AGGGCGATGCCCAAACAGAGCGGAAGGGCGACGAAAAACACGACCAGCCCGGCCGCGAGGTCGGCGCCGACGTTGGAAAAAAGACCTGCCTCTGCTCTTGTATTCAATATGATTCCCCTAAGGCCCCGGGACGGGGCCGGACAAATTAGACTGGTAGAAGACTGAGTCCAATCGCCCGTTCGCGGGCGCACGTCGGCCGCGAAGGCGATGCCGGCATGCTTCCGCGACGGGCTGCTTGAGAAAAGCGGCCACGGGCGGCGCTACCCGGACGGGCAGGGCTCAGTTCTGCGTTGGGGTTTTAGGACAGCGGCAGGGAAGAGGGCGGGCCTCGTCGTCTGAACGAGTGTGCGTTCCAATACTCGGCGACTCGGAAGCGTTGCTCCCTGATCAGTGAGTTTGTCTCCCGCACGACGAGACGCGCCGACGCCAGCGGGCGGTTCTGCGGCGCACGCCGCCAGGATGAGGTGACTGCCTTAGACTGTTTCGAGTGGTCTTCGTGCGTCTCCTCTTCGGCCGGCTGCGGAGAGGACTGAGTGCTGCGCGCGGCGAACTGGGTGCCCATGACACAGAAGCCGAACACCAGAAGCCACACCACGGCGGCGGACAGAGCCCACCGGCAGCGCGTTGGCCGTCTGGAAACTTCGGTTTGTACTGTGTCGTCTCTCAAATCGTTCGCTAAGCCGTGGGCAGTAATCCGCCGTCGTAGTTAACCACCCGCGTTAGTTGTTCATTATCGGGGGGAAGTTTTATCAGAAACTCGACGGTTGTCAAGCAGGCGGCCGCGGCAGGGCCACACTACTGTCCGAATCGCCGGGCGTACTCGTCGGACTGAATGAACGCCTTGACCATCTCGGCTTGTATGTAGTCGCCGCCGAACTGGTTGAGCTTTGTCAGCCAGAAGTTGTAGCCGTCGAAGTCGGCGTCGGGCAGCTCGTCCGGGTTACGACGCAGATAGCCGAAGTACTGCATGAGGACGAACGCCTTGTTGAACTCGGCCCTCGCCAAATCCGCGTCTTCGACCACGGCCCTGAGCGCCTGCGCCCTCGTCTTAACGCCGTCCTTCAGCTCGGCGACCAGCGCGTCGCGCTCGGACTGCGAGAGCGCCCCGCCGGCGTTGGCGTTCAGCGCGTCGACGAACTGCTCGGGCGTGAGCGTCTGCGGGTAGAGCGAAGTGAAGCGCGCGGAGGCGGCGAACTGACCGAAGTACGCCTGCTTGTTCTGCTCCAGCTTCTGCTCCCAGCCGTCGGCGTTGACGACGACCCCGTTGCCGATGACGCGGATGTCCTCCAGCATCTCGTCGCGCGTGATGGGCACGGGCTTGCCCGGCAGGTTGCCGAAGGCGGCCTTGTGCGTCCGGTACGAGAGGTAGCCGGTCTGCTGGAGCTCGATGGAGAGGAAGAACGCCGCCGAGACGTTGACCCGCTTCACCTCGCGGCAGGCAGAGTCCGCGCCGCAGTTCTCTATCTCGGCGACCCAGAAGTTGAAGCCCGAGGCGTCGGGCTCGCGCGAGAGGAAGTCGAGGTAGTGCTGGCGGACGAAGAAGGCCGACTCGTTGACGGGGTTCGGCGCGCCCGCGCCGCAGCCGTTGAGCAGCACGGTCAACTGGTTCCCGCCGGAGTTTACGATGTCGGGCACGCCGTCGCCGTTCAGGTCGCCCGTCGCGATAGTGCCGTAGTCGACCGCGACGGTCTGGGCCGGGCTGAAATTGCCCGCGCCGTCGCCCTGCAGAAGCAGAATCTCGTACGAGGTGCTCTTGGTGATCAGGTCGAGCTTGCCGTCGCCGTTCAGGTCAGCGGACAGCACCTGCCCCAGCTCGGGCCCCGCGGCGACGTTGTTGCCAGCGTTGAAGCCGCCCGCGCCGTCGCCGAGCAGGATCGAGACGGGGCTCGTGGAGCCGCCTTGCGTGCCGTAGTTGGCCACGGCCGCGTCCGGCTTGGAGTCGCCGTTGAAGTCGCCGACGGCGATGGAGCGCGGGCTCGAACCGACGTTGAAGTTGACGGGCGCGGCGAAGCCCCCCGCGCCGTCGCCCGCGAGCAGCGAGACCGTCGAAGTGCCACCGTTAGCGACCAGCAGGTCTGTCTTGCCGTCGCCGTTAAAATCCCCGGGCGCAACGTCAGAGGAGTTCGCGCCGCCGCTGGCGAACTGCGCGGGCGCGCCGAAGTTGCCCGCGCCGTCGCCGAGCAGAATCGAGACCGTGCCGTTCGGCCCCGGAAAGCTGCTGTTCGCCACGGCGAGGTCTACACGACCGTCGCCGTTGAAGTCGCCCGGCCGCATCGAGAGCGAGAAAACGTCTGTGCCGGTAGAGAAAGTGCGCGCCGCGGCGAAGCCGCCCGTGCCCGTCCCCAACAGGACGGAGACGTTGCCGGAGCCTGTGTTGAGCGTCGCGAGGTCGAGGTTGCCGTCGCGGTTAAAGTCCGCGGCGGTGAGTGAGCGCGGGTCGGCGCCCACGTCGAAGCTCTGCGTGAGGCGCAGCCCGCCCCTGCCGTCGCCGAGGTGGAGCGAGACCTTGCTCGGGTTGAAGCTGAAGTGAGCCACGGCCGCGTCGGCCTTGCCGTCTTCGTTAAAGTCGCCAATCGCCATCGACATCGGGGCGTTGTTGGTGACGTACGTGGCCGGCGTGCTGAAACGGCCGTCGCCCTTACCGACGAGGACGACCACGGCCTGCTTGACCTGATCCAGCGAAGCGAGGTCGATCTTTCCGTCGAGGTTGAAGTCGCCCGCGGCGAGTGACTGCGGCCCCCGCCCCCCGACGTAGCCGGCGGCCACCGTGAAGTGACCCGCGCCGTCGCCGAGCAGGATCGAGACGTTGTGCGAGTAGTAGTTGGCGACGGCGAGGTCGGCCCTGCCGTCGCGGTCGAAGTCGCCGACCACGACCGCGCGCGGCCCGATCCCCGCGGCGTAATTGGTCGCCGCGCTGAAGCCGCCCGACCCGTCGCCCAAAAGCACCGAGACGCTGCCGGGGATGTTGGCCGCCGTCGAGTTGGCGACGACGAGGTCGGGCCTGCGGTCGTTGTTGAAGTCGCCCACGGCGACGGCGCTCGGGTCAGGGCCGACGGCATGGTTGGTCGGCCCGCTGAAGTTGCCCGCGCCGTTGTTCAGGAAGATCGAGACGTTATTAGAGCCCGTGTTGGCGGCGGCAATGTCTATCTTTCCATCGCCGTTGAGGTCGGCGGCCGCGAGTGCGCGGGGCGTGCCGCCCGAGTTGAGCGTGGTCGCCCCGGAGAAGCCGCCAGACCCGTCGCCAAAGACCACCGTGACGATGTCGGGCGACTGAATCCCGACAGCGAGGTCAGCCTTGCCGTCGCCGTTGAAGTCCGCCGCGACGATGGAGGAAGGCCCCCGCCCGACGGCGAAGCCGGTCGGCGCGCCGAAGCTACCCGCGCCGTTGCCGAGCAGGACGGCGACGGCGCCGTCGCCCTGCGTATTCGTGAAGCCTGCGACCGCCACGTCCGCCTTGCCGTCGTTGTTGAAGTCGGCCGTACTGATTGCCGTCGCGTGCGCGGGGATTGAGAATTTAACGGGCGGCTGGAAGCCCCCGTCGCCGTCTCCGAGCAGGAGAGAGACCTCGCTGGAGAAGTTGTTGGCGACGGCCAGGTCGAGCTTGCCGTCCGCATTGAAGTCGGCCTTCACAATCGCGGACGGCTGGATGCCGGCGTCAAAGCTCTCCCAACGCGGGAACTGCGGCCCGGCGCACTGCCCGGCCG
>JBEVKV010000063.1:0-3538 GCA_040509515.1 Pyrinomonadaceae bacterium | reverse complement strand
CGAACAGTTGCGAGCACGCCAGCAGGAGCAGTGCGGCGAGCGCCGCGTTCGTGAGCGTCTTCAACGTCGAGCCCTTCCGAAACGGCTTCGCGCACTCGAACGGCTTCGCGCGCTCAGTGTGTGTGGCTCGCGGCCTTGTCGCCGGCGAGTTTGACGACGACGGCGGCGATGTCCGCCGGGCTCGACATCGCGTGGACTTTGATCCACTCGCCCGTCGCCTCGTTGCCGATGATGAGGACGCTGCTGTGCTGCCCCGGCTCGGCGACGTAGCCGCCGAGCTTGCTGAGAATCCAGTCCACGTTCTCCTTCTTCCCCGTCAGAAAGAACCAGCCCGGCCCGGCCTTGTGCTTGGCGGCGTAAGCCTTGAGCGTGGCCGGCGTGTCGTTCGCCGGGTCGACGCTGATGGAGAGCATGGAGACTTCGCGCCCGACGCGCTCGCCGAGGTAGCTCTGCACCTTCGCGAGGTTCGCCGTCATCGGCGAGCAGACGCCCGCGCAGTGCGTGAACATGAAGTTGATGAGGACGACCTTGCCCTTGAGCATGTCGTCGTAGAAGCGGACGGTCTTATCGTCCTGCGTGACGAGCGTGTGGTTGGGGAAGTAGGCGGCGGACTTTGCGGCGACGGACTTTCCTTCGGGGACGGACGGGACGGACGCCTGAGTCGTCGCGGCGGGTTTGAGCGCGGCCGCCTCGTCGATGACTTTGACGAGCGTGGCGGCGGGCGACAGACCGTAGGCGCGCGTCCAGTGTCCGGCCGCGTCGTTGCCGACGAGAATCATCGGGGTGTGGTCGGTCTTCTCGGCCGTGGCCGCGCCGAGCGATTTGAGCAGCGCGCCTATCTCGGGCTTGCCGCCGGTGACGAACGTCCAGCCGGGGCCGGCCTTGAACTTCTCGGCGAAAGCCTTGAGGCGCTCGGGCGTGTCGGTCGTCGGGTCGACGCTGATGGAGATGAGCGAGACTTCGCGGCCGGCGCGCTCGCCGAGCAACTGCTGCACGCGTCGGAAGGTCGCCGTCAGCGGCGGGCAGACGCCCGCGCAGGTCGTGAAGACGAAGTTGATGGCGACCGTCTTTCCACGCACGAGGTCTTTGTAGAAGTCGAGCCGTCGGCCGTCCTGATCGAGCACGGGCGTCTCGGGTATGCGCACGGGCTCGACGGTCTCGGGCGTCGTCGTCTTCGCCGAAGCGGGTTCCGCGGTGCCGGCCGTCGTAGCGGCGGCGGGGTCGGCCTTGACCAAGTTCATCCCGCACTTCGGACAACGTCGGCCCGCCGTCTTCGCGGTCACGTCCGGGTGCATCGGGCACGAGTAGATTGCAGCGCCGGCCGTCGTCGAAGGCTTCGCGGCGGCCTGAGTCTTTGCGGCCCGAGCCTTCGTCGCGGGGCTCGTCTTCCCGCGCGCCTGCGCGTTCGCCGACGGCGGCGCGGCGAGGAAGGCCGCGGCCAGCAGCATGAGGGCTATCGGCTTTAACATCCTATTTGCTCCCTTCGGCGACGGTGACGTTCGTCGCGGGCAGGTGGCGGTACTCGACGCCGCGCGAGGCGACGCGGAACATGACCGAGAACGTCCCCGCGTGCGGGAACGCCTGCGTGATTTCGTAGACGCCTTTGCCCACGTCCTTCGCCCACTGCCGCTGCTGCCAGACGCCCGGCGGCTGGAAGACGAGCACCTGTACGTCGTCGAGCCCGGCCACGGCCGCGCCGGTCGCAGAGTCTTTGAGTCGGAAGCGCAGCGCGACGGACCGATTCGGCGTCGTCTTCAAACCCTTGAACTCGGGCTCGACTTGCAGCGTGGCGGCGTTCGTGTTCTTCGGGCCGTCGGGCGACTCGGCGACGCCCATCTCGAAGCAGTTGACGACGCGCGGCTGGTCGATCAGGAACGCGACGTTGAAGCGCCCCGCGCCGTTGAGCCTGACCGGCGTGGTGTAGAGGCCGGGGCCCGTCTCCGTCAGGCTGCGGTCGAGAATCATGAGCGCGTGCGGCCGGCGCTTGTAGTTCGAGAGCGTCCCCATCGGGGCCATCATGCCCTGCACGTAGAAGTAGAGCATGGCGTCGGGCGCGTTGGCGATCATCGCCGAGTTGCCCTCGGGCGTGGCGGCGATCATGTCGGCGACGCCGAGGTCTTCGGGACTGTCAGAGGGCGGGCGTCGGCCGGCCTGTATGTCGACGGGCGTGAGCTTGCCGTCGGCGGCCTCCTTGAGGTTGATGAGCGAAAACTTCTCGGAGCCGAGGCCGCGCACGTACGCGTACTCGCCCGTGAAGACGACCTGATCGGGCGAGGCGACGACCGAGGCGCTCGCCACGGCCTTGTCGGTCGCGGCGTCGATGACCGTGACCTTGCCCTCCTTCTGGTTGACGGCGAAGGCGTGGCGGCCGCCCGGCTCGAAGCGGAGCGCGACGACGCCGGGGCCGACCGGGACGTTGGCGACGACCGCCTGCCGCGCCGGGTCGATGACGGCGACGTGACCGCCGTTAATCGCCGCGGCGTAGATTTTGCCGCTCGCCTTGCTGTAGGCGACGGGGCCGGGCGTCTTGCCGACCGCGATGTCGGCGAGCTTGCCGAGCGTCCGCGCGTCGAGCGCGGTGACGGTCTCGCCGTCGCTGTTCGAGACGTACGCGAAGCGGCCGTCCGGCGTGAAGGCGATGCTGTGCAGCCCGCCGCCGCCGACCTCGACGGTCGAGAGCAGCTTGCGCCCGGCGGTGTCGATGACGGCCACGCGCGGCGAGCCGTCGAGCGAGACCCAGAGGCGCGCGCCGTCGGGCGAGAGCGCGACGCGGCGCGGCTGCGTGCCCGCGGCGAGCGGGACGGTCGTCTCAAGTTTGCGCGTGACGGTGTTGATGACCGCGACCGAGGACTGCGTGGGGATGGTGACGAAGAGCCAGTTTTTGTCGGGCGTGAGCGCCCAGTCCGCGCCGCGCCCGGGCAGCACGACGATGCTTTCGAGCTTGGTAATCTGGAAAGAGACCTGCGGGTTGATGAAGGAGACGGTGCTGTCGTGGTTGAGCGTCACGGCCAGATAGCCGTTGAGGTCGATATCGGGGCGGACGCTCAGGAGTCCGCCCATGAAGGCGCGAATCCTGTCCTTGCACTCGGCCTCGCCCGGCGCGGCGCGGCCGGCCTTGAAGGCGCTGACCCACGCGTTCGGGTGCAGACCCGTGAGCGGCTGCCCCGTCCGCGTGTCCGTGATGCGGAAGCCGACGACGGCGTCGGAGCCGGCCACGAGCCCGCCCTGCACGCCCGGCGCGCTCGCCACCGAGAATTCGACGGCGACGCCGTCCTTCTCGTACTTGCTCGTGATTGAAGAGGGCGGCGCGGCGGCGGGCGTCGCACCGGCGTCGGCCGCCTTCCTCACGCCGTTGGGGCCGCCTATCTGCGCGTGCGCGGCGGCGGCGCAGATGAGAACGATAAAGAATGCGAGCGCGCTCAAATAAAGACGAGGGCTCGCGCAGCGAGGGCGGACTGACAGAAACATCATTCGACTCCGTGCGGGCAGGATGGTCGGGACTGAAAGTCAGCAGGTACGGCGCGGTCGAAGATACAAC
>JBEVKV010000062.1:0-4611 GCA_040509515.1 Pyrinomonadaceae bacterium | reverse complement strand
TCCCCTTCGGGACACTCGTCGCGGCCTTCGCGTGCTCGCCGCCCGTGGCTCAGGGCTGCGGCGGGGTTTCGGGTTGGGGGTCGGGCTTCTTGGGCGAGTCGAGCTTGTCGTCGCCGGTCTTGGTGCTGAAGCGTTTGTAGTCTGAGAACTCGTGCGTCTCGTTGATGCTGAGGCCGGCGAAGAGCATGACGCGCGCCGAGACGTTGACCTGCGAGAAGCGCGGGAGCCAGACGCCGTCTTCGAGCCGCGTCTGCTCGAAGACGAAGGCCGAGCCGGGCTTGACCGAGGCGAGCAGCCCGCCGCCCATCTTGAAGCTGTCGACCAGACGCCCTTCGAGCCGCACGACCTGCCGCTCCGCCGGGTCGACCCAGATGACGCCGCTCAGCTTCGAGACGATTGCCTCGGAGCGGTCGGCCGGCTTGAAGCCGGGGCGCGGGCGGAAGTCGAAGACGATCACGTCGCGGTCGTGGAAGCGTTCGCGGCGCGGGCTGACCAGCTCGGACGTGCGGAGGAAAGTCGCGATGCCTACGTCGCCCTCTTCTTCCTCGTCGCCGGCCTTCTCGGCCCGCGCCTTCTGTTTGGCGCGGCGCTCTGCGCGCCTGCGCTCGCGCTTCTCCTTGAGCTTCGGGGCCTCGCGCTCGGCCTTCTCCAACTCCTCGACGACGCGCTTCTGCTCCTTCTCCGCGCGCTCGGGCGAGAGCGGCGCGCCGTTCTCGGCGACGAGCTTCTGCACCCAGCCGTAATCGGCCATCGGGTAGACCTCGTAGACCGCGATTTTCTCCTTCTTCAGACGCCCCTTGTCGTCAATCTCGCGCTCGGTAATCTTCTGCGTGAAAGTGTAGTCGTTGACGCGGCGGTCGGTCTCGTCCTGATTCTTCGCGAGGTCGCGCAGCAGCGCGGGGATGTCGAGCGAAGAGTCCGCGGGCGGCTCGAAGAGCGACTCGGCCAGCCCCGAGTTGTAGCTCGCGGAGTCGAGCGTGAGCGCGAGCGTCTCCTCGCCCGCGCGCTCGAACTCAAGCCGGTGCGGTTCGAGCAGCAGCGGGCTCCCGTTGCGCGCGCGCCAGTCGGAGAAGCGTACGCGCAGGCCGCGCGCCTCGTCCTGCGATTGCAGCAGAAGCCGGCTCCGCTCGCCGAACCAGTAGCGCAGACGCGCGCCCGCGCGCGTGGCAAACTCGACCACGTAGGCCGGCTCGCCCCCGACCTCTTCGCGCGCGACTGTGCGCGCCAGAATTTTCTGCTTCTTGTAGTCGACGAACCACGCGGCTTCGAGCTGCGCCTGCAAGCGCGCGGCGAGCGCTTCGCGGTCGGTGAGCGTGCGCAGGTGTCCTTCGCGCGTCCGCGTCCAGGCGGCGCGCGCGTTGGCCGCCTCGTCGCGCTCGCCCGCTTCGAGCAGGAAGTCTGTACGCATGGCGCCCGTCGTCTTAAGACGCGTGCGCGCCGTGCCGGCCTCGCTCGCGCCGCGCCGCGCGGCCCACTCGTAGGTCGCGTCGCGCAGCGCCGCCAGACGCTTCTTCCCGCCGACGGCCTTGACGTACTCGCCGACGAGCTTGTCGGGCGACGGCAGCTTCTGAGCCTGCGCGAGCGCGGGCGACGTGGCGCAGACGAGCAGGAGCAGGAGCGCGAAGAGTCTCGCGGTCGAGCCCGGCGGCGAGTTCTCGTGACGGTTTGTGACGTGCGGGGGCATGGTTTTCAACATCATGTTTGTAAGACGCCGGAGTGCGGTGAGACTGTTAATCGGGGAGAAAAAAAGTCTGAAAGGAGGACGCAAAAAGCCCGGGAGGATGACGCCGGACAACGCCTTTGTCATTCTCCCGGGCTTTTTACGGCCGGCGGCCGTGGATTGTTTCAGGCGGGTTCGCTCAGGCGGACTCGCCTTCCCTCAAATCGGAAGGCGGCTCCTGTGCCTCGTCGTCGTAGCCGGCGGGGTGCGGCACCTCTGCCTCCATCGCCTTCGCAGACTCCTCTTCGGCGCGCATCTGCGCCTCGTCATCGGCCGCGCCGGCCCCTGCGTTCTCGTCCGTCTCTGCCATCTGCTTCTAGCTCCTTCGTCCTCTCAAAAAAATCCGGCGGCGGCCGTCGCCTTCACAACTCTCGGACGCGACGGCCACGCGCCACACCGGAAGCCCGCGCCTTACCTGCGCCCTCCGCCCTTCTTCGCCGCACCCTTCTTCGCCGCGCCCTTCGCGCCGCCGGCCTTCTTCGCGGAGCCCTTCCCGGCTGAGCCCTTCACAGACGCTTTGGACGCGCCTGACTTCTTCGACGCGCCCTTCTTCCCGGCCGCGGACTTCGAGCCCACGCCGGCCGCGCCCTTCGCGGCCTTCTTTGCCGGGGCCTTCAAGGACACTTTGGAAGCGTTCTTCGCAGCCTGCTTCTTCGCCGCGCCCTTCGACGCGCCGCCACCACGCTGCTTCGCACGGCGGCGCTCGACGGTCGCGTGCGCGCTCTCCTCGACCTGTCGGATGCGCTCGGCCACGTTCTGCGGCAGCCCCGGCTCGGCCGCGCCGCGCAAGCCCTCGGCCGGCGCTCCCTCCGGCGACTGGTGCGTCTGCTCCTCGTAGTCGCCCTTGTTCAGTTCCACCTCGTACTCGTTCAGCGAACCGCCGCCTATCTTGTACTGATCCTGAACTTCAGCTCGATCCTTTGGCATCTCTCCTCCTCGCTCTTTTAGACAGGGGACGCGCTTGACATCGCGCGCGGCCACTCCGTATATTTTCACTCACAACGAGCCACCTTAGCTCAGTTGGTAGAGCAGTCGATTCGTAATCGACAGGTCTGGAGTTCGAGTCTCCAAGGTGGCTCCACAAATTTTAGTTGCCGTATAGCTGTGACGCAGTTATACGGCAATTTTATTTCCGCCTCAATCTTCGGCCCGCAGCTTCTCGCATCCGGACTGATGGAGCGTGCGTGGTCGTTTCGACGGTCGTTTGCGGACGGCCGGGGTATACGCTAAAAGTGTGTCGCTCTTATCGCGTCAACGGGTCGCCGGGGCGCACGTCGGACACGGGAAGGACGAACCAACAACTTGTCGTCAAGCAGAGACTCGGGCGGGCGCGCCGCGTGGGAAAGATTCCGGCGGCGCTTTTTCTCGACCCACGCGCTCCTCTTCCTCCTCGCCGCGCAGACGCTCGCGGCGGGCGGCGCGGCAAGCGCCCCCTCCGTCGTTCAGGCGGGCACGCGCGCGCTCATCACGACCGCCTCGGGCGCGCGTCTGCGCGAGCAGCCGGACGCGGGCTCGGCCGAGGTCGGCCGGCTGCAACTCGGCCTCGTCGTCGAGGAGCTTGAGCGCTCGGCCGAGAAGGCGCGGGTCGGCTCGACCGAAGCCTACTGGCACAAGGTCTCAGCGCCGGGCGGCGCGAGCGGATGGGTCTTCGGCTCGCTCGTCGCGCCCTTCGACCCCGCGCGCCGCGACGAGACATACCTGCGACTCTCCTCCGAGCGCCTCTCGAACGCCGCCGCGACCTTCCCGGAACTGTCCGAGCTTGTGCGCTTCCTCGACCGCGCGACCAAAGAGGTCACGCGCCCCGAAGCGCGCGCCGAGCTTGAGCTGACGCGCCTGCTCGCGCTCGGCCGCACGTTCGCCAACATCGCGATGGAGGATTTGGAGAAGCAGCCCTACAAGACCTGGGTCAAAGATCACGAGCCGGAGATCGTCTACAGCGACCCGGCCGGCCAGTGGTTCGTCCGCTCCGAACTCCTCTGGAACCTGCGGCGCAAGTACGCCGCCCTGCCCATCGCCGAGCGCATCGCGTGGGAGGCCGCGCAGACGCCGCTGCCCGGCGAGTGCGAAGGCTACCTGCCCTGCTACGTCTACAAGGAGAGCGAGACTAACGGGCTCTACCTCAAGCTCTACCCGCGCGGCGCGCACGCCGAACAGGCGCTCGCGAGCCTCTCGGAGTTCTTCAGCCAAGTGACCGAAGACCTGCGCGGCAGCAACCCGGTCTTTGAAGTCCCGCGCGAAGACCGCCCGAACTTCCGCAAGAGCGTGGCGGCGCTGCGTGCGCAGCTCGCGCTCGTCCCGGCCGCGAAGAAGGCGCGCGTCGTCGCGCGGCTCGACGAGATAGAGCGCCACTTCCGCTGAGCACCGAAACTTTTAAACTTGACTCGCCTGACGAATTAAACTATGAAGACGCACGTTCCACCCGACCTTATCAGGCTCGGAGACACCGCAGTGGCAAAAAGCTCTGGCTTCGTCAAAGAGTTCCGCGACTTCATCGCTCGCGGCAACGTTATCGACCTCGCGGTCGGCGTCGTCATCGGCGCGGCCTTCACCAAGATCGTCACGTCGCTGGTCGAGGGCATCCTGATGCCGGTCGTCGGCCTCTTCACCGGGCGCATAGACTTCGCCAGCCACTTCTACGTGCTCGACAAGTCGAAGGGGCTCCCCGTCTCGCTCGCCGAGGCGAAGGCCGCGGGCGTCCCCGTCATCGCCTACGGACAGTTCATCAACGACATCATCAGCTTTCTCATCGTCGCCTTCGTCATCTTCCTCATCGTCAAGCGCGTCAACCGCCTCTGGAGCGGCGAGCCGAAGGAGTCCGAGGAGCCGACGACGAAGAACTGTAACTTCTGCTTCTCCACCATCCCCATCAAGGCCACGCGCTGCCCCGAGTG
>JBEVKV010000061.1:0-20446 GCA_040509515.1 Pyrinomonadaceae bacterium | reverse complement strand
TCTTAGGTTTAGTTCTTTACGCCGCCGGCAGGCTTCTTAAGTCACTCAACACTTCCTCGGGCTTCCACTCGTTCCCGCGATAGATTTTGTATAACTTCCCGTCCGGCGTGACGACGGCGGTGCGGAGCGAGTGTGTGACCTGCCCGCCTTCGGCCTGATAGACGAGGCCGAAGAACTCCGCGAAGCGCCTGACCTCGGCCGGGTCGCCGGTCGCGAAGTCCCACCCGTCGAATTTGCCCCCCGCGTAGGTCGCGCCGTATGACTTCAACACCTCGGGCTTGTCGTACTCGGGGTCGAGCGTCACGCTCAGAAGCCGCGCGCTCTTGCGCAAAGCCGCATCCGACGCGAGCGCGGCGTTGAGCTGCGCGAAGTTGGCGCTCAGCAGCGGGCACTGGTCGGGCAGCGGGCAGCGCGTGTAGATGAAGGTGACGACGACGGCGCGGCCTTTGAGCCCGCGCGTGTTGAAGGGGCGGCCGTCCTGATTGACCAGCTTCACGTCGGGGATTTCGTCGCCGGGCTTCGGCTCGCGCGCGCCGGAGAAAGTCGTCGTGACGGGAGCGCCGGGCTGCCCCCTTGTGATGATGAGATTTTCGAGCCAGTAAGCGCCGTCGTCGGCGAGGACGAGCGTGGCCTGCACGCCGTCGCCGGCTTCCAGAACCTTGAGCGCCTCGGCGTCGCGGACGGGGAAGTCCATCGTCATCGCGGCCATGAAGCCCTTTATCTCCTCGTGCTCGACCGCGGCCTCGCCCTTCGCGCGGTCGACCGAGAGCACCTTGCCCTTCAGCTCGAAGCGGCGCGCGCCGGCCTGCTCGCCCGAAGAACACGCCGCGAGGCAGAGCGCGGACAGCAGGAGCAGCGCGAAAGTTTTTGTTCCGGGCGCGCGGGAGAGTTGCGGGGGACGGTTCATGCGTGGATTGTGCGACGCCGCGCGCGCCGCGCGCAACCGCCGGGGCGGCCTGTTTCACGCGCGGCCCGGGAGTTGTGCTAGGATGTCGGGCAACCTCCGATGGAAACAACAGAACAGGCGAAGACCGAGTCGAAGGCGCGAAAGCTCGACGGCGCGCGCGTGGCCGCGGACATCAAGCGCGAGGTCGCCGTCGAGGCCGCGCGGCTGTTTGAAGAGCACGGCGTCAGGCCGCGGCTCGTGACGGTTTTGGTCGGCGACGACCCCGCGTCGGCCGTCTACGTGCGCAACAAAATCCGTACGTGCGAGGAACTCGGGCTCGCCTCAGAGCACCACCCGCTCGCGGCCGACACGCCCGCGTCCCGCCTGCTCGAAATGATCGCGGAGTTCAACCGGCGCGAAGACGTGGACGGCCTGCTCGTCCAGCTCCCGCTCCCGAAGGGCATCGACGAGGGCGCGGTCATCGAGGCCATCGACCCCGACAAGGACGTGGACGGCTTTCACCCCGTCAACGTCGGCCGCATGATGCTGCGCAGACCCGGCCTGCTGCCGTGCACGCCGGCCGGCATCGTCGAGCTGCTCGTCCGCGAGGGCGTGAAGATTTCGGGCGCGCGCGCCGTCGTCGTCGGGCGGAGCAACATCGTCGGCCGCCCCACCGCGGAGCTTCTCCTGCAGCGCGACGCGACCGTGACCGTCTGCCACTCGCGCACGGGCTGCCTGCCCGAAGTGACGCGCGAGGCGGACATCCTCGTCGCGGCCATCGGGCGTCCCGGCTTCATCCGCGCCGAGCACGTCAAACCGGGCGCGACCGTCGTCGACGTGGGGATGAACCGCGTGACCGACGAGAGGGAAGTCGAAGGACTCTTCGGCGACGACGCGCCGCGACGCCTGAAGGCAATCGCCGAGCGCGGCTACACGCTGGTGGGCGACGTTCACCCGGCCGAGGTCGAGCGGGTCGCGGGTCGGCTGACGCCCGTCCCCGGCGGCGTCGGGCTGCTCACCGTCGCCATGCTGATGAAGAACACGGTCGAGGCCGCGCGCCGCCGGCGCGGACTCTGAAGGTTCGAGAGATGCTGCGCGTCGGACTGACGGGCTCGATTGCGGTGGGCAAGTCTTTCGTCTCGGGGCTGCTGGCCGAGATGGGGTGCCACGTCGTCGACGCCGACGCGCTGGCGCGGCGCGTGGTCGAGCCCGGGGCCGAAGGCTTACGCAGGGCGGTCGAGGCGTTCGGCGAGTGGGTTCTGCGGCCCGACGGGACGCTCGACCGCGCGCGCGTCGGCGAGGTCGTTTTTAAGGACGCGTCGAAGCGGGAGCTGTTGAACTCGATACTCCACCCGCTCATACAGGCCGAGCAGGACGAGCTGATGCGCCGCTGGGAGATTGAAGACCCGCGCGGCGTCGCGGTCGTGGACGCGGCGCTGCTCATCGAGTCGGGCGGCTACAAACGTTTTGACAAGGTGGTCGTCGTCCACTGCCGCCCGGAGGCGCAGCTCGAACGCCTGATGCTCCGCAACCAGCTCGCGCGCGAGGAGGCCGAGCGTCGCATCGCCGCCCAGATGTCGCAGGAAGAGAAGCTGCGTCACGCCGACTTTAAGATTGACACCTCCGAAGGCTTCGAGGACACGCGCCGCCGGACGGCGGAAGTCTACGCCGCGCTGCGCGGGCTGGCCGAAGACAAGGCGGAGCATCAGAACCGCGAACAATAGCGAGCGTGTACGTGTTGCGCCGTCCGCGCACTGAATTGACGATGAGGGCAAGCCGCAAAAACAGCTCGGGTCGCCGCCGCGCGCGCGCCGCGTACACGCGCGGCGCGCGGCTGTGGCTGTCGCTCGCCGTCACGTCGTCGCTCGTCCTCGGCGGTTGCTTCAGGGAAGAGAAGGGCGAGCGGTTTTACGGCAGGGTCTCGACGCCGGCGGCGCAGGAGTTTCGCTGGAGCGACGGCGGGCTGCCGAAGGTCTTCGACCCGGCGCGCGCGGCCGCCCCGCCCGACACGGACGCGGTGCGCGCGCTCTACGAGGGGCTGACCGACTACGAGCCGGGGAGCCTGCGCCCCGTGCCGGCGGTGGCGAGCCGCTGGGAGTCGGCCGAGGGCGGGAGGCGCTGGACGTTCCACCTCCGCGAGGGCGCGCGCTGGACGAACGGCGACCCGGTCACGGCGCAGGACTTCGCGCGCTCGTGGCAGCGCACGCTGCGGCTCGGCGAGCGCGCGCCGCACGCGTCGCTCCTCTCGAACATCGAGGGCGCGACCTCGCTCGCGTCCGCTCATGCCCCGGAGGTGAGTCCGGACGCCGAGCCATCCCCGACGCCGCCGCCGCGCGCGACGCAAGGTCAGAGGCGCGCGGGGGCGCGTGCGCAGCAGTCGCAACCGACTCAGCCGACGCCGCCGGCCGCGCTCGGCGTGGACGCGCTCGACTCGCGGACGCTGCGCGTGACGCTCCGCCGGCCGGACGCGAACTTCCCGGCGCTCGTCGCGCACCCGGTCTTCCGCCCCGTGCACGAGTTGAGCCCCGAGTTAGACCTCGCGGGATTGCGCGAGGAGCAGTTGAACGAGCGCGGCGGCGGGTCGCGGCTCGGCATCGTCACCAACGGGGCCTTCAGCCTCGCGCGGCTCGCGGGCGACAGCGTCGAGCTTGAGCGCGCCGACAGCTATTGGGACGCCGCCTCGGTCACGCTCGAACGCGTGCGCTTTGTTGACGCCGAAGACACCGAGGCGGCGCTCGCGGCCTACCGCGCCGGCGAGGTCGACGTGGTCTCGAACGCGGCGGTCGAGCCGCTGGCCGTCAAGCTGCTCACGCCCTACGAAGACTTCCGCCGCGAGACCTTCGCCGCGCTCAACTACTACCGCTTCAACACCGCCCGCCCGCCCTTCGACGACCTCCGCGTGCGCCGCGCGCTGGCCTACGCGCTCGACGTGTCGCGCCTGAGCGCAGACACGCTCGGCGGCGCGACCGAGCCGACCGACAGATTCCTCCCGACGCCCGCCCGAGCAGCCGGCGCGGGCGTTGCGCGGGCCGACGGTCAAGCACCCGTTCAAGCGTCAACCTCACGGACGGCCGCCGACGCGACCGCCGAGTCGGAGCGGTTCGGGCATAACGTCGAGCGCGCGCGGAAACTGCTTGAGGAGGCCGGCTACCCGGGCGGCGAGAACTTCCCGCGCGTCAGGCTGCTCGTCAACCGCAACGAGCAGCAGCGTCTCGTCGCGCAGGCCGTCGCGCGCATGTGGCGCGACGCGCTGAACGTCCAGACCGAGATCATCATACGGCCGTGGGAGGAGTACGAGGCGATGCTGCGCGCGGGCGACTTCGACGTGGCCCGCCGCAGCCTCGTCATGCAGACGACCGACGAAGAGACGAACATGCTGCAACTCTTCGGCGACCCGTCCGCCGACGCCGCGACTTCGGCCGCGGCAGCCGAGGCCGCGCCGCACGAGTCGCCCGCCGCCGCGCCCGCCGCGCCCGACGGAAACGGCGCGGCCGTCGCGCGCACGGGCGGCGACGCCTCGTCCTTCATCCTGACGGAGACGCAGGCGCTCGAAGAATTGCCGGCCGTCCCGCTCCACTTCGCGTCGTCCTACGCGCTCGTCAAGCCCTACGTCGAAGGGTTCGAGTCGAACCTGCTGGACGCGCCCTCGCTCAAGCACGTCCGCATCAACACCGCCTGGCGCCCCCCGTCCCCCGTGCAGTCCGCGCTGCTCCCCCGCAGGACGCGCTGAAGCCCCGCCGCCCGCTTATTCCGAGCAACCGGCGGCGCGCGTTCGGGCATCGTTAGACCAGCGCCCCTTCAACCTTGATTGACCGTTGAGAGCGTGATAAGTTCGGGGCCGACCAAAGCATTAGCCGTACAGTTTATCGCCGATCCCCCGTAGCCCCGTAGCAAATACAATTTCTCGGAAGGTTGTACGACGCGCCCCAGTAATTGAAGTGCGGGGCGCGCGGGCGTGACAGTCTCACGCTCGGCCGGCCCCGACCCGAAGCCCTTAACGTGGGCGGGCGGCGCCGCGCCGGTTTCGGTTGCAGCAGGAGTTTCAAACGGCCATGACTGAAACAAAGACCACGCGCCTTCTGGCGTTCGTAATCGCCGCCGCGCTCCTCGCCGCCGGCTGCGCGCCGCGCGACCACCGCGGACAGTTCTTCGGGCAGATCGAGCCGCCGCAGGGGCAGGTGCTCCGCTACATCTCCGGCTCCGAGCCCGAGACGCTCGACCCGCAGATGAGCACGGGGCAGCCCGAGGCGCGGGTCGCCATCGCGCTCTACGAGGGGCTGGTCGAGTACCACCCGAAGACGATGGAGGCCATCCCCGGCGTCGCCGAGCGCTGGACGATGAACGGCGACGCCAGCGAACTCGTCTTCTTCCTCCGCCGCAACGCGAAGTTCTCGAACGGCGACCCCATCACGGCGCGCGACTTCGTCTACGGCTTCCGCAGGGGCTTGCGACCCGCGCTGGCCTCGCGCGTCGCCTACCTCGCCTACGACATCAAGTACGCCGAAGCCTTCAACAACGGCAGCGCCTTCGTCCGCGACCCGCAGACGGGGCGCTTCCTGCTCGCCTCGGAGGCCCCGCAGACCTCGCCCGACGGCTCGCAGACCGTGGCCGCCGCCGCCGCGCCGCCCGACGAGGATGCGCTCTTCAAGGCCGAACTCGGGAAGAAGGGCGAGGACGCCGCGGCCGACACGCCGTTCCACAAGTACATCCACGCGCCCGAGCGCCTCGTCGTCCCGGCCGATGCGAAGGACAGGGAGAAGGCGCTCAAGGACGCCCCGAAGCTCGCCGCGCTCGTCGCGGGCAAGGAGTTCGTCCCCGTCAAGGAGGAGGACATCGGGGTCGAGGCCGTCGACGACTACACGCTGCGGCTCACGCTGCGCCAGCCCGCGCCCTACTTCCTCGGGCTGCTCCCGCACCAGTTCTTCCGCGCCATCCACGAGAAGACGGTCGAGCGCTTCGGCGTCAACTGGACGAAGCCCGGCAACATCGTGTCGAGCGGCACGCACATGCTCCTTGAGCACAAGCCGTACAATCAGGTCGTCGTCGTCAAGAACCCGCAGTACTGGGACGCCGCCGCCGTGCGGCTCGAAAAAATCGTCTTCTACCCGCTCGAAGACAACACGACGATGATGAATCTCTACAAGGCGGGCGACGTGGACGCGACCTATAACCACACCGTCCCGGCCTCTTGGCTCAAGAGCGGCGTCCGCAACGTCAAGGACTACATGGACGCGCCCGAGAACGTCTCGGAGTTCTACGCCATCAACACGACCAAGCCGCCGATGAACGACGTGCGCGTCCGCAAGGCGTTCAACATGGCGGTGGACAAGGCCGCGCTCGCCGACTACCGCGTCGTGGTCAAGCCGAACTACACGCTCGTCCCGACCATCTTCCTCAAGTACCCGCGCCCGAAGGGCGACCCGTTCGACCCCGAGCGCGCGAAACAACTTCTGGCCGAGGCCGGCTTTAAAGGCGCCGACGGCAAGTTCGACCCGAAGAAGTTCCCGTCCTCCGAGGTCGAGCTGAACTACAACACCAACGAATCGAACCGCCAGATCGCCGAGTTCATACAGGCGCAGTGGAAGCAGAATCTCGGCGTGACTGTCGCGCTGAGGAACACCGAGTGGAAGACCTTCCTGCCGATGCGTTCAAGGCTCGAATACAAGGGCTTCGCGCGCTCGGGCTGGGTCGGCGACTACATGGACCCGTACACGTACCTCTCGCTCTACATCGTCAAGGAGGGCGGCGCGAACGGGACGGGGTGGTGGGACCCGAAGTACAACAAGATGCTCGAAGACGCCAACCGCGAGACCGACGAGCTGAAGCGGTTTGAGATGCTGGCGAAGGCCGAGGAGTACCTGTTGGAGTACCAGCCCGTGCTGACGCTCGTCATCCCGGCCACGAGCTGGATGAAGAAGCCCTACGTCAAAGGGATGTACCCGAACCCGGGGACGCTCCACGCGTGGAAGTTCGTCTACATCGAGTACGACCGCGCGAAGTGGGATCAGGGGACGCCCGACATGACGACCGACACTCTGGCAGACTGAAGGAGCCTCGGAGAGAATGTTTCGCTTCATCGTTCGCCGCCTGCTCGTCACCGTGCCGATGGTGCTCGTCGTCATCAGCCTGACGTGGGTGCTCATCCGGCTCGCGCCCGGCAACTTCTACGAGGGCGAGCGCAAGCTGCCCGCCGCCATTGAGAAGAACATCCGCGCCAAGTACGGGCTCGACCAGCCGGTCTACGTCCAGTACGGGCGCGTGATGGGGAACATCCTGAGGCTCGACTTCGGCAACTCGCTCCGCTACGAGAACGAGACGGTCAACGAAATCCTCCGCCGCACCGTCCCCGTCTCGGCCGCCATCGGGGTCAGCGCGTACCTTCTGGCGCTGCTCGTCGGCATCACGATGGGCACGGTGGCGGCGCTCAAACAGAACTCGAAGCTCGACTACGTGGCGATGGGGCTGTCGATGCTCGGCATCAGCGTGCCGAACTTCGTGCTCGGCCCCATCCTCGTCCTCGTCTTCTCGCTCTCGCTCTACTGGCTGCCGCCGGCGCGTTGGGGCGGCTTCCCGAGTTGGAACCTCCTGCTCCCGGTGCTCACGCTCTCGGCGGTCTACATGGCCTACATCGCGCGGCTGACGCGCGCCGGGATGCTCGAAGTGCTCCGCTCGGACTACATCAGGACGGCGCGCGCCAAGGGGCTGACCGAGCGGCAGGTGGTGACGCGCCACGCGCTGCGCGGGGGCCTGCTGCCCGTCGTCTCGTTCACGGGGCCGGCGCTGGCGATCCTCATCACGGGGACGGTGGTCGTCGAGCGCATCTTCGCGATGCCGGGCCTCGGCAACTACTTCATCAACGCGAACCTGAACCGCGACGAGCCGCTCATCCTCGGCATCGTCGCCTTCGCGTCCATCCTCGTGCTGGTTTTCAACCTTCTGGTCGACATCGCCTACGGCGTCATCGACCCCCGAATACGTTACTGAAGCTGAAGCCACTGAAGCTACGCCATTGAAGCCATGAGCGAAGACAGGACTCCGCAGGTGCCGACCGAAGAGGGGCGTTCGACCGAGCCGCGCTCCGCGGGGCAGCCGGCCCTGACGCCGCGCGGCACGCCGCAGTCGCCTCCCGTCCGCGCGCGGCGCGGCGACGAGATTCACGCCTTCCCCGAGACGGCCGTCGGCGAGGGCGACGTGCGCACGGCCGAGGAGGACGCGCGCTCGGCCGCCGCGGGCACGTCCCTGTGGAGGGACGCGTGGCGGCGGCTTTTGCGGAACAGGCTGGCGTTCTTCGGGCTGGTCGTCGTCTGCATCATCATCGTCTCGGTGATTGTCGGCCCGCCGATCATCAAGGCGGCGACGGGCTTTCAGTACGACACCATCCCGGCCGACTCGAAACTCGTTCAGTCGTTCCCGCCCTTTAGCTCGCCCGACGGGCAGTTCTCGCCGACGCATCCAATGGGCACGGACTCCGCGGGGCGCGACATGTTCGCGCGCGTGCTACAGGGCGGTCGCATCTCTCTGATGGTCGGCGTCATCTCCACCTTCGTCTCGCTGCTCATCGGCATTACGTGGGGCGCGACGGCCGGCTACCTCGGCGGCAAGGTCGACGACGTGATGATGCGCATCGTGGACGTGCTCTACGCGATTCCGTACATGATGATCGTCATCGTGCTGTTGGCCTTCTTCGGCGGGCGCTCGCCGTTGCAGCAGATATTTCTGCTCTTCGCGGCGCTCGGCGCGGTCTCGTGGCTGACGATGGCGCGCATCGTGCGCGGGCAGGTCATCTCGCTCAAGAATCAGGAGTTCGTCCTCGCGGCGCGCGCCACCGGCGTCTCGACGCCGAAGATCATTTTTCGCCACCTCGTCCCGAACGCGCTCGGGCCGGTCATCGTCTACGCGACGCTGACCATCCCGTCGGTGATGTTGCAGGAGGCGTTCCTCTCGTTCCTCGGGCTCGGCGTGCAAGCGCCTTACGCCTCTTGGGGGAGCCTCGCGCAGGAGGGCATCCAGAACATCGCGGTCTTCCCGTGGCAGCTCATCTTCCCCGGCGTGACGATGGCGCTGACGCTCTTCTCGCTCAACTTCCTCGGCGACGGCCTGCGCGACGCGCTCGATCCGCAGATGAGGAAATTCTAACGCCGGTTTTGTTCGCCGACGGGCTTTCTGTAATTCGTTAACATGGTGGGAGAGAGCAACGATTCACCCGAGCACCCTTGAAGACAGGCGTCGGAGGCTCACCGCCACCTCCGTCAAAACTTAGGCACGCTCCGCCGAACTGGAGATAAGTCATGAGCGAATTCAAGCCCTTACCACTGTCAAAGCTCATCCTGCTCTTTGCCATCGCTACGTTCGCCGTCGCTTCGGCTCGCGCACAGACTGCGCGTGAGCCGAAGGACAAGCTCCCGGCCGGAAACTACAAAGTCTTCACACTGCCGTACATGGGCGCGGGCTACGAGTCCCTGCCGGTGATTGTCACCAGCGTGACCACCGAAGTGGCGCTCAACGGCGGCGTCTCGACCGTCGGCGTCGAGAACCGCACCGCCCGCAAGGTCGATGCAGTTCGGTTCGGCTGGTACTTGTCGCGGCGCGAAGACCCGGGCTACGTGCTCCTGCAAGGGGAGACGGCGATGCACAATTTGCGCGACGGCCTCGCGCCGGGCGAGGCTAAACTCGCAGGGTTCCCCGTCGTCTCCTTCGCCAAGATTTGGAAGCCGCTCGCGCGCAAAGGCGTCGTCAACGGTAACTACCTCATCTACGTGGGCGTCAACGAAGTCCTCTACGACGACGGGACGACGCAGACGTTCCTGCCCCGCGGGAAGACGGCGGTGGGGTCAAAAAGATAGCAGACGAGGCGGTATGATGAGCGGCACCCTATGAGCGACGCCAACGGCAACCTTCTCTCAGTTCGTGACCTGCGGACGTACTTCGAGACCGAAGACGGCACCGTGCGCGCGGTGGACGGCATCAGCTTCGATTTGCGGCGCGGCCAGACGCTCGGCATCGTCGGCGAGTCGGGGTCGGGCAAATCGGTCACGAATCTGTCGGTCATCCGGCTCATTCAGAGCCCGCCCGGCCGGATAGTCTCGGGCGAGGTGCTCTTCCACGGGCAGGACATCCTCTCGCTGCCGCCCGAGGAGGTCAGGAAGATTCGCGGCAAGCGCATCAGCATGATCTTCCAAGACCCGATGACCTCGCTCAACCCCTTCATGCGCATCTCGCGCCAGTTGATGGAGATCACGCAGCTCCACCTCGGCCACTCCAAAGAGCAGGCTTACGAGCACGCCGTCAAGATGCTTGAGACGGTCGGCATCCCCGACGCGCGCTCGCGCGTGAACAGCTACCCGCACGAATTCTCCGGCGGGATGCGGCAGCGCGTGATGA
Source organism: Pyrinomonadaceae bacterium (assembly GCA_040509515.1). Lineage (GTDB taxonomy): Bacteria > Acidobacteriota > Blastocatellia > Pyrinomonadales > Pyrinomonadaceae > QHXN01. The sequence goes on along the minus strand of JBEVKV010000061.1, from coordinate 10,179 downwards.
TCGCGATGGCGCTCGCCTGCGAGCCCGAACTGCTCATCGCCGACGAGCCGACGACCGCGCTCGACGTAACTATTCAGGCGCAGATTCTCGAACTCATCCGGAAGCTGAAGGAGGAGACGGGCACCAGCGTCATCCTCATCACGCACGACCTCGGCGTCGTCGCCGGCATGACCGACCACATCATCGTCATGTACGCCGGCAAGGTCTTCGAGCGGGCGCCGACGCGCGAGCTGTTCGCCGCGCCCGGCAACCCGTACACGAAGGGGCTGCTCAAGTCCGTCCCCGACCCGGCGCACGAGGAGGGCACCGAGCTTTACCAGATTCCGGGTCTCCCGCCCGACGTGGCGCACCTGCCCGTCGACCAGTGCCCGTTCGCCGAACGCTGCTACCGCGCCGAGGACATCTGCCGGCGCGAGTTCCCGCCCTTCGTGCAGTTGAACGAAGAGCACTTCTCGCTCTGCCACTTCGCCGAAGAGGTCTACGCCGACTCGCTCGCCGCGCGCGGCGACGCAGGGGCGCGCGGGGCGTTGATCGACCCGAACGGGGGCTCTGTGCGTGAGGAGGGTGGCCGATGACTTCAGGCGAGGCGCAGCGCGCGCCGCAAGCGGGGGCCGAACAGCTCGGCGCGAATCTCGTCAAGGGGCCGGAGCCGCTCGTCTCCATCCGCGACCTCAAAGTCCACTTCGACCTCGGCGGCGGCGGCCTGTGGGGCAAGATGGTCGGCGGCTCGCCGGTCAGGCGCGTAGTCAAGGCGGTCGACGGCGTCTCGCTCGACATCTACCCCGGCGAGACTCTGGGGCTCGTCGGCGAGTCGGGCTGTGGCAAGTCCACGCTCGGGCGCGCGCTGCTGCGTCTGACCGAGCCGACCGGCGGTCAGGTGCTCTTCCGCGGGCGCGACCTCGCGCGACTCTCGAAGGGCGAGATGCGCGGCCAGCGCCGCCACCTCCAGATGATTTTTCAAGACCCTTACGCGAGCCTGAACCCGCGCATGACCGTCGCGCAGATCATCGGCGAGCCGCTCGACACCTTCGGGCTCGGCGGCCGGGGCGGCGAGCGCGAGTCGCGTGTGCGCGAATTGATGAAGACCGTGGGGCTCAGCCCGCGCTTCCTCAAGCGCTACCCGCACGAGTTCTCCGGCGGGCAGCGCCAGCGCATCGGCATCGCCCGCGCGCTCGCCGCCGACCCGGACTTCGTCGTCGCAGACGAGCCCATCTCGGCGCTCGACGTGTCCATTCAGGCGCAGATCATGAATTTGATGGAGCGCCTACAGCGCGAGCGCGACCTCACCTACCTCTTCATCTCGCACGACCTGCGCGCCATCCGCCACGTCTCCGACCGCGTGGCCGTGATGTACCTCGGCAAGCTGGTCGAGCTGGCCGACGCCAAGGTCAGCTACCGCGACCCCCTGATGCCCTACACGAAGGCGCTCATCTCGGCCGTCCCCGTCCCAGACCCCGAGGTCGAGGCCGCGCGCCGACGCATCGTCCTACAGGGCGACGTGCCTTCGCCCATCAACCCGCCTTCCGGGTGCCGCTTTCACACGCGCTGCCCGTGGGCGATTGAGAAGTGCAGGGAGGTCGTGCCGCCCCTCGCGGAGATTAAGCCGAACCACTTCGCCGCCTGCATCCGCATCAGCCCCGAAGAGCCCGACATCGAAAAGGTCGCGCCCGGAGACGCCCCCGGCCTCCGCGGCACCGGGCGCGTCATCGCGCAGTGAAATTCCCCCGGCATTAGGTGTTTAAACAGGGGAGACGAGGGTTCCGCGCCAGTTTTAGCGTGCAGCCGTGGGCGCGGCTCCCCAAAAGCCCTTGTCTGTTGCCGTGCGGGCAAATATACTGCGGTCGGAAGGGCGGGCGACCCCGTGTGGGCGTCGCCGGCTCCGAGAGATTCAGCCTGCTTTAGACGGGCCGCCCGTCCGCTCACGCAGTAGAAGCTCCCACCGTCCGCAATTCGACCGAAGATTGTGCCGCGTCAGCTAATGGACAACACCACCCCGCCCCAAGTGGGTGCTGCCCAGAGTCAGACTTCCGCCGTGCTGCCACACGGTTGGGCGGAGGTGCAGGAAGACCTCGCCCGCTCGACGGGGCTCTCGCTGCTGCTCGTCGAGGGGAGACAGCCCCCCGCGCTCGCGGTCGCCAACAACAACTCCATCTGCCACGCCCTCCAGTCTTCTCCCGCGCACGCCAAACTCTGCCAGTCCGACTGCGGCGAGGCTTTCTTCCGCGCGCAGGAGGCCGGGCGCGCCGTCCAGTACCGCTGCCACGCCGGGCTCCACTGCATCGCCGCGCCGGTCGAGCTTGAGGCCGGACGCAGCTCGGGCGTCATCGGCGGGCGCGCCTTCCTGCGCGTCTCGGACTACCGCGCGCTCGCCGAGCGCATACGCGCGGGCGACCTTGCCGACCTGCTCTCGGCCGAACTCTTCTCGAACGTCATCTTCGCCTCGCGGCAGGACTTGGACGAGTTGGCCGGGCGCGTCGCCGAATCGGCCGAGGCGTTCGCCGCGCGCCAGCGCAAGAGGGGCGCGGACGCGCCCGCCCCGAAGCGCGCGGGCGCGCAGGCGCGGCCTGCCGTCGGGGCCGACGGCATCGCCGCGGAGCAGCTTGTCGCGGACGCCACGGACGAGCCGGTCTCGGCGCTGGCCGCGGCCGCCAACGGCCACCGCAAGCCGGAGCCGCCCGCGGAGCCGGGAGTCGTGCCCGACGGCGTTTCGGAGAAGCCCGCGCACGGGGGCTCGAACGCGGGCGAAGGGGTCGAGCCTAACGTCGCGTTGGCGCAGAGGCCGCAGGCGGGCGGCTCGCTTGAGGAAGCCTGCCGCAAGATCGTCAGGACGCTGACGGATGACTACGGCGTCGAGTCGCTCGCGCTCCTGCTCCGCAACGAAGACGCCTTCTACCCGACGTGCGTCACGGGCATGTTCGAGCGACGGCCGCCGCGCGTCGCGCTCAAGCCCAAAGAGATAAAGCTCCTGCTCGCCGCGACGAAGGGTGACTCGCTCGCCGTCCCGGCCGCCGGCCGCACCTCGCCCAAACACGAGGAGGCGGTCGAGCTGTTCCCGCTCGTCGTCGGCGAAGAGATAAAGGGCGCGCTCCTCGTCGGCGACGCCGACCTGAGCGAGGAGCAGCGGCGCGCGCTCGCCGCCTTCTGCCACGACATCTCGATGCCGCTTGAGCTGAGCCGCCTGCGCGAAGAGCTTGAGCGGCGCGTCCGCGCGGCCACGCACCTGCGCGCCTTCACCGAGGTCGTCAACTCCGCGCGCCCCGAGGACGCCTACTCGACCATCCTCCGCCACTCGGCCGAGCTGCTGAAGGCCGAGCGCGGCTCGCTGCTCCTCTTCGACGAGCGCGCGGGCGAGCTTTCGGTCAAGGCGGCGGTCGGCCCGCGCGCCGACGTGACGCGCGAGACACGCGTCAGGCTCGGCGAGGGCGTCGCCGGCACGGTCTTGAGGGAGGGGAGGCCGGCCGTCGTGAGCGACGTGTCGAAGGTCTCGGGCTGGCCGACGGCCTCGGCCGAGCGCAGTTACAAGACCCGGTCTTTCATCAGCTATCCCATCAGCATCGCCGGGCGCAAGGTCGGCGTCCTGAACGTGACGGACAAGGCGGGCGGCGGCGCTTACGACGAGTTCGACCTCGGGCTCCTCGACATGATCGCGCCGCAAATGGCGCTCGCGCTCGACCGCGTCGAGTGGCACAGCAAGGCGACGCAGTTTCAACTGCTCTCCATCACAGACCCTCTGACCGGGCTCGTCAACCGCCGCTACCTCGAAGAGCGTCTGCAGGAGGAGCTTGAGCGCTCGAAGCGCCACCGGTTCGCGATGAGCTTCATGATGGTCGACATCGACGACTTCAAGAACTACAACGACACGCACGGCCACCAGGCGGGCGACCTCGCGCTTGAGATGGTCGCCCAGTGTCTGAAGACGGCGCTGCGCTCGGCCGACGTGGCGGCGCGCTATGGCGGCGAGGAGTTCAGCATCCTTCTGCCGCAGACCGCCATGGCCGAGGCGCGCGCCATCGGCGAGCGCATCCGCCGCCGCATCGAGCGGACGCAGTTCCCACACGGACAGGGGCAGCCGCTCGGGGCCGTGACCGTCTCGCTCGGCGTCTCGTCGTTCGGCGCCGAGCTGGACACGCCGGCCGAGATCATCTACGCCGCCGACCAGGCGCTCTACGCCGCCAAGGCGCGCGGCAAGAACTGCGTCGAGTCCTACGCGCCGAAGCGCCGGAAGAAGGCCGACCCCGCCGCGCCCAAGTCAGACGCCGGGGAGGGCGGCAAGGCTTAGAGTCGCACGCGATGCCCGTGAAGACGCCAAAACAGAGGCGCGTGCTGGCGCGCACCCCGCCCGACGCCTTCGTCGGGCGCGGCGAGCAACTGCGCGAGATAACCGCGCTCGGCTCGCCGCGCGCCGCGCACGCGGGCGTGCTCCTGTTCGCGGCCCCGCAGTCGGGTTTGACCGAACTCCTCCGGCAGTCCTTCGACGAGCTGTTCCGACAACGCGGCGGCCCCGCGCCCGTCTACTTCGCCTTCTCGCGCTCGGACGCCGCCGTGACGGCCGCCGCGCGCCGCTTCCTACAGACGTTCCTCACGCAGGTGGTCGCGCACCAGCGCGACGACGCCGCGCTCGTCTCGGCCACGCCGACCATGCGCACGCTCTTAGAGCTGGCCGCGCCGCAGGATTACGAGTGGGTTGAGCGTCTGATTCAGGACTTCGAGCGCGCGCAGGGCGAGTCGGACGAGCGCGCGCTGGTGCGCCTGTGCCTCGGCGCGCCGCAGCAGGCCGCCGCGCGCGGCGTCCGCACCGTCGTCCTGCTCGACGACTTTCATCTCGCGGACGGGCTTCGCGGCGAGGCCGCGCTCGCGCCGCTCGTGGCGCAGGCCGCCGCGCAATCGGGCGTGCCCTACGTCGTCGCCGGCCCGCGCCGCCGCCTGCTCGACCTGCTCAACGGCACGGCGCAGCAGCCCGTGCTCGACGGCTTCCGCAAGCTCAACCTCGAACGGCTGAAGGAGTCGGACGCGCGTGCGCTCGTCGAATGGCTCGCGCGACGACACGGCGTTGCGGTCACGGACGAGACGCGCGACCTCGTCGTGCAGCAGCTCGAAGCGAGCCCCTACCTGATAGACGCGCTGCTCGACGCGGCGCGCGCCGCCGGGGCCGGTCTCACGAGCTTCCGAGATTTCCAGAGCCTCTACGTGGACGAGCTGCTCGGCGGGCGCGTCCAGCGGCGCTACAACTCGGTGCTCGAAGAGGTCGCGCCGTCGCTCGCCCTGCGGCGCTCGCTGCTGCGCGTGCTCCACGAGTCCGTGTCGGGCGCGGGCGGGAAGGCGCCGGCCGAGGCGTGGATGAAGCGTTTGGGCGTGGACGCGGCCGAGTTCGAGCGCGTGATGCGTCTGCTCCACGCGCACGAGCTGGTGAGCTTCCACGCCACCTACGTCGAGGCGACGCCCTCCCCCGTCTGGCGCGACTTCATCGAGGTCAGCTACCGGCTTCAGGTCGCCGCGGAGCCGCGCGCGCTCGTCGTCGCCGACACGCTGGTCGAGGCTTTGAAGCGCGCGCCGCGCACGATGGCACGCCACTACCGGCGCGAGGCCGCGCTCGGTCTCGGCGAGCTGATGCGCGGCTTCAACTTCGAGCGCGTGCCGGCGAGCCTCCTCCACTACGAACGATACGCGCGCATGTACCGCGGGCTGTCGCGCGACGAGGCGGCGGCGGCGCTCGACACAGAGTCCGACGCCGTCCACCTCCCGCAGATAGTCCACGCCGCGAGCTGCGCCTCGTTCCACCCGCCGATGAGTCAATTCTGCGACGAGGAGCGGTGCTCGGTCGCGCACGGGTTCGAGTCGGGGGAATACGCGGAGGCGGGCGAGGTCGTCTGGGTCGCCGCCGAGGTCGAGTCGAAGCTCGAAGCCGGGCGCGCGCTCACGGGGCTGTGGCTCGACCGTCTGGAGCAGGTGGCGCAGTCGTGTGGGTTCGAGCGCGTGCGCTTCTGGCTCGTCTCGCGCGCGGGCTTCTCGGCCGAGGCCGCCGAACTGCTCGCCGAGCGCGAGGCGTTCGGCTCGTGCGGCGAACAGCTCGAACTGCTGCGCTCGCGCCTGTCGGCCGCGCCGCGAGATTCGGCACAGGGCGGCGTCGCCGCGGCCGACGAGTTCGCCATCGAACTGCCGATGAGCGAGGACACCGAGCTGGTCGCGGCGCACACCGTCGAGCAGATCGCGCGCCGGATGGAGTTCGAGCCCGAGGACATCAACAAGATCAAGCACGCGCTCATCGAGGCGTGCATCAACGCCTCGGAGCATTCGCTGAGCACCGAGCGAAAAATCTATAACCGCTTTCGGGTCGAAGGTGATAAATTAGTCATCACTGTTTCCAGCCGCGGGCTCTCCCTGCCCGCCAGCGTCGCCGAGAACGGCGCCGCGTCCGCCGACAAGAACGGCGGCGCCGCCGAGGGCGCGAAGGGGCGTAGGGGCTGGGGACTCAAACTCATCCGCACGCTGATGGACGACGTGGAGTTCGAGCGCGTCGACGACGGCACCCGACTGCGGATGACGAAATATCTTCGCAAATAAAGAAGGGGAGAGCTGACGGATGTCAGAGCTACTCACCGAACCCTCCGGCGGGCAGGCCGGGGGGGAGGTCGCGGTCGTCTACGCGGGCGACTACGTCAACAAGATGAGCGGCCAGCGCATCGAGCGCGAGTGCCTGACCCGCATCGAGCACGGCTGCCGCGCCCTAGTCATCAACTTCCGCGACACCGAGCTGGTCAACAGCATCGGCGTCTCGATTCTTCTGGGCGTCATTGAGGCGGCCGAGCGGCGCGGCGCGCGCGTCGCCTTCTCCAACGTCAGCCTGCACACGCTCAAGCTCTTCGAGCTGCTCGGCCTGACGCGGCTGGTCGTCCTCGCCGACAGCGAGGACGAGGCGCTCGCCACGCTCGAAGACTTTGCGGCGACACCCCCCGGGCACTAATCTTTCTCGACCACGCGGGAAGGGTTCAAAGATAAATGTCAGACAGCACGCGCATGGTGCTCCACGCCTTCGCGGCGCTCGCCGATTTGGGCGAGGAGATCGCGGAGACTAGCGACTTCGGGGAGATGGTGCGCTCGGCGCTCCACGTCGTCCTCGGCACAATGGGCATCCGGCGCGGCGCGGTGGCCGAGTTCGACCGCGAGGCCGGCGCGCTGCGCTTCGTCGCCTCGCGCGGCTTCGGCGACGCGCACCCGGCGGAGGTCAAACTCCCCTCCAAATCGGACGGGGGCGCGAACGGCAACGGCAACGGCAACGGCTCCTCACCTTACGCCCACGCCTTGCAGGACTACGCGCTCGCCGAGCACGAGATACACGCGAGGTTTCAGGACGCGGGCGTCGAGGTGGTCACGCCGCTCGTCGTGCGCGACGAGCTGGTCGGCGTCATCCTGCTCGGCGGGAAGGCCAGCGGCGAGCCGTTCACGCAGGAGGACAGGGAACTGGCGCGCGCGCTCGGCCGCCACGTCGGCGTCGGCCTGCACAACCACCGCCTGCTGCGCGAGGTCGAGCGGCGCGCCGAGGAGAACCGCAAGCTCTACGACACTCTGAAGGGGAGTTACAAAGACACCGTGCGCGCCTTCGCGGCGGCCATCGACTGCAAAGACAAGTACACGCAGGGTCACTCGGAGCGCGTCGGCAAGTACAGCGAGATCATCGCGCGCGAGATGGGCTGGGGCGACGAAGAGGTCGAGGCCATCGCCATCGGCGGCTACCTGCACGACGTTGGCAAGCTCGTCGTAGACCGCGACATCATCAACGCGCCCTACCGCATCGACGCCAAGCAGTCGTCGGAGTTGAACCGGCACCCGGCCGCCGGCTACGAAATCCTGCGCCCCATTCACCACCCCTTCGCGGACATCCCTTTGATGGCGCGCTACCACCACGAGCGCCCCGACGGGCGCGGCTACCCCGAAGGGCTCACGGACGAAGAGATTCCTGCGGGAGCCAAGATCGTCTCGCTCGCCGACTCGTTCGACGCGATGACGACCGACCGCCCCTACCGCCGCCGCCGCACCTTCGACGAGGTAGTCGAAGACTTCCGACGCAACGCCGGCCGCCAGTTCGCCACGCCGGTCGTCGTCGCCCTCTGCCGCGCGCTGCTCAAAGAGGCGCGCGGCGAGACGCGCCCACGCCAGATGATGCGCCTCCTCGGCCGCGACTACGTCGAAGAGCAGGCCCTGCCCGCCCTCGAACAACTCATCGCCGACCTCGAATCCGGCACTCACATGACCGCGACCCAAGCCTAACGTCAAGCATCATCCGCCGCCCTGAGCGATTGCTGTACCTGAGAGCCGCCGTGTCGGCGGTCGGCGGCATGCCGCTGTCGGGCCGCATGTGCGGGCTACAGACGAAGCCTTATTCGGTTTTCAATTGGCACGGGATTGCTGGTGACTGTCCGCTCAATGGAAGTGTTGGGTTTTTCCCGATCCTTAGCATTATCTTTCATGATGCCGGCAATACCTGAGGCAGCGGTGAGAGCCGTCACAAAGATTCCGAAAATCGCCGCAAAAGCTCGAAATGGGTTTACTTGATCACCACTTGACAGTCCCAAGATTCGCGTCGTAACTCGAACGATCAGCTTGACGCCGGCCGCCGACAACAGCGCCGAAAGGAATACTGCTGCCGGAATAAACGTCGTGTGCATCAGGAAGAAAAAAACGCTGAGTTCAAATCCATCTCCCGTGAGCGAAAGCCCAATAAGAACATTCAAAGTTTTCATGGGATGGATTTCGTTGCTTGTCCCGACAAAAGACAAATACAAGGATAAACACGCAAGAGCCGCGGAAGTGGCTAGGCTGATCACTACGATGGTGACCAGGCCTCTTGGCTTACCAGTCTTGTCCCTCAGGGCGAAGAGCTTCACAATCAGCAAGATGGTCATCGTATCACACGCAAGATTTGAGATGATTGCCTGAAACGAGATCGCAACTTCCCGTGTGTTTAGTGAAGCAAGGTTACCCAAGATGACGGCGGTAACCGTCGCCACTACGCTCAAGCCGACAGCGACTCCCGCAACATATAGAGAGTGAGCCATTGGCTCCAAGCCGGAAGGGGTGGAATCTATATCCAGTTTGCCGAACCTGGCCAGAACGTCAGCCAATACAAGCGCTACCGGCGATATCGCGACGGCAATGGCAAGGCTCTGTGGCTTATGCAAAGCGCTCAATGAGATGGAATATTCAAGGAAAATAAGGAGTGCGGAACCGGCTAGCATGATTGCGCAAATGTCCGACAGGTACTGAGCTGCACGTCGAACAAAGACTGGAAACCTTGGTTTGACGAAGACTGTTGTTAAGTACCAGGTAAGGCTGAAAATCAATATTGGTATGGGGCCATATTTGAATATGACTGCTGCCACGGCGGATATCGCAGCAACTGTCCCAACAATTTTCGTTCCTATATTGCTGTTGGTCGCCCAGGTGATGATTCGGTCTCGGGCAAGTTGAAGGACTATCGAGAAGCGCAAGATGTGCGTTGGAAGATCAGTCAATGGCGATGACCTGATTTGCTGAAGCACGGTTTCTATCCGATGCTTAGCACTGGTTGTGATCGTTGTATCAGCTATCGTCTCCACATACAATAAGGTCGCTGCAATAAGCGCGAAGAAGCCTGCTAAAATAGCAGTCAGGAGTTGGATTACGAACCATTCAGCGCTTGTCATAATCTCAGTATGCTGATGCGGCGAGGGCTGACTACTATTGTACCGAATGGTTCGGCCTAACTTCGCAATAACGCGTGAAAAGCCGAATCATTCGGACTAACACCGTGCTAGGGCATGAGGTCACTCACAATTTTGCGGGCAGGTTGAGCATTTCGCTCTGAGACAGACCCAAAGCTCCCTGATGTGAAGCAGTTTCGCCGGGAGATGTTTCGGCCTCATGCGCGCACGCTTCCCCATCAGGAGTCTCCTCAAAGAACGGCGAAAATATATCACATGAGCAGAAAAGGCTTACATGGACATTCTAGTTAACGACTATCTGCTAAAAATCAGCACTTGGGTTTGTCAGATTCATAACTTGGCGAATTTCGGCCTCGGAGGCGGGAGATTCGGCATCTGAGGCCGAAATTTGAGCCTCCGTGACGAAATTTTCCTCCCCGGATGAGGAGTGTTCCTTCTTCGGGAAGCAACGTTGAGCCAAAAAGCTAGAAAATTCCGTCTC
>JBEVKV010000060.1:0-4819 GCA_040509515.1 Pyrinomonadaceae bacterium | reverse complement strand
GTCTCGTCGCGCGGCACACCCGGGCCTCTCCTTTACCGTTTGAATTAGCGCGCACGCCGCAAGGCGAGTGCGAATCTTGAAAACCGCTTACGAGCGGGGCGCGAAGTCCAGATTGGCCTCGACCGCCGCGTAGATGCGGAGGTACATCTTGGTCTCTTCGGGGATGAGCGTGCGCCAGCCCGAGCCGCCGCGCGAGAGGTAGTTCGGGAGCTTCCGCGGGTTCGAGTTGTAGCCGGCCGCCAGCAGCTCCTCCTGCGTCGCCAGCCCCGCGCCCAACGCCGCCTCGACCTCCTCCTGCTTGCGCAGGTAGTCCCAGGTGTCCTGCAGGTAGACCAGCATCGCCTGCGTCGCGTTCGCGTGGTCGCGCATCCCCTCGACGAAGTCGGCCTTGAGCCCGACGTTCGGGTACTGCTCGCGGATGGCCTCGTAGGTCGGCGGAATCATCTGCACCATCCCGCCCGCGCCGGCCGAGCTGACCGAGTAGCGGTAGGTGTCGCCGCCGTTCAGCGCGTAGAGCGTCCGAATCTCCTCGAAGAGCGAGGCCGAGTTCTCGGTCAGGAAACGCTTGTGGTCGGTGTGCTCGACGTGCGCGAGCCGCTCGGCCACGTCGACGACGGCCGGGTCGACGCGCTCGCCCTTCGCGGCGAGCTTGCGCGCGGCCTCGTCCAGACGCTCGCGGACGTACTCGCCGCCGGCGCGCGCGATCTCTTCGTTCTCGACGGCCGGGTGCGCCGAAGTGTAGTAGGCGACCTCTTTCAGCTTGCCGCTCTTCTCGACGGGGTAGCGGACGACGAGCGGCTGAAGCTCGCGACCCTTCGCGTCGGTCACGCGGACGGCCGTGTTGACGTAGTTGGGGCGGACGACCTCGACCTTGAGCGTCTCGCCGCCGGAGGAGACGGCCGTGAACTCGCCGTCCTTCTTCAGAAAATCTTCCTTCGAGGCGCGCAGCGTCTGCACCTCGCCCGAGGGGCGGCTGACGGCGAGCGTCACGTCGTCGAGCGAGTCGGCCGGGAGCTGCCGCAGCTCGCGCCGCGCCTCGCCGATGCGGCCGCGCAGGCGCTCGGCCACCGTGTTGACGGAGGCGCCGCGCAGGCGCTTCGGCTCGACGCGCGTCTCGACGCGGGGCGCCAGGAACCCGAAAAACGACGGCAGGAAAGACGGCAGCCCGGCGTAGTTCGGCCCCAGAAACACGAGTAGCGGGAGAACAGAAAAAAGCGTCTTTCTCATCGGCAATAATCTCGGATTTTAAGGAAGAGTGTTACAGCCGGAGTGCCCGAAACCCTTGTTCGCGCCCGGAGACCTTGTTCGCTTGTTGCGCCCGCGTTGTGCGTTTATTGCAACACATCTCAGACGCCTGAGAGGGGGGCGAAGTTGTACCCGTCTGCCCGTTCAAGTTGGCGGAGGATTACGCACACGAACGCCCCGCGCGGGTGCGTGGAAACCGTCCGTTGCCCGCCGCGGAGCGGCTGTGCTAGGCTTCGGGCACACCCCGCAGGCGAAAAAAAAGAGCCCGACGCCACGTCGGATTGCCACTTTCGGAAGAGATTTTTTTTATGAGCACGAAGACAGACGCGCCCGCCGCCGCCGGCCCGCCACGCGAGCGGCGAGAGCACTTCGAGACCTCGTCCGGCATCCCGCTCGCGAACGACTTCAACCCCTCGAACACCGAGCCCGTGGACTACGACCGAGACCTCGGCGACCCCGGCGCTTATCCCTACACGCGCGGCGTCCGGCGCAACCTCTACCGCGGCCGCCTCTGGACGATGCGCCAGTACGCCGGCTACGCGACGGCCGAAGAGTCGAACGCGCGCTACAAGTTTCTGCTCGGGCAGGGGACGACGGGGCTCTCGGTCGCCTTCGATTTGCCGACGCAGATCGGGCTCGACTCGGACGACCCGCTCGCGGCGGGCGAGGTCGGCAAGGTCGGCGTCGCCATCGACTCGCTCGAAGACATGGAGCGCCTCTTCGACGGCATCCCTCTGGGCGAAGTCTCGACCTCGATGACGATCAACGCGACGGCCGCCGTCCTGCTCTGCCTCTACGTCGCGGTCGGCAAAAAGCAGAATGTCTCGGCGGACAAACTTCAGGGGACGATTCAGAACGACATTCTCAAGGAATACGTCGCGCGCGGCACGTACATCTACCCGCCCGCGCCTTCCTTGAGGCTCGTCACCGACACCTTCGCCTACTGCGCGGCCGAGGTGCCGAACTGGAACACGATTTCCATCTCGGGCTATCACATCCGCGAGGCCGGCTCGACCGCGGCGCAGGAGGTGGCGTTTACGCTCGCCGACGCCATCGCCTACGTCGAGGCGGCGCTCGCCGCCGGGCTGAAGGTTGACGAGTTCGCCCCGCGCCTCTCCTTCTTCTTCAACGCGCACAACAACCTGCTCGAAGAGGTCGCGAAGTTCCGCGCGGCGCGACGCTTGTGGGCGCGTCTGATGCGCGAACGCTTCCACGCGCGCGACCCGCGCTCGCAGATGCTCCGCTTCCACACGCAGACCGCGGGCTCGACACTTCAGGCTCAACAGCCGGAGGTCAACGTGGTGCGGACGACCATCCAGGCGCTCGCCGCCGTGCTCGGCGGCACGCAAAGCCTTCACACCAACGCGATGGACGAGGCGCTCGCGCTTCCCACGGAGCAGTCCGCGCGGCTCGCGCTGCGCACGCAGCAGGTCGTCGCCTACGAGTCGGGCGTGGCCGACACGGTCGACCCGCTCGCGGGCTCCTACGCCGTCGAGCACCTGACGGACGAGGTGGAGCGGCTCGCGCTCGACTACATCGAGAAGATAGACGCGCTCGGGGGGATGCTCCGCGCCATCGAGACGGGCTACATCCAGCGGGAGATACAGGAGGCCGCCTACCAGTACCAGCGCGCGGTCGAATCCGAGGACGCGGTGGTCGTCGGCGTCAACCGCTTCCGCACGGAAGACGACACGCCCGTGCCCACGCTCCGCATCGACCCCGGCATCGAGCGCGCGCAGGTCGAACGCCTCCGCGCGTTGCGCCAGCGCCGCGACGCCGAACGCACCGAAGTCGCGCTCACCCTCCTCGAAGACGCCGCGCGCTCGACCGACAACCTGCTCCCGCGCATACTTGATTGCGTCGAAGCCCTCGCCACCGTCGGCGAAATCAGCCACCGCCTCCGCCGCGTCTGGGGCGAATACCGCGAGGCCGTGACGGTGTAGCAGGCGCACGACGCGGAAGTGTCGCGTCGAGGGCCGGGACGCTTGAAGTTCAAAGCGTCTCCGCACATACTCTCTGCTAATAATGTCGCACCTGCTGGAAGTCAAAAACCTGATGACGCAGTTTCCGACGCGCGCCGGGGTGGTGCGCGCGGTGGACGGGGTGAGCTTTTACGTGGGCGAGGGCGAGCTGCTCGGGCTCGTGGGCGAGTCGGGGTGCGGGAAGTCGATCACGGCGCTGTCGGTGATGCGTTTGATAGGCGCGCCGGGGCGCATCGTCGGCGGCGAGATTTGGTTCGGCGGCGAGAACCTGCTGGCGGCGTCGGACGCGCGGATGCGCGAGATACGCGGCGACGACATCGCGATGATTTTTCAAGACCCGATGACTTCGCTCAACCCCGTCTACACGGTCGGCGAGCAGATCGCGGAGGCGCTGCGGCTGCACCGAAAGTTAAACCGGAAGCAGGCGCGCGAGGCCGCGGTCGATGCGATGCGCGAGGTGGCCATCCCCGACCCGGGCCGGCGCGCGGACGACTACCCGCACCAGCTCTCGGGCGGGATGCGACAGCGCGTGATGATCGCGATGGCGCTCGCCTGCGACCCGCGGCTGCTCATCGCGGACGAGCCGACGACCGCGCTCGACGTGACCATTCAGGCGCAGATTCTTGAGCTGATAGACGAGCTGCGGCGGACGCGCAACCTCGCCGTGCTGCTCATCACGCACGACCTCGGCGTCGTCGCCGAAGTCGCCGACCGCGTGGCCGTGATGTACACCGGCCGCATCGTCGAGGAGTCGCCCGTCGAAGAATTGTTCGCGCGCCCGAAGCACCCATACACCGAGGGACTTCTGCGCTCGGTGCCGAAGCTGACGGCGGCCGAGGTGAAGAAGGCCGTGCGGCTCTCGACCATCGAGGGCACCGTGCCGAAGCCGACGAACCTGCCCGAGGGTTGCCACTTCGCGCCGCGCTGCCAGCACCGCATGCCGCGCTGCACGGAGGGCGACCTCCCGCTCTACCAGTTGGACGGCGGCGTCTCGGTGCGCTGCGTGCTCTACGACCTGACGGCGGCGGTCGCGGCCGACAGGGAGATCGGACGGATGGCGGAAGGGGGCGCGCGTAGAATCGATGACTAACGAGCGCGGGCAGACCGTGCCGGGGGCCGAAGTTCGGGCGGCGCGGGCGGACGCGGCCTCGGCCGACGTGCGCGAAGAACTCGTGCGCGTGCGCGGGCTCTTCAAACACTTCCCCGTGGCCGCGAGCGACGACGTGGTGCGCGCCGTGGACGGCGTGACGTTCGACATCTACCGCGGCGAGACGCTCGGACTGGTCGGCGAGTCGGGCTGCGGCAAGTCAACCGTCGGGCGCTGTCTGTTAAGGTTAATTGAGCCGACGCGCGGAGAGGTGGAGTTCGACGGGCGCGACGTGCTCGGCGTTTCGGGTGGGGAGCTGCGACGGCTCCGACGCGAGATGCAGATTATCTTCCAAGACCCTTACGCCTCTCTGAACCCGCGCATGCGTGTGCGCGACATCGTCTCGGAGCCGCTCGTCATCCACGGCATCGGCGACAAGGGCGAGCGGCGCGCGCGCGTCGCCGAGCTTCTGCGCAAGGTCGGTCTCGACCCGGACTACATGAAC
>JBEVKV010000059.1:0-20212 GCA_040509515.1 Pyrinomonadaceae bacterium | reverse complement strand
GTCATTCCTGAACCCGCGCTCGTCGGGCTCGCCCGAGCCGGCGACGCCGCCGTCGGGCCGCCGGAGCGGGCGCGTCTGCGCCATCGTCGCGTCGCGGATTTCGCGCCAGAACTCCTCGACCGTCTGGTGTCGCCGCTCGGGGTGAATCTGCGTCGCGCGCTCAAGCACCTTCAGGACGTAGACGGCCCACGGCTCGGCGGCGAACTCCTGCGGGAGCTGCGGGATGGGCTTCTGCGAGAAGCGGCGCGGCGCTTCGCCCGTCAGCAGCATGTAGGTCGTCTTCGCCAGCGAGTAGATGTCGGCGGCCGGCGTCAACTGGATGACGCGGCGCGAGAGCGAGGCCGTGTCGAGCGGCCCCGTGACGGCGAGCGGGTGGTGCTCGGGCGCGGCGTAAACGTCGGTGCCGACGCGCGTGATGGCGCCCTCGGCCGCCTCAATCTTGGCGACGCCGAAGTCCGCAATTTTGATGGTGTGCTGGTCGGCGGCGAGCAGAAGGTTCTGCGGCTTGATGTCGCGGTGGATGACGCCGTGCTTGTGCGCGTGCGCGAGCCCCTTGCAGACCTGTTCGAGGTAGAAGAGCGCGCCGTCGAGCGGGAGCGGCCGCCGCAGCACCAGAGCCTGCAGGTCGCCGCCCGGCAGGTACTCGACGACGAGGTAGTGGAACGTGCGGTTCTGTAAGTCGATGGCCGTGCCGTGGCCGAGGCGGCTGATGATGTTCGGGTGGCGCACGCGGTCGAGCGCGATGGCCTCGTTGCGGAAGTTCTCGACGAGCGTGCGCTCAAGCTCCGGGTCGGGCATCCCCTGAAGGTGCGTGTTGAGCGCCTTGATGACGACCATGCGCGGCGCGCCCGGCGCGGCCGCCGTGTCCTCCGCCACGTAGACTTCGGAGTAGCTGCCGCGCCCGAGGCAGTCGAGCACGTTGTAGCGCCCGTCGAGTCTACACTGTTGAAGCTTAAGCTCGCTCATCTCAAGTCACGGAGTCGGCGCGGCGACGGGTTCGCCGCCGGCCGGGGCCGGCGGCGGCTGGCGCACGAACTCCGAAAGCGCCTCGGCGGAAGCGCGCGCGGCCGCCTCGTTGCGCGCGCGCAGGTGCGCGGCGACCTCCGCGAGCCGCGCGTCAATCTTCAGCTCGCCGTTGGCGGGCGTCGTGTTCTCGCCCGCCCTCTGTATCGCGCGCTCGAAGGCGGCGGCGGCCTCGGGCTGGCGGTCGGTCAACAGCAGCGCGCGGCCGTAGAGGTACAGGAACTCGGCGTCTGTGGACTCAAGCGGCCGCCCCTGCGCGTCCGCCGCCATCCGCGCGGCCTCGGACGCGGGCGAGAGGTCTACGGCGCGTCGCATGCGCTCGAACCTGTCGGCCGCGCTCTCGGCGGGCGCGACGCTCGCGGGCGTCGCGGTCGTCACGTCGGCGGGCGTCGGCGACGCGGAGGCGGGCGCGAGCCCGATGCGGCCCGCCATCCCACGGCGCTCGAAGACCATCCCGACGTAGAAGGCGAGCACCACGGCCCCGAGCGTGAGCAGCAGCGCGGCCGCCGCCAGCAGCCCGCGCCCCGAGCCGCGCTCCGGCGCGCGGACTTTGGATGAGCCGTTGTCGCCCTGTGATGTCTTCTCCGTCTCGCGCTCGTCGCCGGCCGCGCGGGACTTCGCGCCGGCCGACGGCGCGGCGGGCGCGGCGGTGACGACGGCCGCGCCGTCGCCCGCGTTGTCGAAGGGCCTCCGCAGCAGCGGCGGCGAGGCGTCGGAGAGCGTGGGCGCGCGGCTCAGGTCGGGGCGCTCGCGGACGAGCGTCTGCTCGTCGTCGTCGTCAGCGTCCCCCGGCGCGCGGCCGCCCCCGCCGCCGTCGCCGCCGACGCGGACGAGGACGGCCGTCAGGTTGTCCTCCGCGCCGCGCTCGTAGCAGCGTCGCTTCATCTCCTCGCACGCCGCGTCGAGCGTGCGCGCGTTGCGCAGGATGGTGGAAAGCTCTTCGTCGGGGATGTGCCGCGTGATGCCGTCGGAGCAGATGAGGAAGACGGTGCCGCTCTCGACATCGAAGGTGCGCGTGTCGACCTCGACCGAGGCTTCGGCCCCGAGAGCGCGGCTGATGACGTTGCGGTTCGGGTGGTGCGCGGCCTGCTCGGGGGTGAGCCGGCCGGCGCGCATCTCCTCTTCGACCAGCGAGTGGTCGTCGGTCTCGCGCGAGAGTCGTCCCTCGGGGCTGAGCCGGTAGAGGCGTGAGTCGCCGACGTGGCCGACCGTGGCGCGCAGGCCGTCGAGGTGGAGCGCGACGATGGTCGTGGCCATCATCGCGAAGCGCGGCTGCTCGCGCGACATGCGGTAGATGGAGTCGTTGGCCCGCTGGATGGCGATCTCCATCAGGTCTTCCACGTCCTCGCCCGCGCGCTGGTTGACGAACGCTTCGCGGAGGACTTCGATGGCGGTCTGCGACGCGACCTCGCCGGCCTGCGCGCCGCCGACGCCGTCGGCGACGGCGAAGACGCCGAGCGCGGGCTCGCTGAGCATCGAGTCCTCGTTCTCGGGGCGCTTCTCGCTCAGGCCGCGGTCGGTGACGGCCGCCACCTCGTACTGTACGCCCACGGGGTCATCTGTCATTGAACCGCCTCCGGGACTCTGTAGTCTTCCTCCTCGCGCGGGAGCGCCGCCGCCGCGGCGGGCCGACCCAGCGGCGACTCGGCGTCGCTCGCGTTGCGGTGCGAGAAGGCCAAGAGCATGCCGAGCATGGCAAAGCTCGTAATCAAACTGAATCCGCCGTGACTGACGAAGGGGAGCGTGATGCCCGTCATGGGCAGGGCGCGCGTCGTCCCGCCGATGTTGACGAGCGCCTGAAAGCCGATGAAGGCCGTCAGCCCCGCCGAGCAGAGCTTGGTGAACATGTCGCGCGCCTCGATGGAGGTGCGCACGCCCGCGTTGACGAAGACGATCAACGCGAGGATGACGACGGCCCCGCCGACTAACCCGAACTCCTCGGCGATGGCCGCGTAGATGTAATCCGAGTCGGCGACGGGGATGACCTCGGAGAACCCGAGGCCGAGGCCGCGCCCCGTCACGCGCCCCGCGGCGAGCCCGAAGGTCGCCTGCGAGGGCTGGAACGCGATGCGGTCGAACCACACGTCGACGTTGACGGTGCGCTGCATCGCGGGGCTCGACTCGGCCAGCTCGCGCATCCGCTGGTCGCGCCCGAGCGCGTCCTCGTAATCCTTCTTCCACCACGCGGTGTCGGGCGACGGCGGGTCGAAGCCGTCGAGCCAGAGGTGGAACCGCTGCTTGATGCGGTCGGGGAGCACGGCGCGGACGGGCGCGGCGAGCGTGGCGAGCGTCGGGACGCGCTCCTGCACGTTGGGTGGGAGCGCGCCGACGACGAGGACGACGACGACGAGCACGAGCGAGCCGACGAAGAGGAGGAGCTGCGGCCAGCGGCGCACGGCGACGAGGTAGAGCGTCGCGTAGGCTCCGCTGAAGACGAGCATCTGCCCGAAGTCCTTGAGCGCGAAGAACGGGATGAAGGGGATGACGCCCATCGCGAGCAGCGGGATGACGTTGCGCGCGCGCGGCATCCCCCAGTAGGTGCGCGCCAGCTCGCGGTAGTGCATCGTCAGGATGCCGGCGAAGCCGAGGAGGAACGGAATCTTCGACGGCTCCCACGGCGTCATGTTGCCGCCGAACTTGCCCGCGCTCGACCAGACCACCGCCGCGAGCAGCGGTATCAGGGTGCCGAGCACGATGACGAAGCTGTGCCGCTGCATCCAGTCGAGGTAGCGATCCTGCGAGCAGAACCAGTAGGCCGCGGCCAGCGCGAGGAAGGCGACGAGCGGAATCCAAGTGAACGAGGAGAAGAGCGCGCGCCCCACGGTGACCTCGGAGCGGCGGACGGCCTCGGGCGTCGCCTCGGGCTGCGCCGCCGTGGGCTCCATCCCCATCGCCTGCTTCTTGTCGGGGCCGTAGAACTGGTTGATGTAGCGCAGGCGCTGCACCTGCGTCTTCTCGGCGCGCGCCTGCGCCTTGTTGCCCGCGCCGTACTCGGGGTCGCTGTAGAGCCTGAACTGGACGAGCAGCCCCACGGAGAAGAGAAGCACGGCCGTCGTGTAGAGCGTCCAACTGCCCTTGAAGCGCATCACGCGCGAGAGCCAGAAGAGCAGGGCGATGAGCGGCACGTAGAGCAGAAGGTCGCGCACCGCGCCGACCGTGGACGGCTCGTAACCGCGCAGCAGCGCCGACTCGTACACGGCGACGTAGCCGACGACCTCAAGGCCGACGATCAGCAGCAGCAGCAGCAGGTGTGTCGAAGCGCGATTCCTCATCAGAGATTTTCCCCCGTGTGCTTTACTGATTGGCCTGATTCGCCGCGCCGCCGCGCGGGCGCGCGGCCGGAGTCGAACGAGGGGCCGGCGTCGCGCGCGGCGTCCGCGGCTGCGCGGGCGGCGGCGTCACCGCGGTCTGCGGCTGAGCCTGCGGCTGAGTCTGCGGCTGAGTCTGCGGCGGCCTTTGCCCCTGCGCCTGCGGCGGCTGCGCCGCGCCGGGCGAGGCGAGCAGCCCGAGGTCGCGCGCCTTCAGGACGAGCGCGGCCGCGACGGGCGCGGCGGCCTTCGCGCCGTAGCCGCCGCCCTCGATGATGACGGCGATGGCGAGCTGCGGCCGGTCGAGCGGCGCGATGCAGAGGAACCAACTGTCGATGCGGAACTCGGGGTCGAGCATCGTCTCCCAGTACTCGCGGATCGGGTTGCCGCGCCTGTCCTTCTCGACCCGCTTGACCTTGCGCTCCTCGCCGGTCTTCGGGTCGTAGAGCGGAATCTGCTTCTCGGCCGTGCCCGTCTTGCCGCCCGTGATGATGCCCTGTGCGTGGACGGGCGCGAGCACGCTCGTCGCCGTGCCCGAAGAGCCGGCGGTGACGAGCCCCATGATGCGGCGCATCTCGGCCGCGTGCTGCGGCGAGGTGGCCTGCGCCCAGACCTCGGGCGCGCGGTCGTACTCGATCTTCGGCTTCATCAGCTTGCCTTCGAGGTTGGCGACGGCCGACGCGACGAGCGCCATCTGGAAAGGCGTCATCTGTCCGGCGTAGCCCTGCCCGAAGCCGATGAGCCCGAGGTCGTAAGGCCGCTCGCGCGGGTAGAGCGCGACCGTGGCGTCGACGGGCGCGAGCGCGCGCGCGACGGCCGGCACGCTCACGTTCCAGATTTCGGGCTGCCGGCTGCCGCTCAGAGCCTCCTGCGGGCTGCCGACCGGCGTCATCCCGAGCTTGGCGAGTTCGGCGGCCAGCTTCTCCGGCCCGAGCTTGATGGCCATCTGCGCGAAGTACTGGTTGCACGAGACTTCGAGCGCCGTGTCGATGCCGATGTTACCGTGAACCTCGCCCGTGCCGCCCGAGTCGAAGATGGGGCGCGCGCCGCGCTCGGCGTAGAAGCCCGCGCCCGTGCAGTTGAACTTCTGAGCCTGAAGGCCGTTGTTGAAGGCCGCGAGCATGACGGCGGTCTTGAACGTCGAGCCCGGGATGTAGCGCCCGCGCAGCGCGCGGTTGACGAGCGGGCGGTCGCGCTCGTTCGCGTTCATCCGAATCCACGCCTCCCCGTCCTGCGCCTCGCGCAGCGAGTACGAGGGGTTGCTGTACATCGCGAGCAGCTCGCCCGTCTGCGGGTTGAGCACGACGACCGCGCCGTGGCGGCCGCGGAGCTGCGCGACGGCCTCCTTCTGTAGCTCTGTGTCGATGGTCAGGCGCACGTCCATGTTCGCCTGCTGCTTGATGTCGCGCCCCATCAGAACGTCCCACGCCTCGGGCGCGGCCGAGCTTTGGATGCCGAAGAGCGCGCGCTCCAGTCCCGGGTCGCCGCGGTCGGAGCCGAGCAGTTGCGACATCTCGGAGTCGAGCGTGTAGTCGCGCACGATCTGGCCGTTGGGCGCGCGGCGGTAGAGCGCGAGCGCGCGGTCGAGACTCCCCGAGCGGTCGAGAATCCAGCCGCGCAGCGTGCTCTCGGCCAGACGCCGGTTGCGCAGGTCTTTGTAGCTCAGTTCCTGAAACCGCTCGTTGGACTCGGCCGCGTACTGCGCCCAGTAGACGTGGAAGCCGAAGACGCCGAGCGCGAGCACCAGAAAGATGAGGCGTAGCGCGCGCAGCCCGCGGTTGGTCGAGGTCGCGCCGAGCCGCTGCCTGACCTCCGCCGGCAGGTCTTCGGGCGCGACGGCGTCGAGCCCCGTCCGCCGGCGCCGCCTCAACAGAAGCAGCGAGACGAAGAGCACCAGCGCCGTCAGCGCCAGCCCCGCCACGTAGATGAGGCTCAACAGCGCCGGCTGTTTCTCGGGAATGTCTGCTAGAAGAAACATATTTTCAATCGGTGATAAGTGATGAGCGATAAGTGATGAGAAAGAAAGAAAGGAACTTGTCTTCCTCTTATTACTTATCACTCGTCACTCGTCACTGCCTTTTAAATCTCACCTCCACGTCGCCGAAGCTGACCACGTCGCCGTCCTCGACCTGTCGCGCCTCGCCGTAGGCGATGCGGCGGCCGTTGATGAAGGTGCCGTTGGTCGAGCCCGTGTCGGCGACGAGCAGCGTGCCCTCGCGGTTCATCACCAGCGACGCGTGAATCTTCGAGACGCTCCCGTGCTCCAACTGAAGGTCGTTGTCGGCCACGCGCCCGACGTTCATCCGCCGCCCGCCCGGCCGGAACGCCAAAGGCTTCTCGAACGAGCGGTCGGGCGCGGTGACGCGCGCCAGCACGTTCACGTCGGTCGTCGTCAGCGTCTTGGCCTTCGGCACGGCGTCGGCCAGCTCAAGGTTGAGCCGCGCCGCCTCGTCCGCGCGCTTCAGCTCCTCCTCGAACTCGCCGTAAGTCGGATCGACGGCGATGCCGGAGGTGAAGATGTCGGCGCTCGTCTCGACCTTGATGGGCGCGAGCGTGCGGAAGCGGCGGTCGTTGACGTAGTCGATGGCGGCGGCCAGCACCTCGTGCTCAAGGTCTTTGATGAACTCGGGCGGCGCCTCGGAGTGCGTGCCCCATTCGACCTTGAGCTTGAAGAGGTGTGGGGCGATGCGACGCCCCTGCGCGTCGTTGCGCGCGCGCTCGTCGATGAGGTGCTTCATGCGCTCGATGAGCTTGGTGGTGGTGAAGCCCGACTGCGTGTCGGCCTCGCGCCCGAGCTTGCGGTCGACGACCGAGCCCATGCCTTCGAGCACGCGCCGCATCAGCCGCTCGACCAGCGCCTCGTCACGCTTCTTCTCGTCACGCTTCTTCTCTTTCTCTCCGCTCATATGGGGCGTCCGTAAGCACGAGCCGCGCCGGGGCCGGCCCGGCGGCGAAGTCCTGACAGCAAAGGGGGAGATGAATTTGTTCGCCTGGGTACTCTACACGCATTCTAGCCGAAAAAAGCCGCCCGGCGGAAGCGTTGTAAAAAGTTAAAGGAAAAGGAGAGAAGAAACGGACAATTAGGCCGGCCGTGGGGATTTGAAATTGTTTTAGCCGTGGCTCGATTTTTACCGGAAGCCCCTCTGCCGCGCCGCCTCGTAGAGCACGACGGCGAGCGCGACCGCGACGTTGAGGCTCTCGACGGGCTCGCGCATCGGGATGCGAACGCCCTCGCCGGCCGCGCGCGTCTCTTCGTCCGACAGCCCGCCCGCCTCCGGGCCGACGACGACGGCCGAGGGGCGCGTCCAGTCAACCTCCGTGTGCGGGAGGGTCGCGGAGGCGGCCGTGGCGACCGTCCTGATGCCGCGCGCGGCGCACCACAGAAGCGCCTCTTCCAGAGTCGGCCCTGCCCAGAGCGGGAGCCTGAAGGCCGAGCCCATCGAACCGCGCAGCGCCTTCGCGGACAGCGGGTCGGTCGAGCCTTTGGTCAGGACGACGGCGGTCGCGCCGGCCGCCTCCGCCACGCGCAGCATCGCGCCGGCGTTGGAAGGGTTGTTCGCCGCGTGGATGACGACGACGAGCGGAACGCCGCCCGCGCGCTCGACGACCTCGCGCCCCGTCTCCGGCCGCCGCGCGAGCGCGACGACGCCTTGCGGCGTCTTCGTGTCGGAGACCGAGTCGAGCACGTCTTCGCCGACGAGGTGGACGGCGGGACAGACTTCACACAGGCTTTCAAGCAGCGCCGCGCCGCGCGCGTCCTCTGCGAGCGAGCGCGTGTGGAGGGCAAGCTCAAGCGGCACGCCCGCGCGCAGAGCCTCCTCACACAGACGCACGCCCTCGACAAAGACGAGCCCGCGCTCGCGCCCGTCGCGCACCGCGCGCGCACGCTGCGCGAGAGGATTCTTGCGGCTGGTGATCGCCTCTCTCATCGTTCGTGCTCGGGCTCTAGCTCGACCCAGACGGGCCAGTGGTCGGAGACGCCCCGGACGCGCGCGACGCCCCAACGCGTGACGCGCGCGCCGCGCGTGAAGACCCAGTCGAAGTGTCGCCGGAGCGGCCCCGAGCGCCACGTCGGCGTGTTGGTCGGAATCGGCGTCGCGTAGCCGCCCGCTTCGAGCAGTTCGCGCGCCGCGCGCCGCGCCTCGTCCGTCATCGTGTTGAAGTCGCCGAGCAGCACCGTCGGCTCGTCCGAACAATCGGCGAGCGCGAGCACCGCGCGGTGCTGTCTGAGCTGACCTTCAACGTCCGCGTGCGTGTCGATGTGCGCGTTGAAGACGTGCAGCCGCCGCGCGCCGAACGGCACGGCGGCGGCGACGGCGAGACGCGGCCGCCACGGGCATTCGTCCCACGGCAGCTCGAGGCGCGAAGCGTGAGAGAGCGGCAGGCGGCTGAGCAGCGCGACGCCCGTGTCGCCCTCCTCGCCACGGAGCATCCGCTCCTCGAAGTCGAGCCACCACTTGCGCTCCTTCGGCTCGACATCCGTGGGCGTCGGGACGTGCGCGCGGACGTAGTTCATCCCCGTTGCCTCGGCCAACTCGCGCGCGACGTGCCGCCCGCCCGCGCGCAGAGTCCCGCGGTCGGCCTCCTGCAACGCGACCACGTCGGCCGGCGGCATCCCGGCCGCGCCGCCGGACAGAATCCGCGCGGCCCGCTCTACGTTCCCCGCGACGAGCCGCGCCCTGCGGCCGGGCCATCCCAGACCCGCGCGGCGCAGAAGGCTCCCGCCGATGAGGTGCGAGCCGACGGCGTAGCGAATGTTGTAGGTGACGACGACGAGCCGCCCCGTTTCCGCGGCCGCGCTTCGTCCCCGCGCGAAGTCGCCGCGCTCAAGCCCGGGCGCGGTAGAGGTGGAAGCGTGGCTCTCGGGCCTGACGGTCGCGTTCATCGGTCTCCGGTCGGCTTGGCGCGCGGCTAAGGGTGTTGCACAATCGGCGCGCCGAAATTTTGTTGGAACGGACGGGGATTATAAATGAATCGACGCGTCATCGCCGCGGTGAGCGACATGCTCTTCGCCTCGAAAATCCGCGGGACGGCCGAGCACCTGAACGTCTCGGTCGACTTCGCGCGCACCGAGGCCGGGCTGTTCGACTACGCGAAGACGGAAGTGCCCTCGCTCATCATACTCGACCTGCACGACACGCGCCTCGACCCCTTCGCGCTGGCCGCGCGGCTCAAGGCCGACGAACGTTTGAAGGCCGTCCCCCTCGTCGCCTTCTTCTCGCACGTCGAGACCGAACTGCAACGCCGCGCGCAGGAGGTCGGCGTCGATCACGTCCTCCCGCGCTCGGTCTTCACGCGGCGGCTGGCGGAAATTCTGAGCGGGGAACTTTAACAAAAGCAGACAGAGTTAATTTGAAATTTCAAATTAACTCTGTCTCTGTGGTTAACAGTTCTGAAAAGTCTCAGGCGACGGGCGCGGGGACGATGGCTTCGCGGATGGCGCGCACCTCGTGGACGAGCTGCTCGTACTGTTCGAGCGTGAGCGACTGCGCGCCGTCCGAGAGGGCAAGCTCGGGCTGGTTGTGGACTTCGATGATGAGGCCGTCGGCGCCGACCGCGACGCCCGCGCGCGCCAGCGGCGTCACCATGTGGTTCTTGCCCGTGCCGTGCGACGGGTCGATGACGACGGGCAGGTGCGAGATGCGCTGGACGGCGGGGACGGCCGCGAGGTCGAGCGTGTTGCGCGTGTGCTGCGTGAAGGTGCGGACGCCGCGCTCGCAGAGCACGACGTTGTAGTTGCCCTCGGCCATCACGTACTCGGCCGCGAGCAGCCACTCGTCGACGGTCGCCGACAGCCCGCGCTTCAAGAGCACCGGCAGGCGCGAGCGCCCCGCGCGCTTCAGCAGAGAGAAGTTCTGCATGTTGCGCGCGCCGACCTGAAAAACGTCCGCGTACCTGTCGACCAAATCCGCACTCGCCTCGTCAACCGCCTCGGTCACGACCTTCAGCCCGAACGCCTCGCGGACTTCCGCCAGCAGCTTCAAGCCCTCTTCGCCTAACCCTTGAAAGGCGTAAGGGCTCGTGCGCGGCTTGAACGCGCCGCCGCGGAAGAAGCGCGCGCCGCTGCGCCTGACCGCCTCGGCGACGGCGAAGACCTGCTCGCGGCTCTCGACGGCGCAGGGGCCGGCGATGATGGCCAGCTCTTCGCCGCCGATCTGCGCGTCGCCGACCTTGACGATTGACTTGTCGGGGCGCAGATCGAGCGAGACGAGCTTGTAGGGTTTTGTGACGCGTATGGCCTCGGCGACGCCGGGCAGCGTCTCGAAGCGCGTGACATCAATCGGGCGGTCGTTGCCGGTGACGCCGATGGCGGTGCGCGACGCGCCGGGCATCGTGTGCGGGCGGAAGCCGAGTTCCGAGATGCGGCGCTCGACCCCCTCGATGTCGCGTTCGGTGGCGTCGGCCTTCATGACGATGAGCATTTGATACCTCTTTACTAGATTAAAAATTTACCCGCGAAGAATGATGGCAAGCTGTATGCCGCCGCGCCGACACGCCGGTCACATCCTCTCAGGCACCTCGATGCCGAGCGTCGCGAGCGCCTCGGTGAGCCGCCCGCGCACGAAGTCCGCGACGTAGACGAGGACGGCGCGCCGCACCTCGTCCGACTCTTCGAGGATGCGATTTTCGTCGCGATTGTAGAAGAAGTTAAATGCCTGAGCCAGTTGGAAGGTGAATTTGGCCAGGTGCGAAGGCTCCGCGAACGTGGCGGCCTGCGCGAGCACCTCGGGCAGACGCGCCGCCAGCGTCACGAGCGCCCAAATCTCGCCGCCGACCTCGCCGTCGAAGACGCCACGGACGCGTTCGGCGGTCTCGCCTTCGCCCGAAGCGGCCGCGCCCGCGGCATCGGTGATAAGGCGTTGTGCAGATTCCAGCTCGCCGCTTGGCAACTTGCGAAAGATGGAGTTGGCGCGCACGGCCGCGTACTGGCAGTAGGGGCCGGCCTCGCCCTTCGTCGAGAGCGCTTCTTTAAAGTCGAAGACGATGACGGAGTTGCGCGTCCACTTCATCAGGAAGTAGCGGAGCGCGCCGACGGCGAGGCTGTGCGCCGAACGCCTCTGCTCTTCGAGCGGCACGTCGGGGTGGCGCTCCTGAACCTCGCGCAGTGCGTTGGCTTCGAGCGTGTTGATGAGGTCGTCGGCCTTGACGCCGAGTCCGCGCCGCCCGCTCATCTCGACGAAGGGTCGCGCCTTCTCTTCGGCGCTCAGTTCAAGCCCTAACTCCTCGGCCGCGGCGGGCGAGAGCGCGACCATCTCGTAGGAGAGGTGGACGCTTGAGCCCTCGCCGACCCGCGGCGCGACGGCCGCGACGCCGCGCTTGACCACCTCCTGCGGGTACGACTGGCGCGAGTCGATGA
The DNA here is from genome assembly GCA_040509515.1 of Pyrinomonadaceae bacterium. Lineage (GTDB taxonomy): Bacteria > Acidobacteriota > Blastocatellia > Pyrinomonadales > Pyrinomonadaceae > QHXN01. Next base: position 8,524 of record JBEVKV010000059.1, on the reverse strand, counting down.
CGTTGTAGACGGTCGCGCCCGCGCCGAAGTGCGGCGCGTCGGCCGCGGCCTGCGCCGAATCGCTCGTCGTCGTCCAGACCGTCCGGCCTTCGGCCTCGGTGCGGAACGGCTTGAAGTAGAAGTTGAGATCGACCTGCCCGAGCTTCCAGAGCTGGTAGGCGATGTCTTTGCCGGTGTACGTGATGGTGCCGTTGGAGCGGACGATGACCTTGTCGGCCTCGTGCTCGTCGCTGCCCTCGTGCATCTCCATCGGCATGACCCAGCAGCCGCGGCTCTTCCCCTCGTTCGCGAAATGAATCGCGCCCGACTCCTTCATCCGCTCGAAGGCGTGCGACCAGAGGAAGTGGAGCACCTCGGACTCGCGCGGCAGCAGGTCGTAAGCGATGCCGAGCCGCCGCATCGTGTCGAGGTGACAGTTGACGATGCGCGTGACGACGTACTCGGCCAGCTCGGCGGTCGGGTTCCCGCCCTCTTCGAGCGCGTGCAGAGTCTCGACCCTCAGCTTCAAACGCTCCGGGTCTTCCTTCGCGTCCGGGTCGCCGTTTCGATAGAACATGCCGACGCGCGCGTACAAGTCCCAGCAGTAATAGTCGAACGGGCGTTCGCCTGTCAGAGAGGCGTCGAGCGCGCGCACGTCTTCGAGCGACATCCGTTCGAGGTGGACGAAGCCGACGACCACGTCGGCGACCTGCACGCCGGTGTTGTCGATGTAGTTGTGAACCTCGACGCGCTCGCCGCCCGCGCGGAGGATGCGGACGAAGGTGTCGCCGATGACAGAGTTGCGCAGGTGGCCGATGTGCGCGGCCTTGTTCGGGTTGACGCTCGTGTGCTCGACCATGCGTTTCGGGCGCGCGGCGTCGTTATCGGCGGCCGCGTGCGCGTCGGCCGGAGCGGTCTGCGAAAGCCCCGCGAGCAGGCGCGCGCGGTCGTAGAAGAGGTTGAGGTAGCCCGCGCCCGCGACCTCGACGCGCGCGACCTCCGCGGCCGTCTCAAGCTCGGCGCGCAACTCCTCGGCGATGGCGCGCGGGTTGCGCTTCTCGCCGGTCGCCTGCTTGATGCGCTTCGCCAGCTCGAAGGCGACGGGGAAGGCGAGGTCGCCCAGTTCCGTGCGCGGCGGGACTTCCGACGGGACTTGTTCCAACTCGACGCCGAACCGCGCGGAGGCGGCGGCGCGGACGCGCTCGCGCAGTGTCTGTTGCAGTTCGATCAGGTTCAAGGTTGACGGTTCCTTCGGATAAGCTCTCGCCGGAAACGGCTTCGCCGTAAAAGCCGCAAGTATAGCTCAGCCGATTCGCGCGGCGCTAATGCGCGTCAGTTCGCCTTGCTTGACACGCGGCTGACGCGCTCTGCTACCATCCGACACGATTCGATGCCGGAGAAACAAGCCTCGGTCGGCGCTGTAGAGTTGCGCGGGCGTCTGCGCGCGGCGCGGCGCGTCTTCGTGATGACGGGCGCGGGCGTGTCGGCCGAGAGCGGCGTGCCGACCTTCCGTGGCGGCGACCAGTCCGCCGTCTGGAAGGGGATGCCGTTCGAGGTCGTCTCGTCGGCCGGGATGGTCGGGCGCAACCTGCCGCTGGTCTGGGAGTGGTTCGACTACAGGCACGGTGTGATGCGAGCCTGCCGCCCGAACCCCGCGCACGCGACGCTGGCCGGGTGGCAGACGCGCTTCCCGCAGTTCACGCTCGCCACGCAGAACATCGACGGACTTCACGCGGAGGCCGGCTCGCGCGGCGTGCTCGAACTGCACGGCAACGCGTGGCGCGCGCGGTGTCTCGACTGCGGGGGCAGGGAAGACGTTCGCGAGAAGCCTGCCGGCGTGCGTCCGCCAATCTGTCGCGCCTGCGGCGGGTTGATGCGGCCGGACGTGGTGCTCTTCGGAGAGATGCTGCCGGAAGCGGTGTGGGTCGAGGCGGCCGAACGCGCCGCCCAATGCGACGTGTGTTTCGTCGTCGGCACTTCGGCCAACGTCTACCCCGCGGCCGGGCTCCCCGTGGCGGCGAAGGAGTCGGGCGCTTTCCTCGTCGAAATCAACCCGGAGGAGACGCCGCTCTCCGGCATCTGCGACGCGACGCTGCGCGGGGCCGCGGGCGAGGTTTTGCCGCTTCTCGAATTTTAAGAGTTGAAGGGACAGCAATCTCAATTTTGAGATTTGAAATTTCACATTGATGCGGACGCTCTACTTTGATTGCTTCGCCGGCATCAGCGGCGACATGACGCTCGGCGCGCTGGTCGCGGCCGGCGCGGACGCGCGCGAGTTGAAAGAACGGCTCTCGCTGCTCGACGTGCCCGGCTACGAAATCGAGTTCGAGGCGGTTGACCGCAGCGGCATCGGCGCGACGCGCGCCGTCGTGCGCCTGACGAGGGAGGAGAGGCACCACCGGCACCTCTCCGACATCGAGAAGATCATCGGCGGCTCGCGCCTGAACGATTCGGTGAAGCAGCGCGCGCTCAGGATTTTCGGGCGGCTGGCCGAGGCCGAGGCGCGCGTCCACAACGTCGCCGTCGAGAAGATTCACTTCCACGAGGTCGGCGCGGTGGACGCCATCGTCGATGTCGTCGGCGCGTGCATCGGCTTCGAGCTGCTCGGCGTCGAGCGTTTCGTCTCGTCCGCGCTGCACGTCGGGAGCGGGATGGTCGAGATGGCGCACGGACGCTTTCCCGTCCCGCCGCCGGCGGTCGCCGAGCTGCTGCGCGGCGCGCCCGTCTACTCGACCGACGTGACGGGCGAGCTGGTCACGCCCACGGGCGCGGCCATCGTCTCGACCGTCTGCGAAAGCTTCGGCGCGATGCCGCTCATGCGCGTCGAGGCCACGGGCTACGGCGCGGGCACGCGCGAGTACAAGAATTTTCCCAACGTCCTGCGCGTGATAGTCGGCGAGGCGGAAGCGTCGGCCGCCGTGTCGTCATCCGAAGGTTCGGGCGCGGACGAGGAGTTGTTGATGGTCGAGACGAACGTGGACGACACGTCGCCGCAGGTGCTCGGGCATGTGCTTGAGCTGGCGCTGGCGCGCGGCGCGCTCGACTGTTACTTGACGCCGGTGCAGATGAAGAAGAACCGGCCGGGCGTGCTCGTCTCGATTCTCTGCCGCGCGTCGGAGCGCGAGGCGTTGACCGAGCTTCTGTTCGAGGAGACGCCGACGCTCGGCGTACGCGCCTACACGGTCAGCCGCCGCGCTTTGGAGAGGGAGTCCGTGACTGTCGAGACCGAGTTCGGTACGATTGCCGTCAAGGTCGCGCGGCGCGGCGGGCGCGTCCTCGGCGCGACGCCCGAGTTTGAAGAGTGCCGCGCGGCGGCGCTCGCCCACGGCGTCCCGCTGCGCGTCGTGCAGGAGGCGGCGCGCGACGCTTTCCGGCGGCGCGAGGCGTAGGCGTTTCTGGTTTCGGGAGGGGCTTGCATGGCGACGCACTTTTCAGCGACCGCGCCGGACGGCGACCCCGAGGAGACTTCGCGGAGTCGCGGCGTCGACCTCGACAAAATCGAGCGCGGCGTCCGGCTCATCCTCGAAGGCGTCGGCGAGGACGCCGAGCGCCCCGGGCTCCAACGCACGCCCGTGCGCGTGGCCGAGATGTACGCCGAGCTGACCGAGGGGATGCGCGAAGACCCGCGCGAGCACGTCCACGCGCTGCCCGGCGACCGACACGACGAGATGGTCATCGTCAGGGACATACACTTCGCGTCGCTCTGCGAGCACCACCTCGCGCCCTTCGTCGGCAAGTGCCACATCGCCTACATCCCGAAGGAGGGGCGCATCGTCGGACTCTCGAAGCTGGCGCGGCTGGTCGAGGGCTTCGCGCGACGCCTGCAGGTGCAGGAACGTTTGACCTCCGAGATCGCCGACACGCTCTTCGACGGCCTGAAGCCCGTCGGCGTGATGGTCGTGATGGAGGCCGAGCACACTTGCATGACCATCCGGGGCGTGAAGAAGCCGGGCGCGGTCACCATCACCTCGGCCCTGCGCGGTGGCTTCCGCAAAGACCCGCGCACGCGCGCCGAGGCGATGGCGCTCATCCGCGAGAAGTGATGACGAAAGCGATGACGAGAGCGGCGCTGACAAAAATCGTCCTGCCCGCGTGCCTGCTCTTCGGCGGCGCGCCGTCGATTCGTGCCGCCATTCGGGTCGGCGCGCCGCGCCCCGCGCCGGCGGTCGCCAAGTCTCAAAAGCGTGGGGCGTCCGCGCAGAGGCGCAGGCGGCAGAGGCGTCTGCGCGAGCCCGACGTGATTTTCGTCCCCACGCCGCCCGAGACGGTGGACGAGATGCTGCGGCTGGCGAATCTCAAGAAGGGCGACGTGCTCTACGATTTGGGCAGCGGCGACGGGCGCATCCCGCTCGCCGCCGCGAGGAAGTACGGCGTGCGCGCCGTCGGCATCGACATCGACCCGAAGCTCGTCGCCGAGGCGACCGAGACGGCGCGGCGCGAGGGGCTCGAAAGTCTCGTCAGCTTCCGCCACGCCGACATGTTCGCGGCCGACGTGAGCGAGGCGACCGTCGTCACGCTCTACCTTTCTAACACCCTGAACGTCATGCTGCGGCCGAAGCTTTTGCGCGAGCTGCGCCCCGGCGCGCGCATCGTCTCGCACGACTTCCGCATGGGCGACTGGCCGCCCGAGAAGACCGTCCGCGTCCCGTGGAAGAATCTCTACCGCACGGTCTACGTCTGGACGGTGCCGCGCGGGCGGCGCTACAAAAAAGGTGAGTGAGCCGGGGGCGCCGCCCGGCGGTCGAGACTTAAAAGCCGAAACTGAAAACCAGAGGTGAAGGGCAGTCTTCGCTCAAATGAAAACTTTCTACGTCACGACCCCCATCTACTACGCCAACAGCCTGCCGCACATGGGGCACCTGTACACGACCGTCGTCGCGGACTTTCTCGCGCGCTTCTGGCGGCAGCGCGGGCGCGAGACGTACTTCCTGACGGGGACGGACGAGCACGGGACGAACATCGAGCGCGCGTCGGCGCGCGCCGGGCGCACGCCGAGCGAGCACGTCGATTACATCGTCGGCGAGCTGAAGAAGATGTTCGCCTCCTTCGGGCTCGACGCGGGGCACGGCGGCTACGACATCTTCATGCGCACGACCGAGCCGTTCCACTACGAGGGCGCGGCCGAGTTCTGGCGTCGCGCCGCCGCGGGACGGACGCCGAAGGGGCGCGAGAACATCTACAAGGGTTTTTACGAGGGCTGGTTCTGCGCGCCCTGCGCGACGTTCAAGACCGAGGCCGAGATGCTGCCCGCGACGGAAGAGGGCGGCCCGCCGCTCTGCCCCATACACGAGCGCCCGCTCGACAAGGTTTCGGAGGAGAGCTACTTCTTCCGCCTCTCGGACTACGACGAGGCGCTGCTCGCGCTCTACGAGTCGCGGCCCGACTTCGTACGCCCGGAGGCGCGACGCAACGAGGTCGTCAGCCTCGTCCGCGGCGGGCTCGAAGACGTTTCCATCAGCCGCCTGAAGAGTTCGGTGAGTTGGGCGATACCTGTGCCGGACGACCCGGAGCACACGGTCTACATCTGGTTCGACGCGCTCATCAACTACATCACGGCGCTCGGTTGGGGCTCGGAGTCGCGCAGAGCGGAGGCGGGCGAAGACCTCTTTAAAAAGTTCTGGCCGGGGCTCCACCTCATCGGCAAGGACATCCTGCGACAGCACGCGGTGCTGTGGCCGGCGATGCTGTTGGCGGCGGGCGTCGAGCAGCCGGCGGGCGTCGTCGCGCACGGGCTCTGGCTTGACCAGACCGGGCGCAAGGGGTCGAAGACGCTCGGCAACGCGCTTGAGCTGCCCGTCCTGCGGCGACACTTCAGCGTGGACGCGGTGCGCTACTTCCTCCTGCGCGAGATGTCGTTCGGGCAGGACTGCAAGGTCGATTACGAGGTCATCCTCGAACGCTCGAACAGCGACCTCGCCAGCGGGCTCGGCAACCTCGTCAGCCGCACGCTGACGATGATTCATAAATACTTCGGCGGGGTCGTCCCCGCGCCCGACATCGGCGAGGCGAAGCGTCTGCTGGCGAAGCGCGCGGGCGTGGACTCGGACGCGCAGGAGCTTTCGAGCAGTCTGGAACTCGTCCGCGACCAGTTCGTGCGCAGCGTCGAGGAGTTCGCGTTCCACCGCGCGCTCGAAGCGGCGTGGGGCATGATCGCGCGCGTCGACAAGTTCATCTCGGAGGCCAAGCCGTGGGAGCTTGCCAAGAGCGAGGAGCAGCGCGAGACGCTCGGCGCGGTGCTCTATCGCTCGGCCGAGACGCTGCGCTGGCTGGCCGTCCTGCTCTACCCAGTGATGCCCGAATCGTCGGGCGCGATCTGGCGGCAGCTCGGGCTCGAAGGCGACCCGAAGACTTTAGACCCGACCGAACTCAGTTGGGGAGGCTTGAGCGCGGGCGCGCGCGTCGGCGAAGTCGCCCCGCTCTTTCCGAGAATCGACAAGGCGAAAACGATGGCAGAGATACAGGACGAGATGGCACAAAAGAAAGAGGCCGAGACGAACAGGGACGCGGCGTCTGCTCCGGCCGAACACTCGGGCGCGCACGCCACGCAGGCGGCCGTGCCCGGCGCTCCGACCGCGACCAATGTGAAGCCCGGGCAGCCGCCGCAGCAGGGCGCGACCGAGGCCCAAGCCCCGCCGCAGACACAGCCGCAGCCGCAGACGCCCGAGGGCGTCGCCACCTTCATCACGATTGAAGACTTCGTGAAGGTCGAGCTGAAGGTGGGGCAGGTGCTCACGGCCGAGCGCGTGCCCAAGTCTGACAAGCTGCTCCGCTTCACGGTCGATGTCGGCGAGTCGGAGCCGCGACAGATTCTCGCCGGCATCGCCGAGCACTACGAACCCGAGAAGCTGGTCGGACGCAAGCTGGTCATCGTCTCGAACCTCAAGCCGCGCAAGCTCCGCGGCTTCGAGTCGCAGGGGATGGTGCTCGCCGCCTCGGTCGGCGACGAAGGCCGCCCCGTCCTCGCAACCTTCGCGGAGGACGTGCCCAACGGCGCGAGGCTGAAGTAACGTCTACTCTTCTAAATGTTCATAGATTCCCACGCGCACATTGACGGCGAGGAGTTCGACGCCGACCGCGACGAGGTCGTGGCGCGCGCGCGGGAGGCGGGCGTGCGCGCGATTCTGAACGTGGGCACGGGCGACCCGCACGGCGGGAACTTCGAGCGCGCCGTGGCGGTGGCGGAAGCGTACGAGGGCGTCTACGCGGCGGCGGGCGTCCACCCGCACGACGCGCGTCGCTATGACGACGCGGCCGAGCGGCGGCTGCTCGGCGTGCTGCGCGGGAGCGCGCGCGTCGTCGCGCTCGGCGAGATCGGGCTCGACTATCACTACGACAACTCGCCGCGCGAGGCGCAGCGCGAGGTCTTCGCGCGTCAACTCCGGCTGGCGCGCGCCGAGGGGCTGCCCGTCATCATCCATTCGCGCGAGGCGGACGAAGAGACGGCGGAGATTTTGAGAAGGGAACTGGAGGGCTCGGGCACGCCGGGCGTGATGCACTGTTTCGGCGGCGGGCCGGCGCTGGCGGAGGCCGCGCTCGGCCTCGGCTTTTATATCTCCTTCGCGGGCAACGTCACCTTCAAGAAGGCCGAGGCGCTGCGCGAGGTCGCGGCCACAGTCCCGAGTGAGCGGCTCCTCGTCGAGACCGACTGCCCGTACCTCGCGCCCGTCCCGCACCGCGGGCGGCGCAACGAGCCCGCCTTCGCCGTCGAGACCGCGCGCTTCCTCGCCGAGCTTCGCGGCGTGAGTCACGAAGAGTTGGGGCGCTTCACGTCGGAGAACTTCTCCCGCCTGTTCGGAGTCGCGCTCTCTCCCGAGTAGGCGCGGCGGCGCAATCAAACTTTTCCTCACCGCCTGTAAATGTTATAAAGTCGGAGAGCGCCGCCGGCCGCCGGCCGACTCTCATCACTATCTTATGGCCCAGCAGAACTCATTCGACATCGTTTCGCAGGTTGACATGGCCGAGGTCAAGAACGCGCTCGACCAGGCGATGAAAGAGGTCAGGCAGCGCTTCGACTTCAAGGGGAGCCGCGCCGAAGTCCGCCTCGAAGGCGACAAGGAGCTGATCCTCACGGCCGAGGACGAGACCAAGCTGCGCAACATGAACGACATCCTCCAGCAGAAGCTCGTCCGCCGCAGCGTGCCCCTCAAGGCGCTCTCCTACGGCCGCGTCGAGCCGGCCGCCGGCGGCACCGTCCGCCAGCACGTCCAGATACAGCAGGGCATTCCCTCGGACAAGGCCAAGGAGATCGTCAAGTTCATCAAGGAGACCAAGGTCAAGGTGCAGGCCGCCATCCAGGGCGACGTCGTCCGCGTCACCGGCCGCGACCGTGACACGCTCCAGGACGTTATCGCACAGCTCAAGGCCAAAGACTTCGGCATCAACATGCAGTACACGAACTACAGGTCGAACTAAGTGATGAGTGATGAGTGATAGGTGATAAGGAAGAACAGACAGTTTTCTCTTATCATTTATCACTCATCACTCATCACTCCCAACATATGAACACATCCGGTAACACTGCGGCGGTCGAGGAACGGCAGATGAC
>JBEVKV010000058.1:0-7965 GCA_040509515.1 Pyrinomonadaceae bacterium | reverse complement strand
TCGTCGCGTTCCTCGAACAGACACTCGCCTCCCGCGCAACGTCAGAAGGCTTCGGCGCACGTCGTCTCGGCAACGAACGACTTCACCTCTTCAAGCAGTTCGTCATTCATACTGGGTTATGAGCCGCGGTTGGGGGTGCCCTGAAAGCGTCCCCTGTACTCCGCCGAGAGCAGGAACGCACGCACCATCTCGGCCCGCCTGACGCGTGAGAGCGCCACCCGCTCGTCCCGCACGTCCTCGCCCGGCGCGGTGAATTGGTCGAGTTTCGCCAGCCAGAAATTATAGCCGTCGAAGTTGTTGTCCGGCGCGGCGTCGGGGTTCCGGCGCAGGTAGGCGAAGTACTGCATCAGAACAAAAGCCGGGTTGTAGAGTTTGTTGTATACCGACCCCGACTCGACCACCGAGCGCAGCGACGACGCCCGCCCCGCGATGTCGCCGATGCCGAAGGCGCTGACGGCCTCGTCGCGCTCGCCCTGCGTCGGCGTCGCCCCGGCGCCCGCGAACAGCGAGTCCACGTACTGCCCCGCGTTCTGGCCGCCGTGCGCCGCTTGGAATTCCGCCCTGGTGACAAACTCCTCCGTGTAGCGTTGCTTGTTGGCTTCGAGCAGCGCCCCCGAGCCGGGCTCTCCGACGACCACGCCGCGCCCGAGTTCCTGCGTCTCGTCGAGGAAGGGAAGGTAGCGCGGGTTGTCGGGGCGGTCGCCGAAGGCGGCCTTGTTGACGCGGATGGCGAAGTAGCCGGTCGCCTGGAACTCTGTCGAGAGGAAGAAGGCCGCCGACACGTCCTCACGCCTGCGTTCGAGGCAGGCGGGGTCGCCCGCACATTCGGCGAGCTGGCTCGTCCAGAAAGCCTGCCCTGCGTCGTCGGCCTGTCGGCTGAGGAAGTCGTGGTAGTGCTGGCCGACGAAGGTCGCGTCGTCGTCAATGGGGTTGGCCGCGCCGTCAGCCGCGTCGTCGTCTTCTATCAGCACCTTGATACGGTTCAAAGAGCCGAGCGAGCCGCCGGTCACGGAAGTCAGGGCGACGGTCAACTCCTCGGGCCCTTCCGCGTAGGCGTCCTCCGAGATGAGCACCGGGATAGTTTTCGTGTCCTCACCGGGGGCGAAGGTGACGCGCCCCGTGGCGTAAGTGAAGTCGCCGCGCTGCGACGCCGTAGAGCCCGTGACGGCGTATGTGGCTACGGTCGTCCCCTCCTGCGGCCCGGCGCGCTCGACCGTCACCTCGGTCTGCACGCAGCCCTCTATGACCTGAGACGTGAAGAGGTTGAAACCCACCTGCGCAGGGGGCGGGGCCGGGTCGGAGCTTTGCCTCTCGAAAGCTCCGATGTCACTGTCATCGCCCCCGGCCTGCGGCGGGACTGTGGGGTCGTCGAAGGGGCGTGCCGCCCCGCGCCGGTCGGCCGTGACCATCTGGTCGTCGAGGCCGCGTGCGAGCCCGGCGTCGATGGCGGGACTGCCCGGGAGCGGGATGAGCGTCAACAGGTCGAGCCGAAAGCTCAAGGGGTTAGCGCCGGAGCCGCGCCGGTCTGTGTCGTTAAAGCAACACCCGCCGGTGTCGATGCCGATGCCGTTGTAGCTCGACGAGACGAACTCCTGGCCGGACACGTCGCTCCCGGAGGCGAGGGAGTGGACGAAATTGGAGGCGACGATGGTGCTCCTGAGACTCGCCCCGCCGTACAGGCCGCCCCCGCGGCCGTCGCGGGCGGCGGCGTCGCCGGCCGCGCCCGCCTCGTTAAAGGCGACGGTGCTGTGCGACAGTTTCAGGAGATGGGAGGGGTATTCGTGCGAGATGCCGCCGCCGTCGCCGCCGTCGCCGCGGCTGGCGGTCAGACCGTCGCCCTTGCCGCCGCGCCCCGTGACGTTGCCGCTGACGACGCAGTTAGTCACCGTGAGCACCCCGTGCGAAAAGATGCCGCCTCCCCCGCCGCCGCGTCCGGCAGTCCCGACCATTCCGGGCGGCGTGCCGGCGCCATCGCCGGCCACGTTGTTGCTGACGGTGCTGTCCCTCATCTCCATCGTGCCGTTATTCCAAATCCCGCCGCCGTCGCCGCCGCTGCCGCCCCACCCGCCGCTGTCCAGAGCCACGCCGCCTTTGCCCGTCCAGTTCCCGCTGACGGTGCAATGCGTGAGTGTCATGACGCTGAAGTTGGCGATGCCTCCGCCGTTACTGCCGACAGTGTCGCCCAGGTCGCGCGGTTCGCCGTCGGCCGTCGAGTTGCCGCTGAACGTAGTGCCCTCGGCCGTCATGTTGCCGGAGTTGTAGACGCCGCCCCCGTAGCCGCCACCCCGGTTATCACGCACGACGCTGTTCGTGATCCTCGTCCTGCCCCGGGCGTAGATGCCGGCGCCCACGCCGAGGCCGCTTGAGCTGCCGCCGGCTCTGTTATTGCTGACGGTGCAGCCCGTCATGCTCAGTTCGCCCGTGCTGTAGATGCCCCCCCCGCCCTCGCCGGATTGGCGCGTAGCTTCCCCCTGCACGCTGTTATTACTCACGACGCAGTTATTCATCGTCAGCCGGCCCTCGTTATAGACGCCGCCGCCGGAGCCGTTAATGCCTCTGGTACGGGCCGGGTTAGAAAGGCCGATGCCCCCTCTGCCCGAGGCGTTGCCGCTGACGACGCAGTCCGTCAGCGTCAGCGTGCCCTTGTTAGAGACGCCCCCGCCCGGCTCACCGGGCCATCCGCTCAAGAGCCCGGGCCCGTCAATGGCCTGCCCGTTCGAGATCGTGAGCCCTGAGATGGTGACGGTCGCCACGCCGACGGTGAAGACGCGGTATATGCCGCCCGTGTCGCGCCGTACCGTCAGCAGGCTCGAACCGGGGCCGCCGATGGTCATGTTGGTCGAGAGGTCGGGCAGCGCGCCCGTCAGGTTGATGGCACCGTTCACGGCGAAGCCGACGGAGGCGGCGGCCGCATCGGCGTTTGCCTGCTGGATGGCCGCGCGCAGCGTACACGCCCCGGAGGCATCTGCACAGAGACCGTCGGTCAAAACGGCGTCGGGCGTATCGCCGAGGCTGTTGACCGTGAAGGCGGTCGCCGCCGCGCCCCGCGACTGGAAGGCTGAGAGCCCGAGCGGCAGCGCGACGGCCAGCGCGCAGCACAGTCTGGTGAGTGAACGCATCGGAGTTCTCCTTTTCGCGAGTCGGGCGGTAAGCGCTGGCGGAAGGCGCACGACGCCCTCGGGCGTCAGGCAGACCGCCGGCGCGCAATGCCTTCTCACCGGGCCTCGGGGAAGGGTTGTGGCTCGGGCTGTGACTCGGTTACGTAATGCCGGCGGGAGTCTATACTCTCGTCAACGTGAGTGAGATGTCGTCCCGGCGCGTGAGCGAGGCGCTGGCCGGGGCGGACACAGCGTGCGAGGCGAGCTATACGCCTCCGGGGTGCGGATGTCAATGCTGAAGTCCGTACACGACCACCGGAACTTACTCCGAGCGTCAACAAGGTCGCGGCCGGGTAGGAATTACTATGACGTGATAGCTTCCGAACCTGCGCGTTGACACCACACGTCGCCGGGCGTATTGTTGCCTCCTCTCAAGCACGGAGCCCTTCACCTCATCGGTTTCACCGCTACTGCACAAAGGAGGCTCACAATGCGTCGTAAACTAACGCTGGCGCTCATCATTGCGCTCATCACTCTCGTCGTCTTGCCGAACGCCTTCGTCAAACCTACTGCGGCGCGGACGGGCCCAAGCGTCGGCATAGACTGTATGTACCTACCGTACGGCCAGATACGCTGTGTGGCTCAGGTGTACGGGGGCACGGCTCCTTACACCTACGAATGGGGGCCGCCGCCGCTGACAGGGAGCGGGCAGGCACTGCGCATCCCATGTTCCGGCACCGGAACCAGACCTGTCACCCTGACCGTGACGGACGCTAACGGCGAGGTCGGCTACTACTCCGATATGTTACAGTGCTGTCCCACTTGCCACCTTGATTGAGGAAGAGGTCGCCCGGACACACGCGCATTAAGTTAGAGCACGGGGCGGTACCTTAGACGTTGCCGCCCCGTGCTCTTTGCCGGTAGTGCCGGTTCTTGTTGACTCACGCGCGCCGAAGCGACAAGCTTTCGCCGCACGCGTGCGCAGGCGAGAATGCGCCCGGCGGAAGTCCGGCCGGCCTGCCCGATAAACGCCTTTGCCAATCGCCGGCCTGCGAATATAAACTCTTCTCGTCCGAAGCCTCCCCACAATTTCCCTTCGCGAGCCAGCTAACACGTCCCATGCTGAAAGACATTCTCCGGCTACTTTTCGCCCTCTCTTTTCTGGCCCCGGGCTCTTGCTTCGGCCAGGAATCCGCCCCGCCGCCTTCAGACGCCGCCGCGACCGCGGAGCTTATCGGCAGGGCCGGCGCCCGCACGCGCGAGTACACGGAGAAGTTCAAAGACCTCACCGCGGAGGAGACGCAGCGGGTCGAAGAGTACGGGGCCGACGGGCTGAAGCGTCGGCGCGAGGTCGTCTCAGACCTCATCATCTACCAGTCGCAGCTCGACGGCTCCTCTATGTTCGAGTACCGCAACGTGCGCACGGTCGACGGCAAGGAGGTGGCCAAGCGCGACCGCAGGGTCGAGCAGCTCTTCGGCCGACTGGCCAAGGCCGACTCCATAAAGAAGGAGTTGGAGCGCGTCCGCCGCGAGAGCAAGAGGTACGACCTCAATTACAGCTTCTACGGGATGACAATCGATCAGGGCTGGCCGCTCGCCGAGCGCCTGAGCCCGTCCTTCCGCTTCAACGTCATCGGCGGCGGGCGCATCGACGGGCACGACGTGATAGAGGTCAGGTACGAGCAGGTCTCTCAAACCCCGGAACTGAATTTCAAGCTCACGTCGCTGCCCGAGAGGTTGAAGGGCGCCGAGACGTTCCATCGGGGGCGGCTCTGGCTCGACCGTGAGACGGCGCGACTCCGGCGCGAGGAGCGGGAGTTGATGGTGAAGCACGCGTCCCTGCCGACCCCGCTGACGATGATAAAGTCCGAATTCAGTTATGGTGACAGCCGCTTCGAGATTCTCACGCCGACGCGAATCACCGTCAGCACCTACAACCGTGGGCGCGACTTGCCGGGCGGCGGCGCGGAACTGTCGCTCGGGGGGCGAGTCGTCTTCGAGTACGGAGAGTTCCGACGTTTCGGCGTGGAGACGCCGGACTCCCGGCTCGACGCGCCGGGGAGCAGGTAAGGGTCGGCGAAATTGCGTGCGTGCGCTTCAGGCAGATTTCGACAGACCGCGCTCCATCTTCTTCACCTCATCCCAGTAGCGAGGCTGAACCATCAGCCGCCGTACCAGCGGGCGAAGCTCGGGGACGACCAACCGCCCGTACCCTCCGACCAGCGCGGAGAAGACCGTGCGCCGCCGGAGCCGCAACAGACGGCGGACGCGTTCCGGTACCAGTAACGCCTGCACCCCGCGCAGTACCTGATAACGCCACTCGCCCAGATGCCGGCGGTACTGACCGTAGAGGAGCGCGGTGTGCCTGCTGTGGTCGAGGTCTCGCACGAGGTGGAGTCGCCTGTCGTCCCGCCACTCTTCGTAACTAACCGGCAGCGCCTTGACGTTCAAACCCTCTCCGACGCGCCTGAAGACGAGGTATAGCTCTTCGCGCTCGGCGCGCGAGAGCGGGCCGTAGAGCATGCGGTGCGCACGCTCGGAGTAGTCGACGAGCATGTAGAGCACGTCTCTGAAGGCCCAGTCGGGGATACTCTGCCCGCGCTGACGTTCGACCGCGCCGTGGATCGCGTTGATTTTTGCGAGCGTCCGCTGCGCCGCCTCCGTCTCGGCGAACACGATCTCCTGCGCGTAGCGAACCGTGGAGAACAGACGCCCGACGGGGTCGGCCGGTATCTTGCCCGTGAAGAAGAGCCAGTCGACCGCCCTGTTCAGTGCGAACTCGGCGGCCGAGCCGGCGAAGATGAGCAAGACCAACTCCGTGTCGCCCCAAATCTTCCTGACGACCGAACCGGGCGCGACGAAATCGCGCCCCACCCGAGGGGCCTTCAGCCCGCCCGCATCAGCGCCGACGTTGTGAGCCACTTGAGACCTGCCTTCCTGCCGACACCGGGCCACAATTGCAGCACTCGTCCATTGTTGTGCTGTGAGCGGACGGCATCTTTCCCGCGTAATAATGGACAATACCCAATGCCCGCCTGCGGGCTCGCCGCTACGTTTAGCTTGAAGGCATGGCAAAACTTCCGTCTTCTCCCGGTTCGAGCGCCGACACTCGCACCACCGAGCCTAAATCCAAAGCCCCGTAGATGTGGGGGAACTCCTCCTGCCCGCCTTCACAATTCTCATAACGGATTTCGGCTCTGACTTGACGCGTATCAATCTCCAGAAGCACTAACCCCGTCTGACCCCGAAACAGTCTGTTAGCCGTCCGGATTACCTGATCACTTCGTGAGCAGTGGATAAACCCCTCGGACGCCAACGACGGTGTCCGGTAGCTTCCTTCCCGCTCAGCCCTTTCCCACTCGCCACGTTTCGTGATGTGAAAGATAGTTGCCATATTTGTATCTCAACGTCCCATTACGTCGGCAAGACAAAAGATTTACGGGGCGTCCGCCGGTCAAGCCCGCGTCGCGGGCGGCGACGCCAACAACATCCAGAACTACTCGGACATCATGCCCGGCAGGCCCACTGCTGTCGAGCACCGCGACCCGGCCGACGACCTGCGCGGGTATTACGACAACAAGCAGACGGCCGCGCCGCTCACCAAGCTCCACGCCGTGACGATCATGGCGTCCGATAATCCCGCCATAAGAAACAGCCCAAGCATAAGAACGAGGGCACGCTAGAACAGAACCTTTATTATCGGACTCTGGTGCTCGGTGGTGAGCTTCGAGGTGGCGGGCGCACCACTCGCTCTCGAAGGAGTGCGCGGGCGGCTGTGTGCTGACATGGCCTCGGATGATTTGGTACTCTTATGAGCGTGGCCGTACGAGATGATAAAGCGCCGTCGCTCGCCAATCGCTTGCTGGAAATCATCAAGACCCAGACGGAAATCGCCAAGTTAGGGCTTGACCTCGGCGGCGTCATGGCACTGGTTGCCGAGCGCGCACAAAACTTAACATCGGCTGATGGAGCTGTCGTCGAATTAGCCGAAGGCGACGAGATGGTTTATCGGGCTGCTTGTGGGAGCGCCGGGTCGCAACTCGGTCTGCGCCTGAAGCGTGCAGGCAGCCTTTCCGGCTTATGCGTGGAGACCGGCAAAGCCCTGCGTTGCGATAACGCGGAGACGGATACGCGGGTTGACCGCGATGCTTGCCGGAGGGTCGGGCTACTTTCAATGTTGGTGGTTCCGCTCACGCATCACGACACTGTGGTGGGGGCGCTCAAGGTGATCTCCCGACACGTCAATGCATTTGGCGATGGAGACCTTGAAATCCTCGAACTAATGTCTGAACTGATCGCCGCGGCCATGTTCCATGCCACACAGTACGAGGCGAACGAACTATTTCAGCGCGCCACGCGGGATGCTTTGACCGGCATTGCGAACCGGGCACTGTTCTTTGATCGTTTGCGACAGGGGCTCGCGCAGGCCAAGAGAAATTCACAGCGTGTCGGTCTCTTGCTTCTGGATATGGACGGCTTGAAACAGATCAACGACGAGCATGGTCATCGCGCGGGAGATGCGTCCTTGAAGGAACTCGTGCGTCGCATCAAGGACGTGTTAAGGCAGTCGGATACGGTCGCGCGTCTCGGCGGCGACGAGTTCGGCATCATTCTCCCTCAGACAGACCATCCCTCGGGAACGCTGTTGGCTGCTAAACGATTGGTTGCACAGATCGAATCGCCGTTTCAGTTTGAAGGCCATAAACTCACCCTCGCCGCAAGCATCGGGCTGGCCGCCTTCCCGGATGACGGTGAGCAGATAGATGTGCTTTTGGAGAAGGCCGACCAATCTATGTACGCCGAGAAGAGGTTGCGGAAACAGCGTTAAGGGACTCAGCTTTCAACCCTCCGGGCAGACAAGAAATCT
>JBEVKV010000057.1:0-6602 GCA_040509515.1 Pyrinomonadaceae bacterium | reverse complement strand
CGGGCGGCGCGTCTTCGGCCATCAGCCGGGACGCGCCGCCTTTAGTTTTTCTACTGACTACTGTCTACTTCTTCAATCCGCCTTCTTGCGGATGAAGGTCGGCACGTCGAGGTCGTCGGAGCGCGTCGGCGCGACGGGGCGCGACGCGAGGTCGGGCGCGTACTGGTTGCGCGACGGCGGCGCGGCGGCGGCGTGCGTCGTCCCCGCGTCGGACATGTCCTTGTCGAAGCCTGTGGCGATGACCGTGATCTTCATCTCGTCGCGCAAGCTTTCGTCGATGACCGCGCCGAAGATGATGTTGGCGTCGTCGTCGGCCGACTCGCGGATGATTGAGCTGGCCTCGTTGACTTCGTAGAGCGTCAAGTCCATCCCGCCCGTGATGTTAATCAGCACGCCCTTCGCGCCCTGAATCGTCGCCTCTTCCAAGAGCGGCGAGGAGATGGCCTGCTGCGTCGCCTCGACCGCGCGATTCGGCCCGCTGGCGCGCCCCGCGCCCATCAGCGCGAGCCCCATCCCCGCCATGATCGCCTTCACGTCGGCGAAGTCGAGATTGATGAGGCCGGGGACGGTGATGAGGTCGCTGATGCCCTGCACGGCCTGACGCAAAACGTCGTCGGCCATCTTGAAGGCGTCCTGCAAAGACATCGTCGGGTCGGCCGTGTGGAGCAGGCGCTCGTTCGGGATGGTGATGACCGTGTCCACGCACTCGCGCAGCTCGCGCAGCCCCTGATCGCCCTGCGCCATGCGGCGCTTGCCCTCGAAGTGGAAGGGCTTGGTGACGACGGCGACCGTCAAGGCGTTCAACTCCGTGGCGAGCGAGGCGATGATGGGCGCGGCGCCCGTGCCCGTGCCGCCGCCGAGGCCCGTCGTGACGAAGACCATGTCGGCACCTTCAAGGGCTTCGATGATTTTCTCGGTGTCTTCTAACGCGGCGTTGCGGCCGATGTCGGGGTTGGCGCCCGCGCCTAAGCCCTTCGTAAGTTTGCCGCCCAGTTGAATCTTGATCGGCGCGCGGGAGCGCTTGAGAGCCTGGAGGTCGGTGTTGGCGACGAGGAATTCGATGCCCTCGATGCCCGCCTCGATCATGCGGTTGACTGCGTTGCCGCCGCCGCCGCCGACGCCGATGACCTTGATGCGCGCGCCCGTGATGGGAGGGTCGTCATCGATGAAAATGTTAATCCCGCTCGCCGGACGGCCTTCCGGTGTCATATTCTGCAATTTCCTCTCTCCTTCCGAAGCTTCCAGACCGCCCCGAAGGTGTCGTGCGGTTATCTTGGGCTGTGCGCGCCGCCGGTACCAATATATTGAGGGCTACATCTTGTGCCGGCTGGCGCGGCAGCATACAACATCTACTCAGAAAATACCACCAAAACGATTGCGAAATTTCGAGACTAGAGCGCCGAGTCCGCCCGACGCCTGAGCCCGCGCGAGCGACGCCCGCATTTCCGCGGATTTCGCCCGCTGGCGTATCAGGCACAGCCCCGAGGCCGCGGCCCACGCCGGGCTCTGCACGTCTTCGACGAGCCCGCCGAAGCGGTCGCGCTCGGGGTAGCCGAGCCGGACGGGCGCGTCGAAGACCTGCTCGGCCGTCTCGACCATCCCGTTTAAGAGCGAGCCGCCGCCGGTCATGACGACGCCGCTGGAGAGCTGTCCCTCCCAGCCGGCCTCGCGTATCTCGTCGGCGACGTGCGAGAGAACTTCTTCGGCGCGCGGCTGCAGGATGTCGCACAGAATCTGTCGCGAGAGCTGGCGCGGCGGCCGCCCCCCCACCGACGGCACGTCCACCAGTTCGCCGCGCTCCGACTCCGACAGGCTCAGCGCCGACGCGCAGCCGACCGTGCGCTTGATCTTCTCGGCCTCGGGTATCGGCGTGCGCAGCCCGAACGCGATGTCGTTCGTGAAGTGCGAGCCGCCGAGCGCGAAGACCGCCGTGTGCTGCACGGCGCCGCGCTGGTAGATGATGAGCCCGGTCGTCTCCGCGCCGATGTCCACGAGCGCCGCGCCGAACTCCTTGTCGTCGTCGGTGAGCGTCGCCTCGGCCGCCGCCAACTGCTCCAGAACCATCTCGCCGACGACGAGCCCCGCGCGGTTGACGGCGTTGATGACGTTCTGGCGCGCGGTGACGGGGCTGGTGACGATGTGGACTTTGACGGCGAGGCGCGCGCCGATCATGCCCACGGGGTCGTTGATGCCGTCCTGGTCGTCAACGATGAACTCCTGCGGCAGGCGGTCGACGATCTCGCGCCCGGCGGGGAGTTGTTGCGCCGAGGCCGACTCGATGGCGCGGCGCACGTCGTCCTGCGTGATTTCGCGGTCGCGCCCGGCGACGATGATGGGGGCGTGACCGTTGCGCCGGCCGTGGCCGGACTCGTAGACGGGGTCGCGCTCGCGCCCCGAGACGGCGACGATGGCCTGCCCGTTGAAGCTCATGATGTGCGAGCCGGAGAGATTGATGGCGACCTCCTCGACCTCGATGCCGCTCATCCGCTCGGCCTCTTCGACGGCGCGCGTGATCGAATCGACGGCCGCCTCGGGGTCGACGACGACGCCCTTGCGCAGGCCGCGCGCCTCCGACTCGCCGATGCCGACGATGTCGATGAGCCCGCCGTCGCCGGGCTCGCCGATGATGCAGGTCACGCGGCTGGTGCCTACGTCGAGGCCGACCGCGTGGGTCAGGTTCTTAGCCATCCGGGTTTCGCTCCTTGGCAGACTGGGGGATCATTTCGTCCGGCGCGAAATTCTACTCTCCGCTCGCGCGGCGCTCGCGGGCGCCGCTCTGAAAAACTCTCCGGGGCTTTACTGTGCGACGCGCCGGGGTCTGGACGCGCCGGCCGTCTGCGGCGTCGCTTGTGTCTTCGGCCGGGTCGCGCTCTCGGGGCGCGTCCGACGCGTCTCCTTCGGGGTCGCGCCCGCCGCGCGCGCGGGCTGTGTCTGACGCGCGGGCGTGGTCTGGCGCGGCGCGTCCTGCGTGGCGGCGGCGTCCGAGGGCGCGGGGGCCGTCGTCGCCGCCGCCGTCCCTTCGGCGCAGGGGGCGAGGCCGAAGATGGCGTTGCGCCCCGTGGTCATGTTGATGTAGGAGACGCACTGGCCGTTCTGCACGCGCCCGGTCTCGTCGAGTTTCGTGATGGCCTGCCGGAATCGCTTGACGTAGTCCTGACGGCCGAGCGCGACCTGCGTCCCGGCGTCCTCGCCCGTCAGGTGGACGCGCACGTCCGAGAGGTCGTTAACGTCGATCTCGCTGACGCGCTTCGAGAGCCCCGACTTGTCGAGGTCGGCTTTGAGTTCCAGCGCCACGCCCATCCGCTCGCGGTTGGAGCGCCGCGCCGACTCGCCCGCGCCCTCTTCGAGCCCGCGTATGAAGAAGTCTTCGTCGCCGGGCGAGGCCGTCCCGAGCGAGACGCCGTCGTCGTCAACCCAGATGAGCCGGCCGGCGCCGGTGCGCGCGATGACGCGCGGCTCGCGCTCTGTGACGCGCACGCGCAGCCCCGAAGGCAGCACGCGCGTCACGACGGCGTCGCGCACCCACGGCAGCCCGCGCAACTCCTTCGCGATGACTTCCAAGTCGGACTGCCAGACGCCCGCGTTCGAGAGGCGCAGCACCTCGGCGCGGATGTCTTCGCGCGAGGCGCGCGTCGCGCCGGCCACGTCCACCGCCCTGACCTTGAAGAAGGAGGCCGAGACGGCCGTGCGGTAACCGAGATACCCGAGCAGGCCGAGCGCGACGGCGAGCACGGCCTTGAGCACCGCCGGCACGTAGGGCAGCGCCGACTTCCACGTCAGACTCTGCTGCCGCGCGTCCTTCGACGCGCCGGCGCGCGTCTTGCGGGTGTTCGGCCGCTGCGCGGCGTCGACGCCGCGCCCCTTCGCCCCGGCCCCGACGCGCCCCGCGCGCGGGCTGATGACCTGCTCCCTCACTTCTGTTCCCCCGCGCGATTCGCCGCGCCCTTCGTCCCGACGAACGCCTCCGCGCCCCCGTCCGCCTCCGGCGTGTCGGGCTCCGCCCCCCACAGCTCGACTTCGTACTCCAGTTCTATCCCGTGCTCGCGGCGGAAGCGCTCGCGTATCTCCTCGGCCAGCGCGTAGGCGTCGCGCGCGCGCGCGCCCTCGCCCTCGGTGACGATGAAGTTGGCGTGGACGGGCGAGACGACCGCGCCGCCGCGACGTTCGCCCTTCATCCCCATCTCGTCGATCATCTTGCCCGTGCTCAGCCCAGAGCCCGGCGGGTTCTTGAAGAAGCAGCCCGCGGAGCGCGCGCCGTGCGGCTGCGTGGCGAAGCGTTTCTGTTTCGCCTCCTCCATCCGCTCCTTAATCTTCTCCGGGTCGTCGCGTTCGAGTTTGAGCGTGCAGCCCAACAACAGTTCGCCTTCTTTAAAGGAAGTGTGGCGGTAGTCCCACTTCACTTCGCCGCCCGGCACCGCGACCACTTCGCCGCCGCGCGCGACGCGCACCGTCTCGACGACCTGCCCGATTTCGTGGCCGTACGCGCCCGCGTTCATCCACAGCGCGCCGCCGACCGTGCCGGGGATGCCGCCCAATCCCTCGATGCCCGACAAGCCTTGACGCGCCGCCTCGACGCACAGGCGCGGGAGCGAGAAGCCGGCGCTGACCGAGACGCGCTCGCCGTCGAACGCGGCCTTGCCTTTGACCTCGCGCGTCGAGACGACGACGTAGCGGTGCCCGCGGTCGTCGGCGAGGACGTTGCTGCCCGCGCCGAGCACGCGCCACGCGACGCCCGCCCCTTCGAGCGCGCCGACGACCGCGGCGGCCTGACTCTCGGTCTCGGGGACGAGGAGCCAGTCGATCTCGCCGCCGACGCGGAGCGAAGTCAGCTCGGCGAAGCGCCGGCCGCGCTCGGCGCGCACGCCCGTCCGGCGCGCGACCTCTTCGATCAGCGCGTCCCGGGTCTGAACGTCGGACGTGTTTCGCTCCTCGACCATCACTTCCGAATGCGCGGCGGCGGCGGAACGTGTCACTGCGCCGTCGCCTCCTCCGACTTCCCCGTTCGCTCCTTCAAAAGCTCGACCAACTGCTCGCCGACGCGGTAGACGTTGCCCGCGCCGAGCGTGATGACCATGTCGCCCTCGCGCACCTCTTCAAAGAGCGCGCGCGTCGCATCTTCGATTGACCCGACGTGGCGCGCGTCCTTGTGGCCGAAGCTGCTGACGGCGTCGACCACGGCCGCGCCCGACACGCCCTCGATGGGCTGCTCGCTCGCGGCGTAAACGTCCGTCACCATCAGCACGTCGGCGTTGTTGAAAGAGCGCGCGAACTCGTCCATCAAATCGCGCGTGCGCGTGTAGCGGTGCGGCTGAAAGAGGACGACCATCCTTCGGCCGGCCGCGCCGAGTTTGGCGGCGACGAGCGTCGCGCGAATCTCGGTCGGGTGGTGGCCGTAGTCGTCCACGACGATGACGCCCGCCGCCTCGCCCTTGAACTGGAAGCGCCGGTTGACGCCGCTGAACTGCGAGAGCCCCCGGGCGATGGTCTCGAACGGCACCTCAAGCTCAAGCCCGATGGCGATGGCCGCCAGCGAGTTGTAGATGTTGTGGAGCCCCGGCACCTGCAAAGAGACTTCGCCGACGGGCTCGCCCATCAGCCGCGCCTGATAGACCGAGCCGAACTGCTTGTCGTAGCGCACCTCGCGCGCGGCGATGTCGGCCTGAGCCGAGAGCCCGTAGGTGATGCGGCGGCGCACGACCTCGGGGATGACGGCCTGTACGTGCGGGTCGTCGAGACAGAGCACCGACGCGCCGTAGAACGGCACCTTGTTGACGAAGTCGGCGAAGGACTTCCGCACGTCGGCCATGTCGGCGTAAACGTCCATGTGCTCGCGGTCGATGTTGGTGACGACGGCGAACGTGGGCGAGAGCATCAGGAACGAGCGGTCGCTCTCGTCGGCCTCGACCACCATCAAATCGCTCTTGCCGAGACGCGCGTTCGAGCCCATCGCGCCGACGACGCCGCCGACGACGACCGTCGGGTCGAGGTTCGCGTGCGCGAGCACGGTCGCGATCATCGAGGTCGTCGTCGTCTTCCCGTGCGAGCCGGCGACGGCGACGGTGTGGGGTTTGAGGCGCATCAACTCGCCCAGCATCTCGGCGCGCGGGATGACGGGAATCGAGCGCCGGCGGGCTTCGAGCACTTCGGGGTTGTCGCCGCGCACGGCGGTCGAACGCACGACGACGTGCGCGCCGCTCACATGCTCGGCCGCGTGCCCCTCGTAAATCCTCGCGCCCAAGTGTTCGAGCCGCGCCGTCACGTCCGAGCGGCGCATGTCAGAGCCCGACACGCGGAAGCCCATGTTTAAAAGAACCTCCGCGATGCCGGACATGCCTATGCCGCCGACGCCGACGAAGTGAACCTGTTGAATGCGACGAAACAAATGCTTACTTTCCTTTGCCTGCCAGTCTCTCCATCAAATCGACCGCCGCCGCCGCGGCGTCACCGCGCGCGAGCGAGCGCGCGGCCTCTTCCATGCGTGTGACACGCCCGGGGTCGTCAATCAGTTCGCCTATCTCGCGCGCGAGCCGTTCGCCGGTGGCGTCCTGCTGCAAGACCATGCGCGAGGCCCCGGCACGCTCAAGCGCCTCCGCGTTCTTGCG
>JBEVKV010000056.1:0-8200 GCA_040509515.1 Pyrinomonadaceae bacterium | reverse complement strand
CGCTCGACGCCCGCCGTGGGCGCACGCGCCGGCGGATTCTGGCGACACCTCTCCCGGCCGTCTCGCTGGAGACGGCTGCGGCGGTCGCCTATTTTTTTTAAAGAACCCTTGAGTGACGCGTGGGCTTTCGGGTGTGGTCTCTGCAATCTCGCCCGCGCCCGTCGGCCGGCACACGCGCGTGTGCCGGCCGTGGCGCGCGCGAGCGGAGTTACTTGAGCAGACTTTCGAGGAAGCGCTTGACGCCCTCGTCCTTGCTGCGGCTGAGGTAGCCGATGGCCGACTTGCGGCGCTCAATCGGCTCGGCGCTGTTGCTGACGATCTGCTGAAGCTTCTGGTAGGCGCGCTGGTTCTGGTAGCGGCCGATGGCCCCGAGCAGCTCGTTCTTCAGCTTCTCGTCGCGCTCCGAGTCGTAGATCGGGAGCAGCACGTCGAGGTCTTGCTCCTCGCCGCGGTTCGGGATGGTGTGGATGGCCTGTCGGCGCAGCTCCACGTCCGAGGCCGAGCGCGCGACCTCGACCAGCTTGGTCATCGCGCGCGGGTCTTTGCGGTTGCCCAAGCCCGCGAGGACGTACTTTTTGACCGCCACCTCGGGCACCGCGTCGTAGAGCCTGAGCAGCTCGTCGACGACGTTGTCGCCGCGCCGGCGCGACAAAAGCTCGATGGCGTGCGTGCGCCCCTTGAGGCTCTGGCCGCGCGTGGCCACCTCGCCGAGGATGGCGACGGCGCGCGGGTTCTCGTGCGCGGCGAGCGCGTGGATGGCCGAGTCGGTCGGGCTCTGGTCGGCGAACGTGGCGCTCATCGCCAGCTCGCGCAGCACGTCGAGCGCGCGCTCGTCGTTGGTCGCGCCCAGCGCGCTGATGGCGCGCATCTTCAGCTTCTCGTCGGTCTCGGTGCGCGAGAGCTGGACGAGCGCGGGCACGGCCTCGGTGCCGCCGTAGCGGCCGAGCAGGATGATGGCCGCCTCCTTGACGCGCACCGAGCGGCTGGAGCGCAGCACCTCGCCGACGCGCGCCGAGCAGCCCACGCGGTCGTTCTCGCACAGCGTGCGCAGCGCGAGGATGCGCAACTCGTCGTTCGGGTCGTTCTCGTCGACGGTGACGACGCCGCCGCTCTTGGCCTTGAGCCGAGCGCTGAGCACCTTCGCGTCGTCGGCCCACGAAGACCGGGGGAAGCGCGTGAGCAGGTCGCGCACGACGCGGTCGGCGTCGCTGTTCTTGTTCTGCTTCTCGTAGGCGTAGGCCAGCCAGTACATTCCGGCGTCGAGATTCCTGTCCGTCGGGAACTGGCTGACGTAGCGGTTGAGGGCGTCGGCGGCGCGATCCCACTTCTCTTCGGAGAGGAGCGTGCGCCCCTGCGCGAAGGCGTTGGTCGCCTCGGCGTTGTCCGACTGGACGAAGCGGCCGATCAGCTCCCTGTGTTGCTGCGCGCGGGCGGGGGCGGCCGAGAGCGCGAGCACGAGCCCGGCGAGGGCCGCCGCCCCCGCGAAGAGGCGCGCGCCCGTCCGATTCCGATGATTCGTCTTGGGGTCAATCATGGCTTTAGTCTTCCTTAATTTCTGACTTTAATGTCCGGCTTTCTCGTGGTTCGGCGCCGCCGCGCGCGCCCTCCTAGTACACCTGCAACGCGGCGACGATCTGGTTCTTCCTCACGCGCTCGCGGATCGAGCGCACCTCGTCGCGCGAGGGGTTCTCGCGCAGGTTCGCGATATCGAGCAGGAACGGCTCGATGGTGTCGAGCACCTGCTTGGTGCCCTTGTCGCCCTTGACCTCGGCCTCCATCTGGAGCGTAGCGTTCTGGACGAGCAGCTTGCGCGAAAGGGTCTTCTCGTAGGCCACGTCCACCGCGCCCGACTCGGAGGCGCGCGCGTTCTTGATCGAGCGCAGGAGCATCTGCGCCTGCTCGACGTGGCGCGCCAGCTCCTTCTCTTCGGGGTCGAGCAGCCTCGCGTTGCCCGCCGCGACCTCGCGCGCCGGGGCCGAGGCGTTGACGAAGAGCGCGGCCGTGTCGTCAGTGCCCTCGTGTTCTTCCGCGCTGATGGAGACGACGTTCGTGCTCGCCTGCGTCGCGGGGGCCGACGCCAGCAGCGTCTCAAGGTCAACGTCCGCGCCGTTCGGCCGTGAGTTCGGCCTCCGCGCTCCGGCCGCGCGCGAGTCACCGCGGGTCGCCGCGACGGCGTGATTCGGGCCGGCCGTGTCGCCCGTCAAAGAGCCTTCCGCCGGCGGAGTGACTTCGGGCGTCGTCCCTGTGGACGGCGTGACGGCGGGGTTGACCTTCGTGGCGACTGTGGGCGTCGTGGGCGTCGTGGGTACGCCGCCCGCGTGACCCTTATCCGCGACCTCGGCGGGACGAACCGTCTGCTGCCGGCGCGAGAGCCACAGCGAGCCGACGCCGGCGGCAACCAACAGAAGCGCGAGCGAAGAGGCGAGCGCGGGGCGCGCGGCGAGCACGCCGAAGGCGGCGGCCAACTGTTCGCGCACGCGGCTCAGAAAGGGGCGCGGCGCGGCCGTGCTCGGCGGCGGAGTGTCGCGCGCTATCTCGGCGCTGACGCGCGCCCAGAGGTCGGGGCCGACTTCGAGCCGGCGGTCGTAGCGCGCGTAAATCTCCTGCTCGAACGAGAGCGCGTCGAGCGCGGCGGCGCAGGTGGCGCAGGCCGCGAGGTGCGCGCCCATCGTCGCGCCCGCCGATTCTTCGACCTCGCCGTCGAAGTACTCTTCGATCAGTGGGAGGCAATCTTCACATCTCATAATCACTGCTCACCCCCTAGGTACGGGCCGATGCGCTTGCGCATCTCGGCGCGCGCGCGGTGCAAGTCCGTCTTGAGCTTGCCGACGGAGAAGCCCGTGATCTCCGCTATCTCCTCGTAGCTGCGCTGCTGCAAAACTTTCAAAGTGAAGACCGTCCGCTTGTCCTCGTCGAGCTTTTGGAGTGCGGTCTGAATCACCCCGCTCAGCTCCTTGTCGAGCAGTTCGCCCGACGGCGTCCGCGCCCGGTCGTGCAGCTCGAAGGCCGGCTCGGCGTCTATCTCGACGTTGCCCGCGTCGCGCCGCCGGCTGCGGAGCTGTTCGAGCGCGCAGTTGCGCGCGATGCCGAAGAGCCACGTCGAGAGCTTCGTCTCGTCGCGCAGCGTCTGCAGGCCGCGGAAGGCGCGGACGAAGGTCTCCTGCGCCAAATCTTCGGCCAGAGAGCGGTCGCCGACCATGTCAAAGATGAAGCCGAGGACGGGGCGCGAGTAGCGGTCGAAGATCAGGCGGAAGGCGTCCTCGTCGCCCGCACGGACGCGCGCCACAAGTTCCTCGGTGCTGTTCATCAAGGCCCCAGCGTGCGTGCCCGGCTGCCCCAGTTCCAGACTCATCGTGTTGACTGCCAGCCGCTCGTTCATCGTCTAACACCGCTAGTTAGTGGCGGGCGAGGGCTGAAGGTTTCAGAAAAAAAGGTCGGGGGTTAGAAAGGGGTAAAATCTGCGGGGAATCCAACAAAAGGCCCAACACGCGGGGCGCGGGCGTCGTCGCCCGCGCCCCCGGAAGGAACGGAAAATTTAACGCCTGACGCGCTGGCGCTCGGCGAGGAGGTCGTACTTGAGCTTGAGGTCTGCGGCGGCGCGCGCGAGCCTTCGGCGCTCCGCTTCGTCGCGGCAGCCCTCCAGACGCGCGGCCAGCTCGTTCAGCTCTTTGAGCAGCGCGGCCTCCTCCGGCAGCACGCCGGCGTTCTTGAGCACGGCGAAGCCGGCGCGCAGCTCCTCGGGCGTCGAGAAGTATGTTTCCAGACTGACGGGGCGGCCCTTTCCTTCGAGCCGGTCGAACTCGCCCGCCTGCATGGCCTCGCGTATCTTCTGCTCCACAAGCTTGTCGAACATGACCCCGCGTCCCCCTTCCCTACGCGGATTTTACACCCTCTGCGTCTTCCAGCGCCCGCGCCGGAAGAAGTAGGCGCTGACCACCGCCAGCGTCGAGAACGAGATGGTGACGGCGATGAAGACGCCGTGCGGCCCCATCCCGAAGGTGTAGGCCAGCAGGCACGCCAGCGGAATCTCCCACAGCCAGAAGACGAAGACGTTGATGAGCGTCGGCGTGCGCGTGTCGCCCGCGCCGTTGAAGCTCTGCGTCAAGACCATCCCGTAGGCGTAGAAGAGGAAGCCCAGCGAGACGATGCGCAGGCAGTCCTTCCCGTACGCGTAGACCTCCGGCCCGGCCGCCGCCTCGGTGAAGACGCCGACGATGGGGCCGGCGAAGACGACGAAGACGAGCCCGACCAGCCCCAGAAAAATCATGTTGTAGAAGCCCGCGCGCCACACGGCGGCTTCGGCGCGCTCGGGCTTGCCCGCGCCCAGAGACTGGCCGACGAGCGTCGCCGCCGCGTTCGACATCCCCCACGACGGCAGCAGCGCGAACATGATGACCCGCATCCCGATGATGTTGCCGGCCACGGCCGCGCTCCCGAAGCCGGCGACGACGCGCGTCAAAGCGATCCAGCTCGCCATGCCGACGAAGACCTGAAAGGTCGCCGTCCCCGACAGCCGCACGATCTTCGCCATCAGCTTCGTGTCCACGCGGAAGTGCCGCGCCGAGAGATGCAGGCGACCGCCGCCGCGCCAGAGCTTCGAGAAGGCGTAGAGCGCGCCGGTGCCGCGCCCGATGCTCGTCGCCACGGCCGCGCCCGTCACGCCCATCTCGGGGAAAGGCCCGAGCCCGAAGATGAGGCACGGCCCCAGAAGAATGTTGATGGCGTTGGCGAGCCACAGCACGCGCATCGCGACGGCCGCGTCGCCCGCCCCGCGGAACGCCCCGTTGATGAGGAAGAGCATCATCACCGATACGTTCGCGCCGAGCATGACGCGCGTAAAGTTGCTTCCGCCCTCGACGACGACGGGCTCCGCGCCCATCAGCACGAGCAACTGCGGCGCGAAGGCGACGCCGAGCGCGCCGAGCACGAGCGAGATGACGAGCCCGAGCAGGATGGTCTGCCCCGCCGTGTGCGCCGCGCCCTCCGCGTCGCGCTCGCCCGTGCGCCGCGCGACCATCGCCGTCGCCCCGATGCTCAGGCCGATGCCGAGCGTGTAGACGAGCACCATCATCGACTCGGTCAGCCCGACCGTGGCGACGGCCTCCTTGCTGAGCCGGCTGACGAAGTAAACGTCCACGACGACGAAGACGCTCTCCATCAGCATCTCCAAGACCATCGGGACTGAGAGCAGGAGGATGGCGCGGCCGATGGAGCCCTCCGTGTAGTCGTACTTCGGGTGCGCGCCGCGCACCGAGTCGCGCACGGCCGCCCACAGTCCGGGCTCCGTTTGTTCGGCGGGCGGTTGAATTACTTCGGTCGAGTCGGGCATCTGCATTCAGCGTCTTTCTTCGGGAGCGAAGAGTGTGTTGCGGTCGTTTGCGGGTCGAATCGTGTCTTGCGACGTGCCGACATCTTGCCACAGCCGCGCGCGGGAAATCACGCTCAGCGCCGCGCGCCGAGGCTTTCGTATACGGCGCGCGAGATGTCCGCGATGAGTTGGTGCGCGCGCGCGGGCTCTCTGATGCCGCGCACGAGTACGACGAGGACGTAAGGGCGTCGGCCGGGCGGGTAGACGATGCCGGCGTCGTGCTCGACGGCCGTGATCGAGCCGGTCTTGTGCGCGACGCGCAGCTCCGCGGGGAGCCCGGCGGGAATCCCCTCGTTGAACTTCTGCGCGGCGAGCACGTCGGCCGCCTCGCGCGACGCGCGGGGCGAGACGGCGCGCCCGTCCGCAATCGCGCCGAGCAGCGCGAGCAGGTCGCGCGCCGTCGTCGTGTTGTTCAGCCCGCGCGCGAAAGCCTTGCCGTCCTCGACGCCGCGGAGCACGCGCATGTCGCGCGCGCCGAGGCGTCGGCACAAGTCCATCACGCGCGCCGGCGTGACGCGCTCGATGAGGATGTTGGTGGCGAGGTTGCTGCTCTCCGTCACCATCAGGCGCACGAGCTCGCGCACCGTCTCCGTCGCGCCGACCTTCGCGTAGAGCGTCGCCTCGGAGTCGTCGCCGGGCGCGACCGAGTACGCGGAGCCGTCGGCGATTGACTTGAACTCGTTTTTGACGGGCAGCCTTTCGTCGAGCCGCAGACGACCGTCGCGCGCCTGTCTGTAGACTTCGAGCATCACGGGCACCTTCATCGTGCTCGCGGCGTGGAAGCCGACGCGCTCGTTCAAGAGCAGCTCGCGCCCGGTCTGCAAGTCGCGGAAGGCGACGGCCACCGTCTCCGCGCCGCTCGCCGCGACGAGTCCGTTCACCTTCGCTTCGAGCGCGCCGCCCTCTGCACGCGTCTGCGCCGAAGCGTGGAACGCCGCGAGCAGGCACACGAAGGCCGTCATGCGAATGACTCGCGCGCGCGAAGGGCTGAGTGTCACCAGAAGCCTCCGATAAAATTTGTGCGGCCGCCGACCTCCGGCGATTGTCACGGAGGCGCGGTCGGGCGCGCAAGTTTGTTCGGCGGTTCTTGCGGGCGAGCCCCGCCGCGTTATACTCGGGACATACTTCAACCTTGAGGGGCGGACTTAAAAACTAATGAACACGGAACAGTCGAGGGAGTTGGCGACACTCGGGGGCGGGTGCTTCTGGTGTCTGGAGGCGGTCTACAAGGAGCTGCGCGGCGTCGAGCGCGTCGTGTCGGGCTACGCGGGCGGGTGGGTCGAGAACCCGAGCTATCAACAGGTCTGCGAGGGGACGACGGGGCACGCGGAGGTCGTCCAGCTCACCTTCGACCCGGCGGCCGTCTCCTACCGCGAGTTGCTCGAAGTCTTCTTCACCATCCACGACCCGACGACGCCCGACCGGCAGGGCGGAGATATCGGCACGCAGTACCGCTCGGCCGTCTTCTACCACAGCCCCGCGCAGCGCGAGACGGCCGAGCAGGTCGTCGCCGAGATGACGGCGGCCGGCGTCTGGGACGCGCCCATCGTGACGCAGGTCGTCCCGCTCGAAACCTTCTACGCGGCGGAGGACTATCATCAGGACTACTTCGAGCGGAACCCCTTCCAGCCCTACTGCCGCGCGGTCGTCGCGCCGAAGGTCTCCAAGTTCCGCAAGCACTTTCTTGAGCGGCTGAAGGCTTGAGCCCGAACGTGACGCGCGAGATGTCGAACGTGAAAACGCTGAAGACTGAAAGACTCGTCCTGCGCATGCTGCGCGAGGACGACTTTGACGAGTACGCCGCGATGGTGGGCGACCCGGAGGTGACGCGATACCTCGGCGACGGGCGTCCGCTCGCGCGCGCCGACGCGTGGCGGCAGATGGCGATGATTCTCGGCCACTGGCAACTGAGGGGCTACGGCATGTGGGCGGCGGAGGAGATTGCGACGGGCCGTCTCGCCGGGCGCATAGGCTTCTTCAACCCCGAAGGGTGGCCCGGCTTTGAGTTGGGCTGGACGCTCGCGCGCGAATTCTGGGGGCGCGGCTACGCGACCGAGGGCGCGCGCGCCGCGCTGGAGTACGGCTTCACCGGGATGGGCCGCGAACGCATCATCAGCCTCATCCGCCCCGACAACGCGCCCTCCGTCCGCGTCGCCGAACGTCTGGGCGAGAAGCTGGAAGAGACGGTTGACCTTCTGGGGAGCGAAGCCCTCGTCTACGCCATCACGCGCGAAGACTGGCTCGCCGCACGTTAAACTCCCACTTCGGCCTCGACCGCTTCGCGAAGCTCGCGGAAGAGGCGTGCGAGGTCGTCGGGTCGGTAGTTGGCGTTGAGGCCGCTCGGGTTTGGGAGCACCCAGACCGTGGCGGCCTCAAGCTTTTCCTCCTGCCTCCCGACGCCGGCCTTCGGGCGCGCGAAGGCCGCGCGGTACGCGCCGACGCCGAGGACGGCGAGGAAGCGCGGGCGGTACCGCTTCACCTTCGCGCGCAAGGTACGACCGCCGCGCGCGAACTCGTCCGCCGACAACTCGTCGGCCGCGGCGGTCGCGCGCGCCACGACGTTCGTGATGCCGCAGCCGTAGGAGAGCAGCTCGCGCTCCTCGAACGGCGAGAGCTGGCGCGGCGTGAACCCCGAGCGGTGGAGCGCCGGCCAGAAGCGGTTGCCCGGCCGCGCGAAGTGTCGCCCGACCGCCGCCGTGTAGAGCCCCGGGTTGATGCCGCAGAAGAGCACGCGCAAGTCCCGCGCGATCACGTCCGGCACCGTCCGCCCCGCCGCCGCCTGCACCTCCTCCTTCGTCGGCCTGTAGACTCGCGCCATGACTGATACCTATC
>JBEVKV010000055.1:0-4451 GCA_040509515.1 Pyrinomonadaceae bacterium | reverse complement strand
GGTTTTCGATGGCGACCTTGATGTTGCCGCCGAGGAGCTGGAAAGCGCCGACGGCCGCGAGCGCGATGAGCGCCGCCGCGACGGCGTACTCGGACAGTTCCAGCCCGGACTCGTCTCTCAGAAATCTCTTAATCATCTATCTGCACCTCGGGTTGTGTCTTCGGGAAAGTGGGGAGGGCGGCGCGCGCCGTCTGTCGCTCTGGGCTATCGAGACGCGCGCCGCCCGAGGGGAACGCGCCGTTTACGGAGCGGTCGGAATCTTGCCCGACAGGTTCGTGATGGCGTTCTTGATGGTCGTGCCGAGGCCGGAGAAGGCCGTGACCGTGGCGAGCGCGATCAGCGCGGCGGCGACGGCGTACTCGGAAAGCTCAAGACCGGTCTCGTCGCGGAAGAATTTCTTCAACATTACTTGTTTGCTCCTTTTGAGTTGGGTGTTCGAGTCGAGGGTTTCAGTCCCGTGCCAGACGCGCGAGGCGGCCGCCGGACTTTTCGGTCGAGGCGGCCCTCAGAGGCCGCGTAGGTCGAGGAAGGCGTGGCGGCCGGCTTCGCCCCGACGCGGCGCGACGAGCAGTTCATGCCCCTCCCGCCCGTCCGCGCCGTTGCGCGCGAAGCCCTTGACGCCGCCGAAGAGCGTCCAGACCAGAGCCAGCCCGACCGCGAGGAGGAACGCACCGCCGCCGTTTGCCCCCGCGACGGCCCGCGCCCCCACGAGCACGGCCGCGGCGACGAACGGCAGGACGAGCGCCCCACCCGCGATCAGAACCAGAGTCTTTGTCAGGACTGTCTTCATTCAACCTCTCCTCTAAGCGTCGCGGCCACCCGGCAGTGCCACCAGCCTCGTAGCCGTTTCAGCTTCAGACGTGACTCCCCTTTTCAACATACGTGCCACGACCCTTTTCCCCGAAAATCCAATCAACACGCCGCCCGCGCGCGCTTCGACGCCTCGGCTTGTCAACCGGCGGCGACAGACTTTTTCGCCCGCGCACGCGCGCGCCGACCCGCCCCGTGCGCGAAGCGGCACACGCGCAACGACTTAGAAGCTTGTCGCCGCCCGTTGACAGCGGACGCACCCCCGCGCCGACATCCGGCGACGCCGAGCGACAGGCTGTGTTCTATTGGCTTGAGACGTTGAGGGAGGACTTAGAGGAAGAACTTGGACTTGGAGAGAGGACTTGAAAGTCTTAGAGGTATTTGAGGGAGAGTGAGGCGATGGCGGCGCAACTGACGACCGCGCCCGCGACGGTGAACGTCCACTCGACGAGCGCGCTGCGACGTTCGAGGAGCGCGC
The DNA here is from genome assembly GCA_040509515.1 of Pyrinomonadaceae bacterium. Lineage (GTDB taxonomy): Bacteria > Acidobacteriota > Blastocatellia > Pyrinomonadales > Pyrinomonadaceae > QHXN01. Next base: position 3,163 of record JBEVKV010000055.1, on the reverse strand, counting down.
GGAGCATGACCATGCCGCACTTCCAACCGTCCTGCTGGTAGAGCGGCAGAAGGTTCGTCGCGGCCAGAAGGTAGTTCATCAGGCTGAACCACGTCCCCTGCGTCGCGAGCGCCGCCGCGATGTTCACCAGTACGCCCGCCAGCAGCACGAAGACCTGCTGCCCGAGCGGACGCGTCTGCAACTCGCGCATGTCCAGACGCACGTACGCCCCCACGGGCAGCAGGTGCAGCTTGAACGTAAAGCCCGGTGCTTTCGTCTCGAACAGCTTCGGCCCCCACCCGAGCCCCAGCTCCGGCGCGGGCACGCCGCAGAGGCGCGCCGCCGCGAGGTGCCCGAGCTCGTGTATGAGCATAGTCAGCGCGAAGAGAAGGACGTAGACGATGAGCATGTGGAGGGCCGTCCGTGGGCTGGAGTTGGGAAGAGCGTGAGTGGAGTGACGGTCGGAGTCAGCGCGGCGCGCCGACGGGCTTCAAACCCTGTCGGCGCGCAGTTGGAGGCCGTGCTGCTGCTCGTCCTGTAGGAAGTCGCCGACGTTGATCGTCAGCCGCTTCAGCTTCTTGTAGAGCGTCTGGCGCGAGCCGAGGCCGAGCGCCTGCGCCGCGCGCGCGACGTTGTAGTCGTTGCGCCTGAGCGTCTCGGTGATGACGCGCCGCTCGTAGTCTTCGAGCATGTTCTCCAGATGCGCCGGGACGTGCCCGGCCGCCGCCGGAGTTTCTTCGGCCTGCTGCTCGGCGGGGCGCACGCGCGCGCTGATGTTCTCCGCGCCGATGTAACAGCCCTCGTCCGTGTAGAGCACCAGCCGCTCTATCTCCGCGGCCAGCTCGCGCACGTTGCCCGGCCACGCGTAGCTCTGAAGCGCGCCGATGGCCTCGGCCGTGATGCCGGCCACCGCGCGCTCGTTGCGGCGCGCGTAGTGCGAGAGGAAATGAGAGATGAGCGCCGCGATGTCGTCCGGCCTCTCGCGCAGCGGCGGCACATGCACCGCCAGCGCCGCGACGCGGTAGTAGAGGTCTTCGCGGAACGTCCCCTCCTGCGCCGCCCTGTACAAATCCTTGTGCGTCGCCGCCAGCACCCTCACGTTCACCTTGCGCGGCGCGCGCTCGCCGAGCACATGCACCTCGCCCTCTTGCAGGAAGCGCAGAAGCTTCGGTTGCAACGCCAGCGGCAGGTCGCCGATCTCGTCGAGGAAGAGCGTACCGCCCTCCGCGGCGCGGACGAGCCCGTCGTGGTCGGCGTGCGCGCCCGTGAACGCGCCCTTGCGGTGGCCGAACAGGAGACTCTCGATGAGGTCGGCGGGTGCGGCCGTGCAGTTGAAGGGGATGAAGGGGGCCTGCGCGCGCCGGCTCAGCCGGTGGACGGCGCGTGCGACCAGTTCCTTGCCCGTGCCCGACTCGCCCGTGATGAGCACGCTCGAATCCGAGTCCTTGATGCGCTCGACCGAGTTCGCCAGCGAGTACATCACGCGGCTCGTGAAGACCATCCCCGGCAGCGAGGCGGCCGCCACCTCCGCCGGCTTCAGAGCCTTCACGGGCTGGTACAGCTCCTCCCGCAGACGCGCGTGCGAGTGCGCGAGCCGCGCCACGTCCGACAGAATCCTCAACTCCGAAGCCTGAGCCTCGCTCAGCGGGCGCACGAATCGCCCGTAAATGGCCGCGCCCTCGCGCTGCCGCGTCGTGGCCGAGAGGACGAGGCAGATTTTCCTGTCCCCCGCCTTCGCCTCCTGCACGGCCCCCGTCCCGCCAAGCGCCTCCTCGACGGTCGCCTCGGCGTCCGCAGTCTCCTCCGCATCAAGCCCTTCGACCCACTTCAGGCGCGAAGTCTCGCCGGACTTCTGCGAAAAGGTCGCCATCCCGTAGGTGTGCGCCGCCGCGTCCACCATCAGCGCGACCTTCAACATCACGTCGTAGAGCGCGTCCGAGCCCGTGTCGGCCGCGCGGCAAAGCGAACGAACCATCGCCGCGAGAGGCAACTGGAAGGCGCTCGACCCTGAATTCATCCCCGTCCCCTTTTCAGCCTGCGGAGACAACTCTGACATAAACACCCCGTGTAAATATTGAAAACGCTGGTTTTAACGCTTGAAGGTACTTCCAGAGGAAAGGGCAAGAAACGTTTTTCGGGGAGAAGAAATTCAGACTTGACCCGCTTTCAACGTTTGAACCGGCTCAGGTCTTTGCCAGTCTATGAGTTGCCGCGCCGAGTGTCAACTCCTTTAATTATTGTTTAAACATTGCAGTTTTCCGACAACCGATACTCGGCGGTTGATGTCGAACGAATCTTTTCCACATTGTGACGCCTGTCAGCGATTTCTATCTTGCTGGCAAAGAAGAGAATGGCCGGCTTCTGCCCAAACGGCGGATTTCCGTTCGCCCCCTGTTCGCCGAAAACTGACCCAATGTGCTCTTACTTCAAGTAAGAGTTCAACTTAGCCGTACAAACCGTTGAAAACGTGCATCTTTACAGCCTCTTAAGCAAGTGCTAAATTCCGGAAACCTCGTCGCCGGCAACAGGGACGAGAGACGAAACGACACCGCTCTTAACCCCTCTGCGAAGTTTTGATATCTCAAGTTAGAGACATTCTGCTCGACAGAACAGGACGGCTCTACCCGATGGTCTCTGCGCCGTTCTAAAAGAGGACGGTTCGCGTCGCTGACCCGGTAAATGCTCGGAGGTGCTCTTAAAAATTATGGCCGCGAATCTCAACTGGTCTGACTCCCGTCTCGACGCGCAGCGTCCCGTCACTCGTGCCTTCGCGCTTCCCTCCCCCGCCGCCGAGTCCCTTACAGGGGCCGTCGGGGCGCGCGCGAACGCCCGCCGCAGAGATTTTTCGATCCCTTCGTGGGTCGTCTTCAGCATGATCATGCTCGCGACCTTTGCCGTCTGCGTCACGGTCACGATGCGCACGCACGCGGCGCGCGGCGCGGCCGAGCAGAAGTATTTGCACATGGAGACCGAAGTCCAGAGCATCCGTGACAGGAACGTCGCGCTGCGTCGTGACGTGGAGCGCCTGCGGACAGACCGGAAGACGCAGGAGGCCGCCGCGCGCGCGAGTCTGAACATGGTGCGCGCGAACGAAATCGTCGTCCCGCTCGATTAATCGGTAGCTTTTTCCGCCGCGGGTGTTCGCCATCATGCTTTCCTGACGCCCGCCTGAGCCGACCCGCTC
>JBEVKV010000054.1:0-5315 GCA_040509515.1 Pyrinomonadaceae bacterium | reverse complement strand
GCCGGTCGCCCGTCGTAAAAACGGGCGACCGGCGGCAAGGCGCTTTTGGTTTCAGAAGAGCTTGCGGCTGTCGAGCAGTATCGTCACGGGGCCGTCGTTGATTAACTCGACCTCCATCATGGCGCGGAAGCTGCCCGTCTCGACGCGCGCCCCCGCGCGCCGCGCCTCCGCGTTGAAGAACTCGTAGAGCCGCTCGGCCGTCTCGGGCGGCGCGGCCTCGAACCACGAGGGGCGTCGCCCGCGCCGCGCGTCGCCGTAGAGCGTGAACTGCGAGACGACGAGCAGCGCGCCGCCCCGCTCGACCACGGAGAGGTTCATGCGCCCCTCCGGGTCGTCGAAGACGCGCAGGTTCAAGACCTTCTCGACGAGGTAGCGCGCATCATCCTCCGAGTCGTCGCGCGCGACGCCGAGCAGCACCAGAAGCCCCGGCCCGATCTCGCCGACGGTCTCGCCCCCGACCTTCACGCTCGCGCGCGTCACGCGTTGCAGTACGGCCCTCATCGGCGTCTCCCGCGTCCCGGCTTACAGAAGGTCGGGGAGGATAAGGAAGTAGCCGTTGAGCATCAGCAGCGTTGCGACGCCGCCGATGACGAGCGCGACGCGGAGGACGACCCGCGAGGTCGCGAGGATGGCGACCGAGGCGAGCACGATGGCGATCTGAAAGAGCGCCTCGGCGAAGTCGAAGTTCGGGTCCTGCTTCTGCGCGCGCTCGCGCTGCGCCTCGTAGTCCTTCGCGCGCGCCGTGAGTTGCTTGCGCCCCTCGCCCTTCAAAGGGTTGTCGGGGTCGTCCTTGTCCGGCTCGTCCTCGTAGCGCGCGGCCGTCGAGCGGTACTCTTCGAGCTTCTTCTGCGCGAACTCGCGCGCCTCGGGCGGCATGTTCGGGTTGGCGAGCAAATCGGCTTCGAGCCCGTCGGCGGCGACGCGCATCGTGGTCTGGCGGATGCTCTTGGCCTGATAGAAGGCCCACGTATCGCTGGCGTGGATGTTGTTGTTGGCCATGTCCTCGGCCGCGTTCCCGCCGCCGAGGCTCGTGATGGCGAGGAGCGTCGCCATGAACGCGATGATGAGCGCGGCGCGGTTCTTGAAATTCTCGTCCGCGCCCTCCCTTGCTTCGGCAATCTGCTCGGCTGGTTCCATGCGAAGCCCGTCCGTCTCTCTTCTATTCTTCCGTCGCGCCTTCCTACTTCTTCGGCGGCATGCTGGGCCGTATCTCGACGCGGCTCGGCAGGCTCCGCTCGTCGTGGCGCAGCAAGTCCACGACGACGCGCGCGATGTCTTCGGGCTGTAGCTGCCACGAGTTCTCTTCGCTCACGGCGCCGCCGCCGAACTCCGTGTTGACCGAGCCGGGCATGACGTAGCTGACCTTGATGCGTTCGTGCCGCACCTCCTGCATGAGCGCCTCGCTGAAACCGTTGAGCGCGAACTTCGAGGCGTTGTAGGCGGCCATCGAAGGGTGCGGGTTCGCGCCCGCGAGCGAAGAGACGTTGACGATGTAGCCGCCGCCACGCTTCTTCATCTCGGGAATGGCCGCGCGGCAGCCGTGGAAGACGCCGAAGAGATTCGTCTCAAGCACCGCGCGGAACTCTTCGGGCGAAGTCTCCTCGACGGTCTTGCGCAGGCCGACGCCCGCGTTGTTGACGAGCACGTCCACGCCGCCGAACTCCTCGACGGCGTGCGCGACGAGCGCCTCGACCTCTTCGTAGACGCGCACGTCGCACGCCGCGCCGGTCGCGGACGCGCCCGTGCCCTCAAGCTCGCGGACGGCCTGCTGCACCTCGTCGAGGTTGCGCGCGCCGACGCAGACGTTCATCCCCGCTTCGGCCAAAGCCTCCGCGATGGCGCGCCCGATGCCCTTCGTCCCGCCCGTGACGATTGCGGTCTTCCCCTTGTAGTCCACTTGTCTCCTATTCCGCCTTCAGCTTCTCTTTCAAAAGCTCGTTGACAACTTTCGGGTTGGCCTTGCCCTTCGACGCCTTCATCACCGCGCCGACGAAGAAGCCGAAGAGCGCCTCCTTGCCGGCGCGGTAGGCGGCGAGTTGCTGCGGGTTCGCGGCGAGCACTTCGCCCACGACCTTCTCGATCTCGCCCGCGTCGGACACCTGCGCGAGCCCGCGCTCGGCGATGACGGCTTCGGCTCCCTTCCCCGATTTGAACATCTCAAGCAGCACGTCCTTGCCCTGCTTGCCGCTGATGCGCCCCTCCTCGACCGCGCGGACGAGCGCCGCCAGCTCCTCCGGCGAGACGGGCGAGTCGTCTGCCGCCCGCCCCGCCGCGTCAAGCTCGCGCAGCAGCTCGCCCTTGAGCCAGTTGGCCGCGCCGCGCGGGTTCGACGCCGCGGCGGCGCGCTCGTAGAAGTCTGCCAGCGCACGGTCGCGCACGAGCAGCGAGGCGTCGTTGAAGGAGAGTTCGTACTGCTCCATGAAGCGTTTCCGACGCGCGTCGGGCAGCTCCGGCATCGCGCCGCGCACCTGCTCGACCCACTCGGCCGTCACGGTCAAAGGCTGCAAGTCGGGCTCGGGGAAGTAACGGTAGTCGTGCGCCTCCTCCTTCGAGCGCATGACGCGCGTCTCGCCGGCGCGCTCGTCCCAGAGTCGCGTCTCCTGCGTGACGCGCCCGCCCGACTCGATGAGCGCCACCTGACGCTCAATCTCGAACTCGATGGCGCGCTGCATGAAGCGCACCGAGTTGAGGTTCTTCAGCTCGACCTTCGTCCCGAACTTCTCTTCCCCGACGCGGCGCACCGAGACGTTCGCCTCGCAACGCAGGTTGCCCTTCTCCATGTCTGCCTCCGACGCGCCCACCCACTGCAAGGCGCGCCGGACGTGGTTGACGTAGTCGTACGCCTCCCATGAGGTGCGGAAGTCGGGCTCGGTGACGATCTCCGCGAGCGGCGTGCCGGCGCGGTTGAGGTCGATGTAGGAGTAACGGTTGGTTTCGGGCAGCCCCTCGTGGACGTTCTTACCCGCGTCCTCTTCGAGGTGCAGGCGCGTGATGCGCACCGCCATCGGCCGCCACTCGCGCGCGTGCCCGCCCTCGTCGCGCTCGGCCGTCACGATCTCCAGCAGCCCGGCCTCGGAGAACGGCCGGTCGTACTGCGAAATCTGATAGCCCTTCGGCAAGTCCGGGTAGAAATAGTTCTTGCGCGCGAAGATGGAGACCTCGTTGACGCGCAGGCCCAAAGCCAGCGCCGCACGCGCGCCGAGTTCGACCGCCCGCCGGTTGAGCACCGGCAGCGCGCCCGGCAATCCCAGACAGACCGGGCAGGTGTTCGAGTTCGGCTCGTCGCCGAAGCGCGTCGAGCAGCCGCAGAAAATCTTCGACTCCGTGCCCAACTGCGCGTGAATCTCAAGGCCGATGACGGCCTCCCAACCATTTTTCATAAGAAGTCAGGGTTAGAAGTCTGGAAGTCGGAATGTCGGGACAGCTTCTCTTCCGTCCTCTGACTCCTCACCTCCGACTTCTTCGGTTCAATGTGCTCTTAGCTTAGACGGCGCGGCGAGTATAACAAACGCGAAACGGCGACCCCAACAGGAGCCCCTCGCGGCTTCGTATAAATCCGTACATCCGTTTCCCGCGTACTGTTGTACAATGCGCGCACGTTCCCACGTCAACGCCGCGTCCCCCGCGCGCGGCGCTTCGCAGAAGTCAAAAGGGGGCAGCTTCCCCCTCCACCTTTTCTTCCCAAGGAGGAACTACTTAGTCATGGCCAAGACCATTTGTAAAATCCTGGGGGTCGTCTTTCTTCTGGTCGGGATTCTGGGATTCCTGGCCCCCGGCCTGCTCGGGATGCACCTGAGTCTGGCGCACAACCTCGTGCACCTCATCTCGGGCGCGCTCGCCCTCTACTTCGGATTCTCCGCGACCCTCTCGGCGGCGCGCCTCTTCTGCATCGCCTTCGGGGTCGTCTACGGGCTGCTCGGCATCGCGGGCTTCCTGCTGGGCCACGGCGGGACGCACACGGTCGACGTGCCGCCCGACGGCGGGGATACGAGCCTGTTCGCGGCGCTGCCCGGCTCGCTCGAACTGGCCTCGATGGATCACATCGTCCACATCCTGCTCGCCGCCATCTTCCTCATCGGCGGCTTCCTGACGAAGGCCGACGTACGCCGCGCGGTGGACTAGAACCCGGCGCGACCCATAAATGCGCGGCGGCGGGGAAACGTTCCCGCCGCCGTTTTTTCTTACCTTCCGGCCCAGAAGCCCCGCGCGGTTGCCCGCGCCCTGTCCCTCCCTTAAGATGGCCTCTTTTATTTCGTAGAACTTCTGAGGAGAACATTTCCCGCCATGATTAAGACCGTCGAGTGGACGGACGAGGGCGTCCGCATGATCGACCAGCGGCTGCTCCCGACCGAGGAGAAGTACCTCATGCTGCGCTCCTGCGAGGAGGTCGCCGAGGCCATCAAGGTGATGGTCGTGCGCGGCGCGCCCGCCATCGGAGTGTCGGCCGCGATGGGGCTCGCTCTGGGCACGATGCAGGCCGTCGGCACCTCGGTCGAAGACCTCGAACAGGACTTCGACTACTTCTGCGACCTGATGTCGAAGACGCGTCCCACGGCCGTCAACCTCTTCTGGGCCATCGAGCGCATGCGCGAGAGCTTCCGCCGCTCGAAGGCCGAGGGCGCCGACGCCGAGCGCATCAAGAAGGATTTGATCGAAGAGGCGCGGCGGATTTTCGACGAGGACATCGTGTCGAACCGCGCGCTCGGCCGCTTCGGCGGCGAGTTGCTGCCGGACGGCGCGACCGTGCTCACGCACTGTAACGCGGGCGCGCTCGCCACGGCCGGCGACTACGGCACGGCGCTCGGCGTCGTGCGCGGCGCGCGCGACGCGGGCAAGCGCGTCGCCGTCATCGCCGACGAGACGCGCCCCTTTCTACAGGGTGCGCGCCTCACCGCGTGGGAGTTGCAGAAGGACGAGATTCCCGTCACCGTCATCACGGACAACATGGCCGGGCACGTGATGAAGCGCGGCGAGATCGACTGCGTCGTCGTCGGCGCAGACCGCATCGCCGCCAACGGCGACACGGCCAACAAGATCGGCACCTACATGGTGGCGGTGCTGGCCAGAGAGCACGACATCCCCTTCTACGTCGCCGCGCCCGTCTCGACCATCGACCTCGCGCTCGCCAACGGCGACGAGATACCCATTGAGGAGCGCGACGCGCGCGAGGTGACGCACCTGCGCGAGCAGCGCCTCGCCCCCGAAGGCGTCGCCGTCCACAACCCTGCCTTCGACGTGACGCCCGGCGAACTCGTCGCCGCCATCATCACAGACCGCGGCGTCGCCCGCCCGCCCTACACGGAGAGTTTGAGAAA
>JBEVKV010000053.1:0-21299 GCA_040509515.1 Pyrinomonadaceae bacterium | reverse complement strand
CGTGTCCCTCTCAAGCATCGCGCGGCCGACGACCTCCGACAGCCGACCGGCCCCTGAGCGGCGCATCGTGTCCATCTGGAAAAGCCTGTCGCGCGCCGTGACGTAGCCGAGGGCGCGCGCCGCGTCTAGACGGGATTTGGCGCGGACGGTCGGAGTCCCGAGCCGGTCGAAGCTGACCGTGGCCTCCGCGCCCAGCCCCTCGACCGTCGCGCGCGGCTCGGGGCGCGGCATCGAAGCGCGCAGCTTGAAGGGTATCGAGATGAAGAAGGAGAGCAGCCGCCTGAAGACGAAGGCGAGCGCCGCCAGCAGCAGCGCGCAGAGGCCGAGCGCGACCCCGACGACCCAACGCGCCGTGGGGCCGAGCTGGCCGAAGAGCCATTGACCCGCGAGCCAGACGACGCACGCGGCCACGAGACAGAGCGCGAGGAGCGGCAGCACCGTCACAGCCCAGTGTGCCCGGAGGAGGCGTTTTGAAGCTTGCATCTTGGCGCGGGATTCGGCGGGACGGTGTTGACGACGGGGCCCGGGTCGGGCCCGTTATTTACTGATTCGCACTTCCAGATTGCCCCCGCCGCCTAGCGGGTCTTCATTCTGAAGCCGCCAGAGGGAGGCGTACAGACCTTTGCGGGACAGGAGTTTCTTGTGAGTCCCCTCCTCGATGACCTTCCCCCTTTCGAGGACGATAATCCTGTCGGCGGAGCGAATCGTGGACAGCCGGTGCGCGATGATAATCACGCCCTTGCCCGTCGCCGCCTCGCGGAGCGAACGCTTGAGCGCCGCCTCCGTCTCGTTGTCGAGCTGTGAGGTCGCCTCGTCGAGGGCGAGGATGGCGGCGCCGCCGAAAAGTTTAAGGAGCGCGCGCGCGATGGCTACGCGCTGCCGCTCGCCGCCCGAAAGGAGGCGGCCGCGCTCGCCGACCTGCGCCTCCCAACCACCGGGCAAATTCTCGATCAGCCGCTGTGCCTCGGCGATTCGCATCACCTGCGTGAGCTGCTGCTCCGTGGCGCGCGTCCGCCCGTAGAGCACGTTCTCCCGGATGGTGCCCTGAAACAGGTGCACCTCCTGACTGACGAGGCTGACGGCGGCGCGCAGGTCGTGGAGGTTCAGCTCACGTATGTCGACGCCGTCGAGCAGGATTCGCCCCGAGTCCACCTCGTAGAAGCGCAGGAGCAGGTTGAGCAGCGTGCTTTTGCCCGAGCCGGTCGGGCCGACGATGGCGAGGGTCTCGCCGGGGCCGACGTGGAAGGAGACGTTGTCCAGAACTTTGACCGAAGGGTCATAGCCGAAGGAGACGTTCTCGAAGACGATGTCGCCGCGGGCCGAGCCGGCGGGCAGCCGCGCCGGCCCGCTCTGAATCTTCGGGCGCGAGTCCAGAACCTCTATCAACTGCTCGGCGGACGCGCTCGCGCCGTGGGACAGGCGCGTGATCTGCTCCACGTCCTTGAGCGAAGAGAGCAGTTGCGGGAACAGGAACGTGACGAGGAAGTACTGACCCTTCGTCAGCTTCCCCTTCGAGGAGAGGTACCCCCCGACGCCGCCCGTCAGGAAAAACCCCGCGTTGAAGAATGAGTAGTTGAGCTGCGCCTGGATGGCCGACACCGACACGGCCGCGAGCATCGCCTCCGACTGACGCCGGTCGGCCTCGCTGAGCCTGAGCGTCTCGCGGTGCTCGGCCGTGAAGCTCTTCACGTCGGCGGTGCCGGTCAGATTGTTTTCGAGCATCTGGGTGAAGGTGTTCGCGGCCTCGCCCGCGATGCCGTAACGCTCGGCGGCCTTCTGCCCGTAGAGGCGCGACGACATCATGACGAAAGGCAGGCAGGCGAAGGTCAGGAGCGCGAGCAGCGGCGAGGTGACGGCGAGGATGACGCCGTAGACGGTGATGATCATCCCCAACTCGATCATCTCGTCACCCGCGCGCTCGACGAACTCCCTGATGCGCGCCGTGTCTTCGTTGATGAGGTTGATGAGCCGGCCCGTCCCGTGGCTGTCGAAGAACGCCATGTCCTGCACCTGAATGTTGGCGATCAACTGGGTGCGGAGGTTGTGCTGCGCGTTCTGGGCGAGCCTGCGCCAAGCCTTCTTGCGGCGGTTGCGCGTGAACAACTCGGCGGCGATCAGCAGCAGGGACAGCGAGGTCATGAAAAGGAGGCGAGTCCCCTTCCCGACTATCCCGAGGTAACGCAGAAACTTGGGCCCCTCCCCGAGCGCCGTGTTAAAGATGCCGGCGAGCGAGAGCCCCATGATGACCCCGACCGAATGACCCACCACCGAGAGCATCGCCGGCCGGGCCAGCTCTCTCCGGTCAGGGAGCGAGGTCTTGATGACGCGGACGAGCGGCGACGAGCCGCCCGCGCCGTTCGAGTTCGGACTGGCCCAAGCGCTCAAGACCGAGATGTCGTTTAAAGACTCTCGCAGCAGAGATTCGACGTGGAGGCCGACCACGTCGGGAGAGTATTGGACGAGAACCCGCCCTGTAACTGGATTGGCGCTAACGCCGAGGACGCCCGGGTATTGCAGCAGGGCCTCCTCAAGCGCCAGCGCCATTTCGGGGCGTCGCTTTATCGCCTTCACTTCCCAGCGCTCCCGCCCGCTGACGGCGGAGACCAGTCGCATCTCCGCCGTAGCTTCAGGAGAGTCGACTCTCCCGCGGGCCATTACATGACCTCCCGGTCGTGCTCTGTGCTGGGCTGTTGTGAAAGCTCCTGATTGGCTTCGGCCGTGAGATCTCCGATGTCTTCTATGGCCTGCTGTGAGATTTCCCTGACCTTATGGCTGGTGCGGATACCCAGCTTGATTCCCTCCTTAGTCAGCACCCGCCAGTTGTTGGCCAGAAATAAACCCGACGCGAGGCCCGCGAGGCCCGCGAACAACGTCCTCTTTTTCATGTCCTTTAGCTTAGCTTCCCTGGCTTCCAGCTAACTACAAGAACCGGCGCCAGCCTCAGCCCGCGGGATTACTTCTTAACCGCGGGCTCCCCCACGTTGAGGTGTTCGACGAGGCTCCGGCCGGTCGTGGCTTTCGTGAATGAGTTGGCGGCGACCGCGATCAACCCCGGCACGCCGAACAGCGCCCCGGCCACGAGGCCGGCCACCGCGTGTACCCCAGCCGTCTTGTAGTCACCGTTCCAGACATTGCTAGCCCCCGGTATCACTAACTCACTCGCGAAGGCCAGACCCGTCTTCAAACCCTGCATGTTCTCTGTTGCGCTCGCCATTTCGTCGTCCTCCTTAGTAGTTCAGTCAAACGCGAACGAGGTTCAACGTTCGTCATTAACGACGACAGTCTTCCGCCGCCGCTCTATTTTCTTGCACCTTAGGGTCGAACTGCTTTCGACCTAACTTTATTCCTAATACTCTTTTTCTGCAAGATTTTTTGCGAGGTTTTTGCCAGCGGAAGTTGAGATTGTCCAACGCTTCCATCAAGATTCGGCTTCTTCTCCCCGACGGCGACGGGTATTTCGTTGGGAATTCAGACTTTGCGGCGCCTTATCCTCACCTTCCGGGCTTGATGCCTAAAGCCTTTTTCATTACCGCGAGTTTCTGCCGCACGTCCGCCGCGGTCGGAGTGTCGAGCGCATCATCCGTGTACGTAAGGGCGAGGTTGAATTCGTCTATCGCGTTGCGGTATTGCTTCTTGTCCTTGTCCGCCCCCAGTTGGTAATAGGCGAAGCCGAGCGCGTAATGTGCATAGGCGCTCGCCGGCTTCATGGCGACCGCCACCAGGCCGCTGGCGACGGACTCCTGATGCCTGTTGACGATTGCGTACGCGATGCAACGCTGCTCATAGGCCTGACGAAAGGCGGGGTCGAGGGTGATGGCTTTGGTGAGGTTATCGACGGCCCGCCCGTAGCGGGCGGCTTTGGCAGCCTTCGCCACCTCCGTCTGTGCGGCACTCATATCAATCGCGGCCAGCGCGAAGAAGGGGTACGCCCAGTCGGGCTCAAGCGCACGCGCCTCGTCAAAGTACTCGGCGGCCGCGGGCGCGTCTCCCAGCGTCACGTACAGACTGCCGAGGTCGAAAAGTACCCGGGCCTCACGCGGGTTGAAAGCCTTGGCATCCCGCGCCGCCGTCCGCGCCTTTTGCAAATAGACCTCCCGGCCGCCCGGCGAAGTGATCATCTGCGCGCCGGCCTGCCAATACTTGGCCGTCCAGTATTCGGCGAGGGCTTGCACCCTTTGATCGCCGGGACGCCACTTGCGCACACGGTCGTAGAGTTCCGACAACTCCCTGGCCTCTTCGACGGAAGGGGTCAAGCCGTACGGCCCGACGCGCGCCAACGCGGCCGACGTGCGCTCGTGCATGGCCCGCAGCAACTCGTCGAGGTAGCCCGCCAGTGCCGGGTTCTGCGGCTCGGAGCTGGCCAACGAGGCGTAGGCTTCGACGGCCCTCGCCAGACGGCCTTCCTTAATGTGCCCTATAACTTGACCGCCGTCCACGGCGGGGGCGGGGGCGGGTGTAGGAGTGGCGATGGGCGTCGGCGTTGGCGTAGGAGGTGGGGGGGTCGGAATGGGAGTAGGAGTAGGGCTGGGCTGGACTGGGAAGATGGTGATCGGATAGAACTCGTGGTCGGCGGGAACAGGCTCGGCCTTCTCGACGCCATCCTTGACCGCCTTCAGCAAGTGCCCCACGCCCGCCTTCACCTTGGGGATATCCAAATATCCCTGAGCGTCACTTTTGCCTATGTGATCGTCGTCAAGGTACACCTCCGCTTCGGGCGGGATGGTCTTCACCCGCAGAGGCCGCAGGTCGCGGATGAGTTGGAGCGGCGGCACCTCTGCCTGATACGGCTCCACGTCAACCGTCATGTCGCGGAAATCCTCTTTAGACAAGTGCAGCTTGTGTGGGATGCCCGGGTCAATCCGCTTGAAGGTGAGCCGGCCTTCGGCGTCGCTCTCGGCCTCGCGGCTTTTGTCATCGTCGAGCTTGACCTTCACGTTGCCCGGCACCGTCGTCACTTTCAGGTTCCGTAGCTCACGCGTGAGGTTGAACGTCTCCACTTGCTGGCCGCCGGACGCCCCGACCGTGACCGGCTGGTCGGGGGAGGCCACGTGGCCGTACTTGGAGACTCTCACGTAGTGGATGCCGGGCTCCATCGGAATCACCATTCTGCCCTGTTCATCCGTCACCTTTTCTTCCAGAAGCTTACCGTCGAGCGTCACTTCACAGTGGGGCAGAATCGTGGTGACCGGCGACGGGCCCACGGAGGTCACGGTCGAAACGATGGTGACGTTGACTAAGCGCGGCGTCGGCCTCGGCGTAGACCTCGGCGTGGGCCTCGGCGTGGGCCTCGGCGTCGGCACGGGCGTCGGAGTCGCCCCCGGCCCTTGCTTGAGACTGCTTGCGTCTGCGCCTTGCTCCGCGGCGCCGGACTCACACCAGACGCAGAAATTGATTACGAGGAGGATTAATGTCGTCAGGCTTAATGTCCTTCTGACGAGTGTTTTTGTGCTCATGTCCCTCTGCTCGTCCCGTTCAATTCCTAGCCGTCTGAGGCTCTACACTCTTAGCGCAGCGGAATCCGGTCTGTGAGTAATCGGCCCCCTGCTCCGGCCAACCTCTCCGGTAGGTGGCCGTGGCCCGTCGCGCGTCGCTCATGTAGCACCCGCCGCGAATCACCTTCTGCCTCTCCCTCTGGTCGTCGGGCAGCGTGTCCTCCCTGATGCTGCCGTTGGGGTACGCGCGGATCGAATCCTCCGTCCATTCCCACGCGTTACCGACCATGTCGAAAGCGCCGAAGGGGCTCGCCCCTTCGGGATGGAGCCCCACCTCCACCACGCGGTCGAGGCCGCCGTCGAGGGCGTTGAGGGCTTCCGGCCTCCATTCGTTGCCCCACGGGTAGAGCCGCCGATCCGTACCGCGTGCGGCGAATTCCCACTCCTTCTCGGTCGGCAGCCGCTTGCCGATCCACTCGGCGTAGGCGTTGGCGTCGCCCCAGCTCACCCCCGTGACCGGCAGCAGCGCCGAACCCGCCGGGTACTTACCCTGCTTCCAGCCCGGCGGGGGCCGGTGATTTTTCGCGTCCACGAACCGCTGATACTCGTCACACGTCACCTCGAACCGGTCGATGAAAAACTCCCCGACCGTCTCCCTGTGTGCCGGGCGTTCGTATTCGTCCCCTTCGTCCTGACCCATGATGAAGGTACCGCCGGGGACGTAAACCATCCCCTCCGGCGGGTACGGATGGGCGGGGGCGACGGACGCAGGCGAGTTGCCGGAGGAGGCGGACGCGCCAACCGACCGCGGTGAGTCGGCCGTGCTTCGCCGCCACAAGTACCAGAGGCTTAGGGCTAAGACTATCAGGATGCCGGCGGCGGCGAGGTGGAACGGCCTTAAGGCTGGCGACGGGGCGACGGACGGACGGGCCGGCTCCGCCTCGTCGGCCGGTGTGCGGGTCTGTTCCTCCGGCCCCTCCGGGGCCGGTTTCAGAGTATCTTTCATACCGTAGCGATCTGTTTTCCGGACGCCCGCGTGTCGCGCCGCCGCCCGACGGGTGTTGACGGCTCCGCCCTTCCTACGCACTCAGCGCGTGAGCCCGCGCCCCGAAGACGTTGACGCACTCACCGCCCGGTTTTGTACTGGCGCGCGTACGCGAAATCCTTCTTCAGCTTTTCAAGGTTCAGGCCGTCCTTGCCCACGGCGGAGGGGCTGAGCACCAACTGGAGTTCCTGCACCGCGACCTTGTAATTCTTCTGGCGCATCGCGATGTCGGCGAGCCAGGCATGCGGATGCGCCCACATCGGGGCGCGTTCGACGGCTTGGCGGTAGTATCGTTCAGCCGCCGCCGAGTCCTTCTTGACCTTATAGAGCCAGTCACCCATGTCGGCGTAAGGGACGGCCCAACTCGGGTCTCGTTTGATGGCCTCAAGCAGGTGCGAGCGGCCGAGAACGAGATTCTCAGTCTGGTGGTAGGCCAGGCCGAGGCTCCTGCACGGCAGCGCCCACTCGACATCCAACCGGGCGGCGCCCTCCCACGACTTTATCGCGGCCTCGACATTTTTGCTTAAGTACGAGACCTGTCCCCTGCTGTATTCGGCCTTCGCCATCAGAGACTTGTTCTCAGGCTGAAGCTCGCTCGCCCACTCCAGCATCCGCAGAGTGTTTTCCCACTCCGGCCGGGACAGTTCGCGCCCGCCCGGCTGGTAGACCCCGTTCAGCGTCACCTGCGTGACGGCCACGAGCGTGCCGAGGAGTTTGCCGGTGGATGAGGTAAGGCCGCGCGCGTTGCCCCGGTTCCGAGCCTTGAGTTGCTGGTAATAGTCGTAGGCGCTCTCCCCCTGAGGCGCGAAGAGCTTGCCCTCGGCGATGGCCCGCTCCAGCGCCGCCTCGGCCGAGTCGCCGGTGAATGACGTGACAGCCACAACGGCTAACAGCAGAAAGGCCGCGGCGCCCACCGTCCACATGACGGGCCGCACACGCCCGCGGCCCCCCGAAGGCTCTTCGGCGGGTAGCGGGTCGCCCACAGGCTCTTCGGCGACCACCTCGGCGACCGCCGCATCTTCCGTCTCCGCCTCCGTCTCCGCCGCGGGCTCCCCTTCCACAGCGACATCCGCGGCGGGCGCGTGCGCGTCTGACTCCGCGTGCGCGTCCTGCGCTACGGCGTCGGACTCCCGGGACGAGCCGGTGGGCGCTTCGGCCTTGCTCTCCGCCGCGGCGTCCGAGTCCTCCAGCGGTTCTTTAATGACTCCCAGGCGCCCGGCCTCTTTGAGTTTCCAGACGCCTCCCTGTTTGTCGAAAATGGCCGGGTAGATGACCTGCACTTCGCCTTCGCCGGGCTCGTCGCAGGTGAAGGAATCCTGATAGAGAGAGTAGAACTCTTTCTTGTTCGAGAAGTGAGTGAGAGTCGGCAGCGCGAAGGTGATGTGGGAACCTGTCGAGTCACTCCCGTTCGCGGTCTGAATTAAGACCAGCGTCCCCGGGTACGCCGCGACGAGCGTCCCGGTCTTTTTGTCGAACCTCCCCTCGCTCCTGTCCGGCGAGATGGTCTGTAGGTACGACGCGACAAGGATGGGAAAGGCGGGCGGCCCCGAGACCGTGGTGGGGAGCAGTTCCGCGAGCGCCTCCAGACAGAAGGGGCAGCTAAGCCGCGCGGTCGTGAACACGACCGACCTCTCGCCGCACTGATGCTGGGCCAGCGCGCTGGTCGGGCCGGCGCGGCCGCACCCCGGGCACGACGGCTTCGTCGGCTTGCCCGCGACGACCTTCAGGGGGGCGCCGCCGGGCGTCAGGGCGAAAGTCCTGCCTTTAATCTTCTCGGAGGAGTCGACCGTGATCACCCCGCAGCGGTCGCACATGTAGAGCGCGGTGATGGCCCGCGCGCACATGGGGCACTTGTCGCTCGGCTGGTAGCTGTGCCTCGAACCCGCCGGCCAGAACCGCTGGCACCCGCAGCAGTACTCCCAGAAATCCGCGTCGGGGAAGTCTTTGGGGAATTCTTCATCGAACTCGTGAGGGCCAAAGGCGCAAGAAATACGCGGCAGGGGGTCGGTGAAGAAATCTTTCTGGTGGGTGGGGCAGAATACACGCATACTTCATCTCACGGCCCCCGCGCTCGGGCCGTCTTAACGCACTTCCAACTTTCCCAGCTTGCTCAGGCACCATTCGCCGTCATGCCCGCCCACCCGCACGACGGCCGGCGCGATAATCACGATGTCTCCCGGCGCGGGGCTCTCACACTCGAAGTAGTGTTGATAATAGGTGTAGAAGTCCTGTTGCACGGAGAAGCGTGTCACCTTGGGGAGGGCGAAGAACATCCCGTCGGAGCCGCCGTTCTCCACCAACCTGAATTCCCCGCCCTCAGTAGCCTCCAACTTGCCGCGTCGTATCACGTCGGCTTTGGCCTCGATGACGGGGATGTTCTCCTCTTCGAGGTACGTGAAGAAGTCCGCGACGAGCGCCGGGAAGCGGAAGTTGCCCTCGGGTGCGGGGGACTCGTGCGACAGCGCCGCGCCTTCAACGGCGGAGGCCGGCGGGGCGTCGCCGGCGTATAAAGTCGTTTCAGGCTCCTGCCCGTCCCCCTCGTCCGGCAACTTGACCGCTGAGTCGTGACTCGATTGCTCGGACTCCTCCTTCACGGCCCGCCCCGCTCGCGGCGTGCGCTTGGAAGAGGCTTTCGGGCGCGTGGCTCGGGCGGGTTGACTTCCCTTCGTGCCTTCCGCCGGCTGTTCAGGCTCCGCCGCGTCGGTCGTTTTTTTAGCTAACATGTCTAACTTCTGGCCCATAAGGTTGAGTTGATCCTGCACCGCCTGATGCTCGTGCTTCTGTTTGCGTCGGAAGATGAAGAGGGCGGCGAGGAAGGGGAGCCCGAAGACTAACGTCAGGAGCAGAGGCGAAGTGATCGTGCCCCACTCGCGCAGGCTCGGCAGCCAGCCTGCGCGCAGTTCCCCGTTAACCGTGTCTACGTTCTGTTTGACCTCGGCGATGCCGGCCTGCGCGTCCCGGATGCTTTGGGTGAGTCTTCCGACCTCATCCTGAATCACTCCGAGTTCCGGGACGGCCGCCGCCGCCGCCGGGCTCTGCTTCGTGGGCGGGAGGGGCTGGTTGGCGGCCTGCGCGTTATTCCTGCGCGCCGGTGTGGCCTTCGGCTGCGCCACCAAAGCCCCGCCCGCGGTGCCTTGCAGGGCCAGCCCGGTGTCGCTCCCGGAGCAGACGAGCAAGACCGCGCCCAGTGCCAGCACCGGCTGCATCTTTGTACGATTCATAAGCGGCCCTTCGCCGGGAGCCGTCCGTAAACACCCGCGGTGGCCCCGGTCGGCGCTTCACCGCCGGCCGGGGGCGCGCCCGGCGTGCTGACGCGGCCGGCCCGAGGCGTCACAAGTTGCCCACCCTCTTTGCCATCTCGTCAAGGAAAGTGTGGTCGTTGTCCTCCGGGTAGAGCACCCGGGAAATGAAGTAGTTGAGCGGCGAGTACCTCGGGTTGTTGTTATCGTCGAGGTAGTCGCGCCCGTGCGCGAGCAGGGAGTTCATCCGGAACCACTCCTCGGCCGGCATCGTGTCGCCGTCCTCGTAGCTCTCGCGATTGCCGAGGCGTGTAAAGACCGAGAGCAGCGGGTCGAGCGGCCGCTGCATGTCGCCGTTGCCGCCGAACTCAAGCGAGGTGATGTTGGGCGCACTCTTCAGGCCGTGCTGTGACTTGATCTTCCGCTGCAAGTCCTCCAGCCCCCAGCGGTCGCACCAGCGGATGGTGACGTTCTTGGAGCCGACCTTCAGGTCGCGGATCGTGATGCCGGCGTAAGGGCTGGTGCTCGCCGCCTCGGCGTCGCCCTCGCCCTCCTGCTGTGCGGTCGGGCCTTTGGCGGCCCGCAGGGCTCCCTCGGCGACGGAGGTCTTGGCGTCGCTGAAGTTCTTCTCGTTGAGCAGGTTCACGCTCAGAATCTTCAGTTTGTCGAGGCGATCTATCTCCTGCGTGAGCCGCGCCTTCTCCTTCTTGTTCCGCTCCTGCTCCGCCTCTGCGGTGAGTCGCTCGACCAGCTCGCCCTTCAGGAATTCGAGGATGACCTGCGCCTCGCGATGGAGCGTCCCCTTCCTCCGTTCGAGTTCGGCGAAGAGGATGAGTCCCCAGGCGTTGCCGGCGAGGATCAGGCTGATGCCGTTGGCCTGGGTCTGGCTCCCGACGGCGGCGGCGCAGGCTTGCAGAAGGGCGTAGGCGAGCAGGTGGCGAATGAGCAGTATCGAGCGGTACCACTGATAAGAGGGGCGGCCCATCCGCTGTTGGAGGATGTCGGCCTCGCGCTCCCTGAACCGCTTGTCGCCGAGGCCGTTGATGGCGACCGAGTAGAACGTCCCGAGCTTGTGGTTGACGAAGCTGATGTCGTCGAGCGAGAACTCCTTGCCCTCCAGCAGCAGCACGTTGAGGTGCTTCCGGAAGCGCCCGGCGCCGGGCGGCGCGGGCTCCGCGAAGTTTTTCTCCGCGAAGCGGAAGAAGGTGCGCCCGGCGACTTTGATGCTGTCCTTGACCAGAAACCGGTCGCCCATCCGGATGGCGATGTCCGCCGTGCCGCCGCCAACGTCGAGGAAGACCTCGATGTTGCCGGGCGCGCCCGCCGTGTTGGCCGACTTGGCGATGGCCGTGCTCTCGTCAATCTGATCTTTGTAGACGAAGGTGCCGGCGCCCGTCCCGTAGCAGAACGCGCGCACCTTGGCGATGGCGTCCTGCGCGTCGCCGTGAAACTTCTCGCGCTCGCCCTCGGAAAAGGCGAGCGGGAACGTGAAGACGTAGGTGTCAATCAGCGCCCGCTCGCGGAAGAAAATCTCGGCGTGCGCGTAGAGCAGCGAGACGCCCCAGAAGAGCGCCCGCCACGGGGCCTGCCTGACCGCCAGCTCCCACTTCAAATTGGAGTGCACGTTCCAGTTGTTTTCCAGCAGCCCCGTGTAGAGGCGCGCCTCCATGCCGCTGTGCAGGCCGGGGATGTCGATCTGGAAGAGGTGGTGGAGTTCGATCTTGGAGGGCTCCACCATGTCTATGCCGGCGACCCCCTTCCGCGACATCAGGATGGTCGGGAAGAACTCCTCGGTCTTCCAGCGAAAGGGGACGAAGCCGGGGTTTTCCAGCGCCGGGGGCGCCCCCCAGAGCATCACCGGCTGCTGCGTGAACGTGAGCGCGGCGGGCTTCTCGCTCGCGCCGGTTTCGTAGGCGAGGCAGGTGTTGCTGGTGCCGAAGTCCATCGCCAGACTGGCGGGGGTGTGGACATCGATGTCGTGCCCCTCCAGATTCGCGAGGAAGAGGGCTCCGCGCGCCGCGCCCTGACTGTCGCGCAGCAGCATCGCCGCGGGGCGGCACCCTCCCTTCGGGTTGTGGAGGATGCTGATGTACTCGTCCACGAAGTCGACCGACGGCTGCGCCTCGTTCCCGTTCTCGTCGACGAGCGACCAGCGCCCGGCCGCCTCCTTCGTCCCCGTGCCGCGCGCCATGTAGAGGTGCCATTCCTTGGCGAGCTTCGGCGGCCAGAGGGCGAAGCTCGCCTGCGGCAGCTCCTTGTTGAAGTTCGGGCTGTTGGAGTTTGCCGGTCTGGTCTGCCACTGGATTTCGCGCTCGTGGCCGTGACGATCCTTGATGAAGAACGTCCAGTCCACGCCGTCGCCCGTCTCGGTGGCCGTGGCGGTGATTTTGGGAAGCTTCTCCGGGGTCTGCGAGATGGGATCAAGGAAGTGCTTCAGGAAGGCGCCGTTGACGGGGGCGAGGCAGACGGCGCGTTCCTTCTGCCTGACGGCCGTGAAGAGGCCGCTGCCGTCGTTCTTGACCGCGTGCACGTCCCTGATCTTGGCGGTGCCTCCCCCGTCGGCGGGGACGGCGCACCAGTCCGGCGAGCCGCTCAGGAAGCAGTCTCTGAGCACGACCACCTCGTCCTCCTTTTGGAGGGTGTACGGGATGGGCCGCCCGGCGTGCCTGATGAGAATCTCCCCCTCAGCGCCTCTCTCGTAGCGGCGCGGGGCGGGCAGTCCCTTCCCGATAGACCTGTTCACCCAACTGTCCGGCGGCTGGTCGAGCCCCGCGACGAGGAAGTAGGTGCGCTTGACGACGGTCTTCTTGCCGTCCCTCTCCTCGGAGACCTCCCTCACCAAAGGGTAGGCGCTCATCAACTCCTGCGGGTCTTCCACGATCAGACGCCGCCACCTCGTGACGTCGCCGCCGAGCGCTATCAGCGTGCCGGGCGCGGGCAGTCGCCCGGCCTCCTGCTCCCGCTCGCGGAAGTTGTCGAGCGCCTTACGGTACATGCTCTGGAGGACGTTGCGCGCGACGCTGGCGAGGAAGGTGTGGAAGCTCTTGGCGTCGGCCTTGTCGGACAGGAGGTGCTTGCAGCACTTGGCCCAGGAGAGTCTCGTCCCGGCCAGATAGGGGGCCAGGTCTTTACTCTTCAGCCAGGTGGAGCGGCCGCGGCTGGGGAAGAAGATGACTTCCGGGTAATAAGCCCCGGCGACCGTCTCGTCGTCGGCGTGGAGGAGACTGATCCCCGCCAGCTCGTCGTCCCGATACGGGTACGTCCCTTTGAGCGCCGGCCAGAGGTCTGTGTCGAACGACTGCTGGAGGGTCTCGGCCGACCTCGAAGAGAGGTTGATGACGCCGAAGTAGTAGAGGAGGAAGAGCGAGGCCCACTCCTCGACGGCGAGGGCGGCTTCGCGCCCGGCCCGCTCGCCGTCTTTGCCGTAGGCGCTGAGTTGCTTCTGCAAGTCGTAGGCGCTGGCCCAAGCGGTCGGGAAGGTCTCGAAGTATCGTGCGTCGTAGCGGGGCTCCCCGATCTTGATCTCGCGCTTGAAGCGGCGCGCCTCTTCGACGCCGGCGTTCCCGCCCTGAATGTCGTCGTTGAGAAATACCTTGTAATCTTTGTCAGCCATCGGCCTCCTCCTGCTCCGCGAACGTCGCGCCCGGCCCGGCTGTGAGACCCGCGCCGGGGGGCCTCACCTCAAGCCTTATTCACAATCTTTTTGTAGACTTCCGCCCAGACGTGGCGGAAGTAGTCGCCCCGGTTGAACTTCATCCCCTCCTTGAAGGGGAACCACTGGCCGAACTCGGCCGTGGTGATCTTGACGGAAGACTTGCCGAGCGTGGCGGGCTTCTTCTCGCCCAAGTTGTACCAGTTCTTCTCTTTGAGGCTCTCGGCCACCCGCCTGACGGCGACCGGGTCGTCCGAGACCAACTCCTGTAAGTGCTGGAACTCTTCCGGGTGCCAGCCCTTCGTCGCGGCCGGGTCGACGAGCGAGAGCATGTAGTCGGTGAGCAGCTTGGCCGCGTCGTCGAAGCTCTTGAAGTCGGCCTGCTGTTTCTCGGAGTCCGTCTCGTAAACCTTCCTGAGTTCGTCAATGTCGCGCCACAGCCGCGCGTCCAGCCCCCAGCGAATCTGCTGCACCACGAGGTGGATGGCGATGGCCGTCGCGAGCAGGACTTTCTCCGGATCGACCGGCACCTTCTCGTCGATGGCGTAGCGCGGCAGGTCGTAGAGGTGCATGTTGTGCGAGTCCAGCGTGGGCGTCGAACTGCCCGTGGCGTAGGTGCCCGTGCCGGACAGCTTGGTGTTCGAGAAGAAGTTCAGGGCGGTCAGCGCGGCGACGACCTCGGCCGAGTTCAGAGGGTTGTTCTGGTGCTTGCCGCCGTTGCTCCAGCCCGCCAACTGGTCGGGCTCGGGCTTGCCGACGAGGTAAATCTGATCGAACCACTCGGAGATGTCCTTGTAATAGTCGAGGCTCTGGCGCGCCCGCGCGACGATGTCTTTGGGGTTGGCGTAGAAGCCGAGGAGGACTTGCTTGGTGACTTCGATGCGCTCCTCCTCGTTCATCCTCCCGAACGCCTTCTGGACTTCGGGCCGGCTCAGCACCTCTTCGAGCATCTCGCTCGTCACCTCTTCGACCGGGTCGGGGGACTTGAAGGGTGGCTCCGGCGGCAGGCTGTAGGGCGCGAGGAGGCAGGCGGCGATCTGCCACTTGCGGTTGATGCGCTCGTTGCGGCTGCTCAGGAAGCGGCCCATGATCGGCACGCCGCAGGCGCCCGTCCCGCCGTGGAGGCTGCCGCAGAGGAAGAACCGCACCTCCTCGTTTTCGAGCCGGTTGAGCTGGCACTTCCGGCCGCCCGGCGAGTTGCCGTCCTCCAGCGAGTTGGCGAAGACGGCCATGACGGCCGAGCCGATGAACGGCTTCTGGTAGAAGCCGCGCTCGACGTTCACCGCCAGGTCTTTCGGCGCGTAGAGCAGATTCAGGTACGGGGACGAGTCTTCCTTGCCCATCACCCCGGAGTTGAGGATGCCCCCGAGCGTCTTGAAGCGGTTGTTCCCGCGGGTCTCCTCCGGCAGTTGCAGCGGGTCGAGGTGGCGGATGTCGGTGTCGACCGTCATCGACCAGCGGCCGCCCAAATGCTCCTGCAAGAGCTTGTAGTTGTCCACGCAACTCTGCAGGGACATGCCGGCCCCGGCGCTGCGGTCGGGGTCGAGCCGCCACAGTTGCAGCGTGTCGCCGAGGCTCGTCGGGGTGCCGCCTTCCTCGCGCGTGGGACACCCGGCGGCGAGGAGCCTGACGAGTGCCTCAGCCACCTTCGTCCCGCTGCCGCCGACGGCGATGAATACGTTGAGCATCGACCACCTCCCTCAGTAAATGTCGCGCCGCCACGAGCTGATCAGGTGCCCGCCGACCATCAGGCAGACGTAGAGGAACCACGAGAAGAGGACGCCGTTAATCAACCCCTGAAAGCCGACCACGTACGGGAAGTCCAGAGAGAAATAGTAGATTCCCCCGGCAATCAGCAGCACGGGAATCAGCCCGGCGAAGATGAACCACCACGTCTTGGGGCGGCTCCAGGCGCGATCCTTGATGAGCGCCTCCTTCTTGCGCAGCGTCAGCTTCACGAAGAGCATCACCAGCGCCCACACGACCGCGACGACGATGGCCGTCGTCAGCCAACTGGCCGCCGTCTCCCGCCAGCCCTCGGCCTCTCGGTTCTGGGCGAAGTAGCGAAGGACGTCGACCCCTTGCAGGATAAAACTTAGCACTTGAGCACCTTCCTCCCGTTCACGCGAGCTTACGTTTCCTCACTGCGGCCCGACGCGGAGACAAACTTCGGTCACGAGTTGCTCCTGCAACACGTCGTTGCGCCAGAGCCCGAGCAGCACGTTCTCCAGCTCGAAGGTCTTACCGCCCGCCTCGACCATTTCGTCGTTCTCGGAAGACCACCCGCGGACCCACGCCGGAGTCTGCCTGTCCAGATTCAAACGCCCCTCCAGCTTGTAACCGCGCCAGCCCAGTCCCCCCGTCCCCTCGGGCCACTGCGCGGTGGCGCGGAGCACGATCCGCCCCTGCTCGTCCGTCTCCTGCCCGACGATTTTCACCTCCGGGTAGCGCATGCGCGGAGCCCTCGCCGCGGCCTCGGTCGGGGCCGGGGTCGCCTCCGTCAACGTCCAGCGCACGCGTCCCGCCAGTTCCGACGGGCTTCCGCTGTCGAGCGCGCCGGGCGTCCACGAGGGGTTAACGACGACCGTGAAGGGGGCCGCCCCCCGCCTCGTGGTGCTCGCGTTGACGCGTAGGGTGAGGCGCGCAGGCCCGCCCCGCTTCTCGGCGGCGAGTTCCAAGGCATCGCCGGCGCCCTGTCCTTTCGTCGCCTCCGCCTCCGCCGTCCCCGACGCGTAGCGCGCCGTGAGGCCAAGCTCGCGCAGGCCGTCTCCGCCCTTGGCGAGCGGCCTCAGCCTCTCCTTCAGCACCTCCACGAACTGTTCGAGTTGGGCGCGGTCGGGGGAGAAGATGTAGAAATAGAATGGGCGGAAAGTTTCCGGGCGGGAGTCGTCACTGTCGTAGGCGACCGCGGTCGGCTCCCCCCTCAGTCTCTTGGTCTCCGAATAAATCTTCCCGTGGAACTCGCTTCTCATCCCGATGACGGTCGCGCCCCAGCCTTTATCCAGCAACTCGAAAATCTTTGACTTCACGCACCTCTGATCCGAGCCGGTGGCGCACGGCGAGTTGACGGGCTGCCGGTTCGTCGACTGCACGCCGTCGGTCACGAGGACGTGGAACCTCGCCGGCGGCAGCGGCTTCCCGGGCACCCCCTCCCCGTTCGCCTTCCCTAACGCGACGCCCTTGTGGAAGAGGCCGATGGCCCCCGCCAGGTCTGTGTCCCGGCCGTCGTAGTGCTTCTGCTCCATCGACGCGAGGCTCAGGTAGGAGTCGTTCATCGGCTCGCCCACGCCCTTATCCACACGTCGCACGAGGATGTTGAGGGGGGGCTTGAGGAGCGTGGAGAAGTTGCGCAACTCTCGGAGCGAGCGACTGAAGACGGTGTTCGACGGCTTCTGCGCCGAGACGTAGCCCGGCATGCTCAGGCTCGTGTCGAGGTAGATAACCATCTGGTCGGCGGTCTCCACCGCGACCGGCGCGGGCGGCGGCTCTGATGGCGCGCACACCTTGTCCCACGCGAGCGGGTCGGAGCCGTTGCCGCCCACGCAGGAAGCGCACAGCACCGCCAGAAGCAGGCACCCCATCGCCCGGAGGTGGCGGGAGGTATGGCCGGATGTGAGGTGGCTGAAAGATGTTAAGTGGGAAGAGTTTCTTTGCACGTTTAGTTCCTGGCGCACCTCAGAGCCGAGCTCGTTCCGACATTCTAAACGTCTGGGGCCGGCGAGGAGTTCGCGACCCGCAGCGGCGCGCAGCCGGCAAGGAGCGCCGCTGACCGCACGGGAGGTACAGCCTCTAACAAAGACCATGAGCAACGCAGAACCCGAAACCATCGGCGGACAGAACTGAAAAAGATGTTATAGCAGTTTAAGTAAGCGATGGTGTCGGGAGGGCCTCAAGCGAGACGTGAGCTAGCCCCAGTGACATTCTCTTTGGCGCGGTAAGATATTAAAATAAACCATATTTGTCAATGGTTTTGTAAACCGGGGAGTGTCCGAATCATAGCCGTCAGCGGCTTAACTTTGGAGAAAAGCGACATTACTACTTCGGGCTAACAGGGTTGCCTTACGCCCGGCCCCGCGCCGCCCCCGCGGGTCACGGCCCGGCCTCTTCAATCAGGGTGATCTGCTTCCGCTCTTCCCTCAAAGCCAGCAGCGCGTTGAAAAAGCCGACGATGAAGAACATCTGGCAGATGTTGGCGAAGCACTTCAGGAACTTCGCGTAATTGCTCGTCGGGCTCACGCCGCTGTCGCCGCCGGTGAAAGTGGAGATGGAAAAGTACATGTAGTCCATCAGGGTGAAGGGCTCCGGCGCGCCGTCGGAGGAGCGCTGAATCAGGTGGTACGAGGGGTCATCCGAGGACGGCCCGACGATAATCTGCGCGGCCTTCGAGTCCTTCAGCGAGGAGATGCGGGCCAGGTCGTCCATCCTCGTGTCCGGCAGCTTATCGCTCGACACCGGCAGGATCGACCACTGGATGTTGCACCACTTGTTCTGGTGCTTGAGGAAGATGTCCTTGGTGATCTCATTTTTCACCATCTGGGCGCGCGCCTCGGACAGCTCGTAGTTTGATCTGTAGGGCGAGCTGTCCCCGTGCGGCACGTCGCTGGCGTGGCCGATGACCATCACATGCACGAGATGCCCGCCCCTCGACAGTTTAATGATTCGCTCCGTCGCCAGCTTCATCGCGGTGTAATTGTCGCTGTGAAGCTCCAGCTTCTTGATGGCCTCCGCCGAGAGGGGGATGTCGCGCATCCCGGCTACGTCGTAGGGGTTATTCCCGTCGAACCGGAGCAGGCTCGCCGTGCCTTGTTCAAAGTATAAGTTGAAGGGGGTGATGTCGTCCGCGTCGGAGTGGTAATCGTCTCGCTGCCCGGAGTTCTCGTAGAAGGGCAGCTTGGGCTTGTACAGAGGGGGGTACGGTGAAGCCTGCGGGACGTGCTGTTCGGTCTTGGCGACGGACGCCGCGTCGTTGATTATGGCAGTCCTGTTGTCGAAGGCGAAGGCGAAGCCGAAGAGGAAGGAGATGGTCAGGAAGATGGCGAGGAAATTCAGCAGCGCCCAGAAGGGCATCCTCGCGATCCCCCCCTTGAGATCATTCAGCCACCCGAGCAGGAAGTGACGGCTCCCCTGGCCGGGGATGTCTTCCGGCATGATCGTCGTCATCAGGGTGAACGTGACGAGGACGACGATCAGCAGGAGTACGGTGATAAAGCCGACGGACATGTAGGAGAGGGTGCGCCCGGAGCGGCCGTTCAGGTAGATGTACCACAGCATATAGGTGGAGCCCGCGCAGAGGAACATCGCACCGCAGTAGAGGTTGCGGAACGTCTTGAACGGATCGTCGTGTTCCGGCGGCTGCCTGAAGTACAGGTAGACCACCCCGAGCGCCTGAATCAGCAGCGGGAGTCCGAACAGACCGATGACCCACCAGGACTCGTCATGTTCCCTGTGTGCGAAGCTCACCGCGATGAAGAAGACGAAGGAGCCGGCGAGGACGATGCCCGTCCAGAAATCGCTCAGTCTGTTGCTGGGGCTCATGAGGTTACCTCCAACCTTTCCGGGGCCAGGTTCTTTTGACATTGCGGCCCGGCCGAGTAAGCGCGCTGACGAAATTCAAGAATCCCTGACAGCTCCTTGACGGCTTCCCGAAGCGCGCGAACACTCGCAGCTAGTGCTTGACGTTATTGACGGGGCACCCGGCCGAGCGCCGTCGGGTCTGCGTGTGGCTGAGTCGTTGCGAGCACAGAGGCCGCCGCAGGTGATCCAGGTCGTGAACGTAAAAGAGTCGTTGACGCGAGGTAGAGGGGCCGGCTGAGGGCCCTCCTCGGTTGAGGCACAGGCATCGTGCACGGCGCACCCGAGCCTTCTTTTTGTAATGCGCTATGTGATAGTCGGCGTCGGGGGGCAGCTCTTTACAAACGTCCTTAAATTTGAAGTAGTGTTTACACTACTTCCGGCCCCACATCAGGACGACATCGCCCCGGTATGCGCCGCGCTGGAGACTGCCCGGGCATTGATAGAGAAGCAATCCCCGGCGGGGCGTTGACAAAATAGTCAGAGTAAGAACGCTCCCGAGATAAGCGTCCTCGCCGGACGCGATGAGCGGAGCGCCGGGACAATATAATTGTCACATGGCTTCTGTCAATACATTAAGCGAACCGGACTCGGCCTCCGCGCTGCCCATCTGGTACTTGATGTCATAGTTGATGATGAAGTCCGGTCGAGGCACTGACTCTGGCCGAGTTCGTTGAGAAGACTTACCTGCCGCACTCAAAAATGCACAAGAGGTTGGCACAACACGAATTGTGTAGGGCGTCGGGCAGTGAGTGCGTCTTCCCGAAAATAGAGACGTGCGGGCACCTTAAGGACGTGAAGACGGCATTCACCGGTGTGTGCGAGGACGCGGGTATTGAGGACTTCGTGTTCCATGACCTGCGGCGGACGGGTGCGACGCGTTTGGGTGACGCCGTGGCGAATGCATTCCACATCGCGGCTATTCTGGGGCATGAGGATGTCAATACCAGCCAGATTTACACGGTGGCGACGGACTCGGGGTTGAGGCGTGCGATGGAGTCTCTGGCGGAGAAAAGAGAGACCGACGCGGAAGTCCCCACACAAGAGGAACGGCGGCCGTGGGTGGCCGCCGTAAACTCTGGAAAAGTTTGGTAGCGGGGGGGAGACTTGAACTCCCGACCTTGGGGTTATGAATCCCACGCTCTAACCGGCTGAGCTACCCCGCCACGTTGGAAGGGGTAAATTATAAGGGTTTGGGCGGCAAGGTCAAGCAGGGTTTGGGGCGGGGGCGTTTGCGCGGGGCGGAGCGGAGCACGTATATTTGCGCCGCCGGACGTAGGCCGCCGCGGCCGTGCAGGAGACCCCGAAAGTGAGCTGTGTGAGATGTCCAACCTGATTCACCGTCCGAGGCGTTTGAGGCGGCGCGAGGGCGTGCGCGCGATGGTGCGCGAGACGCGTTTGTCGCCCGAGAACCTGATCCTGCCGCTGTTCGCGTGCCCGGGCGAGGGCGTGAGGCGCGAGGTCTCTTCGATGCCCGGCGTCTTCAATCTTTCGGTAGACCAGGTGGCGCGCGAGGCCGAGGCCGCCTTCGAGGCGGGCGTGCCCGGCGTCATCCTCTTCGGGCTGCCGGAGTCGAAGGACGAGACCGCCACGGGCGCTTACGCCGAGCGCGGCGTCGTGCAGGAGGCCGTCCGGGCCGTGCGCCGCGCGGTGCCCGAGATGGTCGTCATCGCAGACACCTGCCTGTGCGAGTACACCTCGCACGGCCACTGCGGCGTGGTGCGCGACGGCGAGGTTTTGAACGACGAGTCGCTTGAGCTGCTCGCGCGCACGGCCGGCAGCCAGGCGGCGGCGGGCGCGGACATCGTCGCGCCGTCGGCGATGATGGATGGGCAGGTCGGCGCGATCCGCGAGGGGTTAGACGACGCGGGCTTCGAGCACGTCGCCATCATGTCCTACGCGGTGAAGTACTCTTCGGCCTTCTACGGCCCGTTCCGCGAGGCGGCCGACAGCGCGCCCGCCTTCGGCGACCGGCGCGGGTACCAGATGGATCCGTCGAACGCGCGCGAGGGGCTGCGCGAGGCGGAGTTGGACGTGGTGGAGGGCGCGGACTTTCTGATGGTCAAGCCGGCGGTGGCCTACCTCGACGTGCTGCGACAGGTGCGCGAGCGCTTCGACCTGCCGCTCGCCGCCTACCACGTCTCGGGCGAGTACGCGATGCTCAAGGCGGCCGCGCAGCGCGGGTGGATAGACGAGCGGCGCGCGATGCTTGAGACGCTCACCGGGATACGGCGCGCGGGCGCGGACGTCATCCTCACCTACTACGCCGTCGAGGCGGCGCGCGCGTTGAGCGGGCGCTGAGTCCGACGCTTAAAAGCTAACCGCGGAGAGACGGCGGCACAGCTACTCGCCTGTAGCTG
>JBEVKV010000052.1:0-22714 GCA_040509515.1 Pyrinomonadaceae bacterium | reverse complement strand
CAGCAGGCGGAAGGCGCGTTCGCAGGTGAACCACTCGTGCCGCGGGTCGAGTTTGGGGCGCGTCTCGCGCAGCGGCGAGCCGGCCGCGGTGAAGTGGAGTAGCTTCTCAAGTGGGTGTTCCAACTCACCACGCAGCCCGGGCTGTTTGAGGAAACTCAGGTCGTGTCTCTGCGTGGTGACGACGAGCTTGAAATACTCGGTGCCCCACCGCGGCTCGCCGTCCGCCGCCTCGCCGACGAAGGTGTCGTCGTCGGGGAAGTAGAGTTCTATCTCGTCCTCCGCGCGCTCGCCGACCGAGAGAACCCCGCCGCGCTCGCCGCCCGCGGAGTCGACCGCGCGCTTGACCGCCACCGGCTCGCCCGGGCCTGCCTGCGGGTACAGAACGTCTATGCGCTTGCTCAGGCCGAGGTCTAAGACGCTTACGTGAATCAGCGTCTCCGAGCGGTTGACCACGCGAAAGGCTACGGAATCGCCCGACCGATAGGCGGGCACTTCACCTTCCGGCCACTCCTCCCACGCGCCGCCGTTGCCCTTCCTCAGAAGGATGAAATCAACTTTGCCCTTCAGACGGCTCCCGTCGTTACGCAGCTCCAGCGTCTTACGAAAGCGCCAGAGGGTTTCAAGATTCTCCTTGATTCGGAGCCCGCTTTCGGCCGCGCCCACTCTGTACCCGGGCATGAGCAGAGACGAGCCGTCCGTCACCTCCCACGTAAACGCGCCGGGGCCGTGCCCCTCGGATGAAAGGCCGTCATGGCCCGCGACCTCTTCGCGGCGGACGATTCTTAACTCGGCCCGGGCACCTTCGGCGGGGCCGACTATCCGTAGTAAATCAGACCGCGTCAGCGCCAGCCGCAACTCTTCGACCGCGCCTCCGCAACCCTCCGGGGCGGGGGCCAGCCTGATCGCCATACGGGTCTCCGGGTCGGCGTGTAAAACCTCGACCGCGCGCGCGCCCGGGGTGATTGAACGCGCATGAGTCTCCGCGACGATTCTCGCGCCCGCTGTGACAGCGCCGACCGACGTGACCTCGACCGCGCCGAGTCTCGCTTCGTTCGTCTCGGGGGTCTGCTTCGTGCCCGCGGGGTAGATGTCCCAGCGCGAGCCCGTCGTGAGCCCGTGAACCGCACCGCCGCCGAGTTGAACCTCCTCGCCGCGCTGCTCCGTCACCAGCAGGTAACGCATCGGCGCGAGGTCGTGCACGTCGAAGACGAGTTTGTCGCGCGCGCCTTCCAGTTGCGGCGTCTGCTTCTGGAACTGTTCGTTGACTTTGATGGCGACCCGCTCCCACACGTCCCTGTACGTGATTTTATGAGCGGCCCGGTCGTACTCCTGTTGAATCTCGCGGGTCAGAAAGAAGGTGAAAGCGCCGTAGCGTCCCCCCTCGTGGTTGTATTCGTAAGCGCCCTGCTCCGCGGCGCAGGCCGCCAGCAGGACGTAACTGTCGCTCGGCTGAAGCCACTGGCTGCCGCCCGCTTCACGCGCCGGCCCGCGGCCCGGCGGCGGCGCATGCGTGGGTGACGGTCGGCCGGGGAGAGGGTCGGGCGGAACCCATCGCAGGCTCGTCCCGCGCTCTTCGGAGTCGGTGCCGAAGCGCGTGATGGAGCCGGAATGACAACTGTCGAAAATCAGCGTGACGTGTGAAGTCTTTCGCGTGAGAAGCGAAAGCCACTCCTGAATCTCCGTGTCGCGGATGTCGCGGGGCTCGACCTGCACAGGGAAGTCCGGGTTCATGCGCCCGCTGTCGTAAGGCATGATGGACTCGTCGTAGCCGCGCGGCTTGTCGCCTTTCGCCGCCATCTGCGAGCCGTGGCCGCTGAAGTGAAAGACGACGATGTCGTCCTCCCGGCAGTCCTCGACGAGCCCCGCCATCGCCTCGCGGATGGCCGCTTCGGTCGCCGCCTCGTCCAACAGCACCCTGATGTTCGACGGAGGAAAATCAAACGTCTCTTCCAGCATCCGCCTCATGCCCAGCACGTCGTTGACGCACCCTCTCAGTTGTGAATAGACGGGCAGATTCGGATATTTATTGACGCCGATCAACAGCGCTCTTTTGTTCTGACGGGCGTTGGTTCCGAACATCTCTGTATCTTCCTCCGCGTGCAAAAAGATGGAGGCGAGCCCCGCTCTGTAATGCAGAACGCCGTCGAACATTACACGCGCGAGCCGACGGCCAAGCCCCCGCCCGGACGCGACAGCGCCCGCGGGAAGAGCACGTCTTCCCGCGGGCGCGAACCCGGTCGGAGGTGTGGCCGAACGCCCGGCCTTATTGCTTAGCCTCTATCACACGCAGCGCGTAGCTGTTGACCTCTTCGTAACTCCCGCCCCTGTTCAGGGCGCTCAGGCTTATCTGATAATCACCGGGCTTGAAGTATTTGGCGGGCACGAGGAGTTGAACCTGCGGCCCTTCCGGGGTGTTCTGCGCCGTCAAATCTTCGACCACGAACAGTTCGTTGCGCCGGTCGTCGAGGAAGGCCGCGCGGTAGTTTACCGGGCCGGACTGTATGAGCCCCAGGCGCAGCCTGATGAAACTGCTCCGATTGAAATCGCCGATGCGGAGGCGGGACATTGCCCCGACCCCCCTTTGCACGGGCTGTAGATCGACCGTGACGGCGGGGGTTACTTGCAGGGACGTGGAGGGGGCGGTGTTCAAACGCGCCAGCTCCCCCTCTATCGCGCGCCGTTCCGTCTGCGCCGGGTCGCCCGCGGGGGGCCGCGTCAGATACGCCGACAGCTTCCAGAAGCCCACGGCCAACAGCAGCAGCAGGCTCACGGCCGCGGTTAAGTTGGCCAGCAGGGGGCGCGTGACGAAGAAACGCCGGAGCCAGGAGAAGCGGAGCCCGTGCTTCGAGTGCTCGGGCTGTGCGGGCGAGACTTTCGCCTCCGAGCCCGCCGGGGAAGTCGCCATGAGTCCGAGACGCCCCCTGTGCAGCGGGTCTTCCTCTTTCAGCTTACCGCGAATGAACTCCCTGAAGGCGCTCTCGTAATCAACCGCCTGTATGTTCGCCGGGCTCGTGAGGTATTTCCGCTCGAAAAGGGCACGGTCTTCGGGCCCCAGATTGTTCTCGTGGTAGTCGGCTATCAACTCGCTCTCGGCAATTTCGACCTCCTCGGCAAAGTCGCGGTCGGCGAAGATACGCTCTTCGAGGTGTTCCGCACTCTCCTCCGGGAGCCGCCCCAGTAGAAACCGTCTGATCTCTGTGGCCTGTTTATTAAAATCCAGCATAAGGAAAATTTCTGTCTTCGGACGCGGCCCCTCTTTTAATTATGAGGAATTTGAGTCAGCATTTCACGGTTTTTTCCTGGCGGCAAGTCTCTCGATGCAGCGCCTCAGCTTACCCCTGACCCGGTGGGTCATCACGCGCAGGGCGTTGACCGTCAGCCCGAGTTCGCGCGCCAGTTGTTCGCGGTTTTCGCTGACGGACTGCGACGGCGTTTCCAGGTAATACCGGAGGAGGACGGTCTGCTCATCGGGCGTGAGCTGCGCCCAGCATTGCTCAAGACTTTGCAGCAGCAGCTCCTTCATCTCGTGCTCTTCGGGCACCTGATACACGGGGATATCCTGAGGCAACTCTGCCTGCGCCGGCTGCCGCCGCCATTCGGCGAGGACGTTGCGGGCCACGGCTAAGAAGTAGTGGGTCGGGTCGCCGACGTAGGTCGGGGCCACCTCGCCGACCTTCCGCGTGACGCGAACGAACACCTCGTCCGCAAGGCTCGGCGGGTCTGCGGCCCCGTGTCGTCGAAAGTAATTGAGCAAACTCTGGCGTACTTGTTCGTACTTCTCCGCGGCCTGACCGGGGTTCTCACCCAGCCAGGCTAACAGGCGCTCAAAATCATTCTCGGGCGTCTCGTCGATGGAATGTACCCTCTCTGTGATTCGCTTCAACGAAAGTGTAAGCCGCCCGCGGCCCGGGTCGTTCACCGACGCGGCGCCTGTCTACGTCGCCCCCTCCTGAGGTACCACCACGATAAGAAGGCCGACAAAACCAGAAGCGCCCAGAACGGGCGGGGCAGACCCGAGTAACGTCGGTTGGCGGGGTGACGGAACTCACCCTGCATGACGAAGGCCGACCAGTAATAAGGCGACTGGCGAGACGCCTGCCGGTACATCGACAGCTTGGCGCGTCTCAGCGCGACCGCCGGCGTGTCGCCCGCTTCGAGCAGCCGCTCGTAAAAATTCTTCATCAGCGTGGCCGAAGAGTTATCTTCCACCTGCCACAGGCTGGCGACGACGCTCCTCGAACCGGCGTAAAGGAAACCCTGAGTCAGCCCGACAAAACCTTCACCCGGCAACTCCTTGCCCAGCCCCGTCTGGCACGCGCTGAGAACGACGAGTTCGGCGTTAAGGCGTAGCCCGTAAATGTCGTGCAGTCGCAGGAGACCGTTTTGGCCGCGGCCCTGTTCGTCAATTGTGGAGAGCAGGAGACCGGAAAGCAAGGGATGATGAGTGTCCACCATGCCGTGCGTCGCGAAATGAAGTATGCGGAAGTCTTTCAGGTCACGCCCCAACACGCTTTCGCGGTTGGAGGCGAAGCCCCTCAGAACCGTCGCCGTCCCGTCGGGAGCCAACTGCGTAATGCTCGCGGCCTCTCTTTCCGTCTCCAACAGGCGGGGCAGGGGCGAGCTGTGCACGTCAAAAAACTGCGGATTCGTTTGCCGGGACGCCGCCGGCGCAGCGCCCGAAACCTCCTGCGCCGTCGCGGGTGTCGAGTGGCCGAGCAGTCGCTCGGTAACCCGCGGGTCGTCCGACTCGAAGACGGGGTCTGCCCAGATGGCGATGCCCCGCGCGGGAGCCGGTGAGGCAGAGTTGAGCCGGCGTAAGAGTGCCAGTGACGAAAAGGAGGGCAGGTTAACGACCTCGAAAGAGGTGAGCAGGGGGACGTAGGTCGGAGGCTCTGCGCCTATCCGGCAGGCTTCGTCGCCGGCCGCCGGCAGAGGGAGCGCGTCGAAGGGGATGTAATGCAGGCCGCCGTCGGCGACGACGAGTAGTCGACTCGCCTTCGCGACCCCTTCAAGCGGCTCCAGCAAGACACTGCCCAGTCGCCCGGCGCGCGCGCAGAATTGCTCTTCCGCCGACACGTAGCGCTCGAAATACTGCACGGAGTTCTCGCCCGGCTGCCGCCGCCGCGCGGTCAGGGACTCGTAGACTCCGCGGGCCAGAGTCTCAAGCGCCGGTCGCCCCGGTAGCTCGCGTGTGATGAGCTGGTCGGCGGTGACGAGCCAGAGGTAGCTGCGCTCATCCCCAATCAGGTATTCGAGCAGGACGGTGCCCTCATCCTCTTTGAGGGCGGCCTGAATTTCGGGCAGCGTCAGAATCGACGGCCGCGTCAACTGCGCGTAAGCCGGACTGCGGGCTTTGATTTGCGCCCGCACGAAGTCGTATTCGCTGTTGAGCCGCCTGATCTCGGATTCCAGTTCCGCAATCTCGGGCTCGGGACGCCCCGCGTTGAGCGCCTGTATCTGGTATGCCGCTTTGGCTCCCATCTGGTGCCGCAGCCGTTGTTCCTGCGCCAGCAGCGCCGGGTCAACGTCCCGGCCGATCTCGCTCTGCGTTTCGTTCAGCATTTCGAGCAGCGTCCGGGCCCTCGCCCGTTCGCTGGTCTGTAAAGCGCTGGTCGCGAAGCCGCGGTCGGGCGTCAGGCGGTGCATCTGCATCAGGATGTCCACGCACAACTCGTAATACCTGTGCACCGAGGCGAAGTATGAGGAGAGCCAATTCTGTCCCAACACGAGCGCCCGCTCGTCCTCGATGAGCTCGATTGACTTCAGGCTCTCCGACAGCGCCTCGGGCAGACGCCCCTGCCCTTGCAGGACTTTCGCCATCCAGTGGTGTGACTTGGCTTCTCCCTCCGGGTCTCTGACACGCCGGAAGAGTTCGAGCCCGCGTTGGTATTCACGCGCGGCTTCGTTCAGCTCTCCGCGCGCGTGGTGTAGCTCGCCGAGCCCCTGATGCGTGAGCGCCTGCCGCCGGAGGTCGCTGATCTCTATAAAATAGCGCAGGCAATACCGGTAGAGCTTTAACGCCTCGTCGAACTTTTCCTGTCCCGTGTAAATCCCGGCCACGTCCATGAGCGCCTGCGCGACCATGCGCGCCTTGCCGCTCTGCCGGCTCAGCGCGAGGCTGACGTTGTAGTGTTCGAGCGCGCGCGGGGTGTCGCCCGAGTCGCGGTGGACGCGCCCCAGATAGTAGGCGCTGACGGCCTCGAAGTCTTTATTACCTATCGCGTGGTTGAGCTTCAGGGCGAGGGTGTAGCTGTCTACGGCTTCCTCTCTGAGGTTGAGGTGCTCGTAGATGTCGCCGAGGCCGTTGGAGGTGATGGCTTCGCCCTGCCTGTCCCCGATGCCGCGAAACGTGTCGCGCGCCTCGTGGTAGGACGCCAGCGCGGCGTACCTGTCCCCCAGAAGCGCCTGCAAGTTACCCCGCGCGCTCAACGTCAACGCCACCTTCTGCGGGTCGCCCGCCTCGCGCCACAGCCGCATACTTTCTTCGATCTCCGAAGAGGCTTCCGTGACGCTCCCGGAATCAATGTAGGAATAGACGTTGTTCAGACGGGCGAGCGCCATCCCCTGCCTGTCGCCGGCCTCCTCCCACAAGGCGAACGCGCGGGCGAAGCAACCGAGGGAGTCTTTCAGGTTGCCGCGCGCGTACTCGACTTCGCCAAGATTGTTTTCGAGTTGGGCCGCGGCGCGCTTACGCGGCAAGCCGGGGCCGCCGGGAATCCGGTCGAGCCGCGCCCGCGCCTCCGCGAAGACGAGGGACGCTTTCGCGATGTCGCCGAGGTAGAGGTGTACGTAGCCGACGTGGTTGAGCTGCGTCAGGGTCAGCAGGCCGTCGCCCGCCCTTCGACTTAAACGCAACGCCTCCTCGTAGGAGCGGAGTGCTTCCTTGAAGTCCCCGCGGATGAAATGCGTCTCGCCGATTCTCTGCCAGGCACCGGCCGCCTCCGCCCAACGCGATTGCCGCCGCCAGACGGCCCCGGCCGCCTTGTACACCTGCGCCGCCCGCGGCAGCTCGTCGCCCCGCCACCCGAACCTCAATTGCTCGGCCGAGTAGTAGTAGGAGGCCGCCTGCGCGTCGACTTTGTCGTCGGGGCTCGCCGGCCTCAGCTCCTCCACCCGTAGCCGATACGCGCGCGGCTGCGCGTTCGGCTCCAGCGATGTCAACGTCAGCCCGTGTCGCCCCTGCTTCGACGCGACGAACCGCCAGGACACTTCGCCGTAACGTCTGTGCGTGACCTCCTGCAATGTGTCGCCGTCCGGGCCGGTAAGGCGCAGGTGGAAATGAAGGTCTCCGGCGTCGATGGATAATTTGACGAGCAGGCCGCGCCGGAGTTCAAAGTCGAAGAGGTGGGGCTCTTTCGGGCTCAGTTCACGCGTGACGGACAGCCCTTGCCGCAACGTCGTCGCTTGCGCGGCGTCCGCGGCCGTGGACGGCGACGCCGCCGCCGCGACACAGGCCAGACCGCAGAGCGACCTGACGAGCCAGATGCCTTTTACGCAGAAGTATTGCAGACGAGTCATACGTTAACCCGCTGCGCGGATCAAAGGCGTTCCGGCGCGGATGCGTGGCTCACAAAGTCAACGGCGCGTTCCCGATTATGTCCAAAGCTCGAAATGTATAAGTATATTGTAGTCAGCAGTTTGGGAGGGGCGCGACCTCATCACAGTACAATCGCTGCTGCCCGTACAACCCGTCCGACCCTTCGAGCAACTAATGCGCGTCCGCCAGTTAGCTAAGTTCAGCAAGCAGCTCGAATCGACCTTAACGCAAACAATACTCTGCGCCGACGCACCTGATTACTCTCGTCAGAGCGCGTCGGTCAGGGACGGATCAAAAAAGTCCGGGGCAATCATATGCAGGCTTCTCACACTGTTTATGAGGTGACTACTCGTGCGCCTCACATAAACTTCGCAATAGACGGCCATCTCTGGCCGGCCTCTGAAGATGCTCGCAGAACGCGGAAGGTGGTGGAGTTCATCAAGAGCAGCTTCCATCAAGATATCACCCTTACGTGTATGGCGCGCACCGTGGGTATTTCCACCTCCCGCCTGCGCCACTTGTTTAAAGAGCAGGTGAATCTGACGCCGAGCCAGTTCCTGATGAACTACAGGATGGCGAAGGCGAAGGAGTTGCTAACGACGACCGGCCTGTCCGTTAAGGAGGTGATGGTCGCCGTCGGCGTCAGCGACCCGAGTAACTTTACGCGCTACTTTAAACGGCATTTTGGCACGACCCCTACTGAACTGCGAAACCTCTCACAACGACGGAACTTCGAGCAGCCGGGTAGTGCTGTCCCTTGCCACAGGGCGGCCGCCTCCGGGCCGGGGAACTCCCGGCAGGCCGTCGCTTCGGTTCTGTCCTGGCACGAACGCCCGCCCGCACGCGGCTCAGTCACCGGCGCGTCGGGAAGCCCGGCGTAGGCGGACGGAATCTGGCCCGGCGTCCAGCCCACTTCAAAATGAAAGTTAGTGATGTGATGAGAGAAATGCATAACCAGCCCACCCCTCCGCCCAAACCGCGAGGGTGGCTGGCGGCCTTCACACAGTACGTGAAGAGGCGTTACGAAGAGGAGAAGGTCAAGAGCAGCGGGCGGGTGGAGGAGGCAGCCGACAAGCTGATCGCGGCCCTCGGCAAAGACCTTCACTGCCTTGTCTATTACCCGCACCTCATCCCCTCGAAGAAGTTTCCTCATCCGTTCACCGTGGGCGGCCTCGTCGTGGTTTTTAACGACGACGTGCAGTCCACGGTCGAACTGATACTGAAGGCACACGCGGCGGCGCCGCCTGACATGTCTTTGCACTGCCTGCGCCGGTCGGAGTTGCCGGAGCTTTCGCTCCCGGCCTTCACATGGCTCGACATGGTGAACAAACATGTGCGCCTGCCGTACCTGCTGCGACATAAGGGGGTCGTCTTATACGGCGAGGACGTGAGGCGTCTGATCAGCCTCCCGGCCCCTGACGTACTCTTAAATCTTCACGTCGAGGCGTGCCGGCATTTCGTGCGTAACCACATGATCCTCGGCTGGCTGGCGACGGGAAATTACGCGGCACTCGTCAACAAACTGGACTGGCAAATCAGGTGTTTGATGGCGACGGCGCTCTTGTCCCACGGGCTTCTGGACGAGCGCGCCGACTCAATCCCCGAGAGCTTCGCACGGTGCTTCCCCGAATCGCGTGCGAGTCAGGTCTGGGAAGAGTTCCGGGCGCTTGACGCGGGCGCCGCCGGTTCCGCCGGGCCGGCGTCCCGCCGCACGGCGCTGGAGGCCGCGTGGCTGTTCGAGAATTTTCTAAGATGTCTGGAGGGGCAGCCCAAGTGAGCATCGAGTTGTCAGACTACGGGCGCGCGCTGGAAGTGTTCGAGGCGGACATGGGCCGCGCGGGTGAAGATGTCGTCAGCATCCTCCTCTACGGCTCGGTGGCGCGCGGCGACATCAGCCCGGGGCGCAGCGACCTGCTCGACGCGTACGTCTTCCTCGACGAACGTGTCTTCGACGACAGGGAGCGGTTCATCGCTGCGTTAGAGGTGATGGCCGGCGCGTGCGAGAGGTTGGCGCTAAGCGGCATCCCCTTCCACCCGTTCCACTACTTCGGGATGGACGAGATCGGCCGTACGCCCGCGCTCTACCTGCCGTCGTGGTCTTCGGACTCGTTCAGCAGGGCGCTGGCGGGCGAAGACGTGAGGGCTCAGATCGGCAGCTCGGCGGCGAGCCGCGAGGCGGCCGCCGCCTCCTTCTTCGAGGCCCGCCGCAGCATGGGGCACGGCCTCGCGCGCTACTACAACAAGGAGGAGCTGACGGAACTCGACCGCGAGAGGGTCATGCACGGCCTCGTCTCGCTGAAGAAGCACATTACCATCATGGCGTGCCTTGCCCTCGGACGTTGGGTGGAGGCGACGCGCGCGGTCGGCGAGTTGGAAGAGGCGCTGCCGGGTCTGGACACCGGCGTTCTGAAGGTCGTCGCCGCCCGCAGAGAGGTTCCGCCGGCCCACCTCGACGAGGGCGAACTTCGCACGCTGATTCGGGAGATGCTGACCTTCGTCGAAGACCTCCACGACCGTCTGGTCGCGCGTCTCAGGGCGACTCCGGCAGGCGCTTGAGGAGGACGGCGGCGGCGGCGGTTAGCGGCGAAAGAGGACGGCCCGGCCGTCCTCTCCCACAGGGCCTGAGACGCTGAGATGGTGGCCCGCCCCGAGCCTCACCTTCCGAAAATATTTCCCGGCGAGCAGCAGACTCATGGACGCGCGCTGCCCGATGCCTGAGCCGGCCGCGCCGCCTCGCGCCGCCTCGTCCGCCTCCGTGAAGCTCTCGAAGCACAACGCGGCCGCCCCGAAAGCCTCTTGCCCTCCCAAGACGGAACTGTATCTGATGGCCGGAGAGCGCGGATCAAGTTGCCGGATGTAATCCGGGCGCGGCTCGGGGCAAGACCGCAACGTGTAGTCGTAGACGGTGTGGCGCGTGCCGCTCGGCCCGTGCGGGAAGGTCTGCTCAGCGATGGAGTTCCCCACCGGCTCCGGGAATCGCGCCTCGTACCAGCGATGCCCAAACTTGTAGACGTAGCCGGCCTCCTTCAACTCCTCCCACGACCCGGACGCGGCCAGCCGTTGCTCCAGCGACTCCCGGCTCATGTATCGCAGGGTCGGGCTCACTGAAAGGTAGACGCGCCCGTCGAGCAGGTGAAGACGGAAACCGAACCTCAGGTGGGTGCCGACGCCTTCGCGGCTCGCCCCGGCCGCCGGCGCTTTCTCGTTGAAGGCGTTAACGGAGTCACGCCACAGCCGCGGGTCGCCGCTCAAGGTGGCGCGGATTCTGGCGTCGAGGATGTCGAGCGCGAGACCGGCCTGCTCCGCGTCGAGGCGGCCGTAGTCCAGCTCGTGACAGTCTTGGCGCGGGTTGAGGATTGCGGTCTCCGACCCCGAACTCCACTCCGCCGGGAGGGCGAGGGAACTCGGCGCGTCCGTCGAGGCGAGGTAGTGTTTCACGCCGTCGGTGTAGGCGTAGAACGGCCGGCGCGAGGCGGTAGCGACGGCGGCCGCGAGACGCCTGACGCGGTCGGTGAGTTGATCGTCGTTGGGAAGATTCGTGACTTCTAATAGATAATAAGGGCAGCGCAGGGCGTCGAGCCCGCTTATCTCGAAGAGGTTGAGCACGTCGTCCGTCATCGTCTGAATCACCCCGGCTCCGCGCCGGGCACCAGCTCAAAATATAGCCCAAGCGCCGGGCGCGAGGCGAACATGAAATTCTTGTCGCGCAGGAAGAAGGATGGCGGCCCGGCCGCCGAAGCGGAGGCACCCGCCCGCCCGCACGACCAGAGGCGATACGGGCGCAGCGACATCGTCCGCGTGCCGGTCGGGGCGCGCGCGCAACTCGTTTACTCGCGGCTCGACGGGGCGTCGCACATGCTCCCGAATCACCTCGCCCAAATCCTTGAGCAGTGCGCGAAGTTCCGGACGCTCGGCGAGCACGCACGTCACCTCTCTGCCGACCCCGGCCTGAAGATGGGGGTAGGCACGCCGCCGGAGGAGCAGTTGCGGCGGCTCGTCGGTCTCGGGCTACTGGTGCCCGAGGACGAGCTGGCCTCCGTCGCCGAAGGAGCGTCGGCGGGCCGCGAGGAGTCCGCGCGCGTGTCCACGCTCGGGGTCGTCACGCGCGACCGCCCCGAGAGCCTGCGGCGCTGCCTCGACAGCTACGTCGAGAACCTCAGGCGGTACGGCAGGCAGACGGGCCTCGTGGTGGTTGACGGCTCCGCGGACGCCGACGCCGGGGAGCAGACGAGGCGGTCGTTGCAGTCTTTGAAAGCGCGGTACGGCGTAGACATCAGCTACGCGGGCCACGACGAGAAGGTCAGTTTCGCCGCGGCCCTCGCGGCCGAAGGCGGTCTGCCCCCCGACGTGGTGGAGTTCGCGCTCTTCGACGTGGAGGCGTGCGGGAACGCGACCGGCGCGAACCGCAACGCGCTCTTCCTCCATGCCGTCGGCGAACTCCTGCTCAGCGTCGACGACGACACGGTGTGCCGACTGGCCGCCGGCCCGCAGCCGGACGCGAGCGAGGGCTGTCTCGTCAGCCCGGCCGACAAATTCATGGAGCACTGGTTCTTCCCCGATCACGAGGCGGCGCTGCGGGCCGCGCGCTTCGTGGACGAGGACGTGCTGGCGCTTCACGAGCAGGTACTGGGTAAGACCCTGAGCGCCTGCGTGCAGGAGTTCGGCGAACGCGCCGGCGTCGAGTTCGGCCGCGTCACGCCGCGGCTCGTGGGCGACCTGCGCTCGGGCGGGCGCGTGCTGGTCAGTCTCACCGGCATCGTCGGGGACGCCGGCAGCGACATCCCCCCCGCCTACCACGTCCTCTCCGCCGAGTCGCGTCAGCGCCTGACGCTGACGGAACCCGCTTACCTCTCGGCGCGCAAAAGCCGTGAATTGCTGCGCGTCGTCAGCCGGCCGTGCATCACCAGCAACCCCTCGTGCATGACCACCGCCCTCGGCTATGACCAACGCCGAGTGCTTCCGCCTTTCATGCCCGTGATGCGAGGGCAGGACGACGTCTTCGGGATGTCGCTCCGGAGTTGCTTCGAGCAGGGCTACTTCGGCCACCTGCCGCGGGCCATTCTGCACAAGCCCGAAGAGCGACGCGCTTACGCGCCCGAATCTGTACACGAGCAGGCGGCCGAAGTCCGCATGTGCAGCGTGGTCGTCGCCTGCCTCACCTCGCACCAGTTCCCGCCGGGGGCGCTCGACCCCGCGGAGAGGCTGCGCGCTTTGGGTCGCCACCTCGCCGGCATCGGCTCGATGACGCAGCCGGATTACGAGGAGTTCGTCCGCCTGCAACTGTGGCGTTTGCAGGGCGCGAACATCTCGATTCTCGAACAGTACGTGGCCTCCGCCGGCGCGGCGCCGAGGTTCTGGGTCGAGGCGATGGGCGCGTACCTCGAACACCTGCGGCGCTCGCTCTCCGCGGAGGGCTATTTCGTCCCGAAAGATTTGGCGAGGGTCAAGGGCGCGGCCGAGGCGCGCGCCCTCTCGCAGCGGCTCGTGCTCCGCTTCGGGCGGCTGCTGGAGCACTGGCCGGAGATGGTCGAGGCGGCGCGGCGGCTGCGCGAAAAGGGCAGGAGGTTAGCCGTCGTTGTGTAGCTAACCCCCTGCCCGAATGCGCGTCGGCGCGCCGCCGTTAACCCTTGACCGCGTCGCGAACTTCCTTGAGGAAGTTCTTCACGCCCTTGTCCTTGTGGGCCTTGACGGCGGTGTGGTTGCGGCGGATGTTGGCGGGCTTGACGCCGCTTCCGTCCGCCGGAAGCTCGAAGATGCCCTGCGCGCCCCCGAGCGTGACGAAGAAGTCGTTGCCGTAGGGGAGCTGGTACTCGGCGTTGCCGTCGTTCTTCTTCAGGAAGAGGACGAACGTCATGTTGTTCTGC
The DNA here is from genome assembly GCA_040509515.1 of Pyrinomonadaceae bacterium. Taxonomy (GTDB): domain Bacteria; phylum Acidobacteriota; class Blastocatellia; order Pyrinomonadales; family Pyrinomonadaceae; genus QHXN01. The sequence continues at coordinate 9,313 of JBEVKV010000052.1, read as the reverse complement.
ATCTTCCGGTAACCGCCCACGACCGAGACCTGAGCGTAGTGGTCGCCGAACGAGACGCGGCCGCCCGGGGTGCTCACCTTGATGCGCGCCCCTTTCTTCAAGTCCCCTTTAAGCACGTCCTGCGCCTCGACGATGTAGTTCGTCGTCACGTTCTTGCCGTCCGCCGTCAGGAAACAGCGGTTGGTGAGTGTGGTGCCGACGATGACGAGGTCACTGTCGCGGGCCAGCGCTGCGAGGTCATCGTAGCTGGTGCTGAAGTCCGCCGATTTGGCGATCATCAGGTTGCGCCCCGCCTGCGCGACGCGCTCTTTGAGCGGCTGCGTGTCGCCGGCGCTCGTGGCCGGGGTGGCGGGGCTCGCGCCCAGCGCCAGGAGGGTGACGGCGACGGCGGCGGCCAGGCAGGCCGCGCTGATGAGGGACGACAGAGTGCGTCGTTTTGTAACTGAGTTGTTCATATCTAGCTCCTAGTGGCGACTTGTGCTTGTGCCAGGTCAGTAGAGGGTTTAGCTAGTAGCAGAACGTGCCGCTGTAGTAGCAGTAAGTACCGCCGTAGTTCCAAGACGACCCGCTCCAGTCGTACCAGGAGGTGCAATCCCACACGTCCCAGCACGTCCAATCGTAGGGAACCTCGTCGGGTGGGTCGCCACCGCCTGAGTCGCCCGGGGGGGCGTTGCAGGCGTCCTGCCCGTAAGCCGTCAGGCCGAGGGGGCCGAGTAAGTTCAGGATGGTCAGCGCCGCGCCGAAGAAGAAGAGGGTGAACCTCGACAGACGCCTCCGCGTGAACTGGCCGACTTTCTTGCCGTGGCTGAACATATCTGCGCACCTTTCTATGTAGTTAGGTCATCATTGCTGATGAATGGTCTATCCCGACCCCGCCACCCGCGTGCCGGCGGTGCCAACGTCTCTGCCCTGTGCGGCGCGACGCGCGGCGAAGCCGCTACGCGCCCCTGCTATTAATCCTGGCCTGCACATGCCTGTTGATGAAGTAGCCCAGCAGGGTGACGACAAGCACGTACGCCATCATGACCGGCCACCCGAGAATTGTCTCGAAGGCTCCCCACCCCGCGTCGGACGTGGCCGTCCCCGGGGGGAGGATGCCGAGCACTGCCCTGCCGCCCCAGACCCACATGGCCGTGATCAGGACGGTGAGGGCTATGCAGCCCAGCATGCCGCGCCGCATGGCGTCGGTCTTCGCCCCGGCGAGCAGCGCCAGGCAGAGGACGGGGAGGAGCAGGATGATTAGACTGAGCAGGACGAGCATGTTGTCTCCTTTAATGCGAGTGCAGGATGTTCCCGCTCCGGTCGCCGGGGGCCGTGGGCGCCCCCGGCGGGTCGGAGATTATGGTCGCCACCCCGGCGCGCCCGGCTGGTTCTTACACATGTCCCAGCGGTCGTAGTAGCAATCCTTCCAGGAGCTCATGTCTTTGGCGACCTCCATGGCGGTCACGGCTGCAATGCCGGCCGCGACGAGCAGGCCGATGACGAGCGCCGGGACGCCGAGGGTTCCCCCGGAGAGTGCCGTCGCCGCGATGGCGACGACCGCGTCGACGATGGCGGCCGTGGCCGCGACCGCGAGCGTCAGGCTAACGTCCTCCCGCAGCCTGTCGTCGCACTCCTTCGTCCGGCGCGTGAAGCACTCGGTGTAGTCCTCGCCGGCGCACGTCGTGAAGGGCAACGTCGAGCTGAAGACCGCGTACGGATCCCAGTAGTAGCTGCCGCTCACGTTGCCGTCCCAGTACGTATAATAGTCCTCCCCGTACAGGGTGTCGTTGAGGATCTCCATCTGCGGGAGCGCGACCGGCTCGACCGGCGCGGCGGGCGCGAAGCTGGCCTTCATGAACGTGAAGCCGCCGGACGTGCGACCCTGCTCGGGGCGCGACTTGCGCTCCTCCTTGACCGAGGCCACGGCGCCCGTCAGCTCGTTGTACTCGTAGCGCAGGCTCCGGCCGTCGGACATCAGGATGCGCTTGGCGCGGCCTCTGGCGTCGCGCTCGAACGTCATCTTGTTGCCGTGGCTGTCGATGATGCCGCTCATCCGCCCCTGCCTGTCGTAGCTGAAGCTATGCTTGACGCCCTTCGCGTTGACGAACTCGGTCACGGCACCGCGCGCGTCGTACGCGAAGTGGCGCGAGCGGCCGTTGGCGGCGTGAACCGAGGTGATGCGGCCCGCCTCGTCGCGCACCGCGCGCATCCAGTTGCCGTTGGCGGCCGTGACCTTCGTCAGAGCCCCGCCGGCGTCACGCTCGTAGACCAGAGAGTGGCCCTTGCTGTCGGCGCGGCGCGTCACCTCGCCGCGCTCGTTGTAGTCAACAAACTGCGTCAGCCCGTCCGGCATCTGCGTCTTCCGCGCGCGCCCCGCGGCGTCACGCTTGATCTCCAGACGCCCGTACCCCGTCTTGTTGAGTCCCACGAGGTTGCCGGCGGCGTCGTAGGACAGGGACATTTCCTGCCCCCCGCCGACGAGCTTGGTGACCTGACCGCGCGCGTCCACGGACGCGGTGTAGCCGCTGACGGCGCCCGCGGCGTTGTGGACGCTGACGGCGGTGATGTTGCCGCGCGCGTCACGCGTGAACTCGCGGCGCACGCCGTTCTCCTTGGCGGTGAGTCTGCCGTCGGCGTCGTAGTCGTAGGCCGTCTCGGCGCCGCCGGGGAGAACCGCGCGCTTCACGCGCCCTTGCGCGTCGTACTCAATGGTTGCTTCGGCGCCCGCCGCGTTGGCGACCCGCACGGGCTTGTTCGAGGCGTCGTACTCCATCGTCAGGACCTGACCCGCGCCGTCGTCGGACTTGACGAGCGCCCCGAGCGCGTTGTGCTCGTAGACTACCCGCGCGCCCGCAGCGTCGGTCACGACCGTCCGCCGCGAGATGCCGCGAGCGGCCGAGTCGTACTGTAGATAGATGGTGCCGACCGAATCGCCAAGCTCCTTCACGCGGCCCGCGGCGTCGTGGCTCGCCTTGAGCAGGGTGCGGCCGAGCGGGTCGCTGACGCGCGTCAACTGCTCGCCCGCGTAGTCGTAGGTCGTCGCGCGTCCGACGGCGTCGGACGAGGAGCGCAGGAGACCACCGGAGGACTTGAAGGAGACGCTGCGGCCGGCGCTGTCGGAAACGCCGAGCAGCCGCGAGCCCTTGCCGCCCGACCACTCGAAGGTCAGCGCGGAGCCGTTGCCGGCGCTGACGCCGACGACCCGGCCGTCGTCGCCGCGGTTGATCGTGATGGTGTTGCCGTTGCTGTCCGTCAGCCGGCTCAGTTGGTAGACCTCGCCCGCCTTACTGAAGACGGCGGTGATGTCGTTGGCGCTCTGCGTGATGGTGTTGGCGTCGGCGAGCTGAAACGTGGCCTGCTGGAGCAGGTCGTTAGGGCCCGACGGGGTGAGCTTGTTGCCTTTCCGCTGCAAGCTGATGACGGCCCCCTTGCTGGTGGTCAGCGTGCCGGAGGACTGGCCGAGCGTGATCGTATCGCTGTAGGTGAAGAACCAGCCGCGGCCCAGCCCGAGGTCTTCGGTGCGGTCGCTGGCGTAGGTGCGTTCAAAGGCGATTGACGGCTGGCCCTTCAGTTCGAGGTCTTTGACGGAGAAGCTCAGGCTCCCGGTGGCGGTGCTCGCGAACTTCGCCACCGCGCCCTCGAAGGTCGAGCGGGCGGACGGCGTGAGAGGGCTCACCAGCGGGTTGCGGCCGACGGTGGCGAATTGATCGTAAGGGTTGGCAGGAGCGTCCGAGTCGCCCCCGGAACACGAAGAACATGACTGGCTCTGAGCCGGTGAAGGCGGATTAGCGGGGGCCACTGTCGTGTTGGCCCTGGCTATCCCTTGCAGCGGGAAGAGGTAGACCGCGACAAGCGTAGCCATCGACAGTAAACGTCTGATCATCGGTGGTCTCCTTAACAAAACTTTATTACTACGGCAGTGTTCCGCACACAGGCGTGTGAGTGGGCGCAGCCGCTCCTTGCTGAAACTTAACTACGCCGCTTTATGCCGTAAATCTAACAGTGGTGTGTGAGGACTTTTGGTAGCGCTTCCTGTCAGGAATTGCAGAAGTCCCTTGCGTGCGCTCGAACGTTGGACACCTTACATGCTGCCCGCTTTTCAGGCAATACTCTTCCATTAGTAAATCTGGCTGTTCGATTGGTTGATCTGGCTGCGAGGCAATTTGGGCGCGCGTCGGCGTCAGAGCGACCGGCGAGGGTAGTGTCGCAAAAAATATTTTGGCTACAATTAGTTGTGTCTTAGCTTATCCGTCTGCCTCAATCTACTGGGCGCACAGAAATTTTTTGCAGCACTACCGAAGAAGCTCATCCGGCGGGCACGATGACGGCGGTCGGGTGAAGGGCGAAACGCGAGGGGGCGTGTATGTCAACGTTTGTGAAAGCGCCGTGTGACGAGACGGCAATCCGGGCCGGCTCGGCGCAGACCCCTTGCCCGAAGCCGGCCGCGCCGTGGGTGCTGGCGGCGACCATTCTGGGGTCGAGCCTCACCTTCATCGACGGCACGGTCGTGGGCGTCGCACTGCCCGTGCTCCAGCGCGAGTTGGGGACGGACATCGCCGGGGCGCAGTGGATCGTCGAGGCTTACTCGCTGCTGCTCTCCGCGCTGATTCTGGTCGGCGGCTCTCTGGGTGATCGTTGGGGCCGGAGGCGCGCCTTCTCCGCGGGCATCCTGCTCTTCGCGATAGCTTCGGCCGGCTGCGGGCTGGCGCAGGGCATCGCCCAGCTCATCGCCGCGCGCGCCGTGCAGGGTGTGGGCGCGGCGCTGCTCGTCCCGGGAAGCCTCGCCATTATCAGCGCCTCGTTCTCCGAAGAGGAGCGCGGGCGGGCCATCGGCACATGGTCGGGCTTTACGGCCATCTCGGCGGGCGTCGGGCCTGTGCTCGGCGGTTGGCTCGTCTCGAACGCTTCGTGGCGCTGGATATTCTTCATCAACCTTCCGCTCGCGGCCGTCGTGATGGCGATTACGTGGTGGCGCGTGCCCGAGAGCCACGACGAGAGCGCCGGGGCGCGCGTAGACATCCTCGGCGCGGCGGCCGCGACTCTGGGGTTGGGCGGGGTGGTCTACGGGCTGGTCGAGGCGAGCGCGAGCGGCTTCACGTCCCCGCGCGTGTTGGCGGGACTGTTGGCGGGCGTCGCCCTGCTCGCGCTCTTCGTCTTCGTCGAGCACAGGCGAGGCGCGCAGGCGATGATGCCTCTGGCGCTCTTTCGCTCGAAGACCTTCGCGGGGGCGAATCTGTTGACACTCTTCCTCTACGCGGCGCTCAGCGGGCTGATGTTTTTCCTGCCGTTCAACCTGATTCAAGTGCAGGGCTATTCGCCGACCGGGGCGGGGGCCGCGCTCCTCCCGTTCGTGCTGACGATGTTCCTCCTGTCGCGCTGGGCGGGAGGGCTCGTCCGGCGCTACGGCGCGAGACTGCCGCTCGTCGTCGGCCCCGTCGTGGCGGGCGCGGGCTTCGCACTCTTCACGCTGCCCGGCGCCGGCGCCGGCAGTTACTGGACGAGTTTCTTCCCGGCGGTGCTGGTGCTGAGCCTCGGCATGGCCGCGACCGTCGCGCCGCTCACGACGACCGTGATGGGCGCGGTCGAAGAACGGCACGCCGGCATCGCGTCGGGCGTCAACAACGCGGTCGCGCGGACGGCGGGGCTCATCTCTATCGCCGTCTTCGGGGTCGTCATGGCCGGGGCCTTCGCACGAAATTATAGCGACGCACTCCGGCCTTTAGACATCCCCGCCGAGACCCGTAGCACCCTCGAAGCGCAGGCGAGCCGTCTGGCCGAGGTCTCTGTACCGGAGTCTTTAAAGCCCGAGACCGGGCGGGCGGTCGAACGTGTCGTCGAAGAGTCGTTCGTGAGCGGCTTTCGCGTCGTCATGCTGATTGCCGCGGCGCTCGCGCTCGCGAGTGCGCTTGTCGCCCTCCTGCTCATCGAAGGGAGGCAGCGGCCCGCGGAGGCGGACGGCTCGCCCGCGATTGACCCCGCGCGGTAATGAGAAGCAGGCAAGAGGCGGCATGGCGCGCCGAAGGCTCGTATTACTTCAAAGCGACTCGAAGAACATCTCGTCGACGTAGCACCAGCCCCACTCTTCGCCCGGCTCCAACGATTTGACGATGGGGTGTCCCGTGTGGCGGAAGTGCTTCGTCGCGTGCTTGTTTGGCGAGCTGTCGCAGCAGCCGACGTGGCCGCACGACTCGCACAGCCTGAGATGCACCCACCAGCTCCCCGTCTTCAGACACTCCTCGCACCCTTCGGCGCTCGGCGTGACCTCGCTGATCTGACTCAGGTGCGGGCAGCCGTTAGCCATGTCGTCCCTCTCCTGATGAGCCTTCTTCTGCGGGGTCGTTCTCGCCCGAGCCCTTCGCCGCGTGATTAGTCCCGAGCGTCCACGAAGGCGGGTCGCTCGCGGGGAATGACTCCGCGAGGTTCTCGTCTATCTCGGGCTCGCTCATCGGCCCGGCTTTGGGCGTCGGCAGCAGTCTGGACAGGCCGGCGTGCGCGAGCACGGCGTCCGGGGATCGCTGCAAAATCTCGCGGTAGCGGCTCCCGAACTCGCCGCCGTCGGTCGGCCTGACGAGCGCGGCCGCCTGCCCCAGCGCGGCCAGCGCCTCTTGCTCCGTCGCCTCCTGCGCGGGCTCCTGCAACTCGTCGATGCGCACGATCAGTTCCGAGACGGGCCGCAGCCACGCGAACCAGGGGTCGTTGACGACGAGTTGCAGGAACTCGCCGCTCCCGCCGACGCTCCCCCTGTCGCGCTCGTACGAGGCGCGCTCCGCTTCGAGCAGCACCTTGTGCAGGCGCAGCAGCGCCCGCCGCACCTCCCCCAGACGCCCGCGCGTGGCCGCCGACACCGGCCCGTTAGACTCTCTCTCTTCTGCCGTCAATATCCTGTCCCTCCGCCTCGATATTAACGCGCGCCCGGCACCGCTCATACGCCGGGCGGCAACTGCTCAAACCGGAGTCCGCCCGGCGAGCCAGAGGGCGAGGTTTGACGCGTACGCCTTCACGTCTTCGAGCTTCTCGGGCTCCCGTTTAATCTGGTCGCCGGGGGGCTCCGCGACGAAACTCGGGCAGCCCTTCGAGATGTCCCAGTTGTAATCCGCGAAGTGATGAAAGCTCGACTCGGCGACGGCCCGGCCGAGAGTGTTCCCGTGCTCGTCAAGCTCCCGCTCGAAGGCGACGATCAGGTTGAAGGGTCGCCGCGTGACCTTGCTCACCCCGGTGGCGATGACGCGGGCGTGGGACGCGCCTTCGGGCACGCCGACCCCACCCTCGTGCGGGTGCGCCGGGAAGTGCTCGACCCGGCCCGAAGAGGACGCGGGGTTCCGAAGGAGTTCGTGAACAGACCCCGCGGGCGTCACCGACTGGTAGTCGCCGTTGCTGCCCGAGTGGTAGTTGGGCCATGAGATATTGCCGGTCGCCTGATCGTCGCGCGCGCGCCGGGTCTCGTCGGAATCCTGATGTTTGCTGTGGAAGAAGTGCGCGCCCCCCACGCCGCCGAGCGTGCAGAGCGAGGAGCCCAAATCCTGATGGTCGCGGGTCGTGAGCAGCCCGCCGCCCCGCTGGCGGAAGCGTGTGATGCCACGGCAGTCGGCCTCGGTCAGCCCGTCGCCGACGTCCACCGCGAAGAGCCACAGCTCGTCGAAGTCGGTCGAGTCGAGCCGGCTCAAAACCTCGTCGTCGCCGCCGGTGTTCGCCCCGCGGTCGCGCGCCGTCACTTCGCAGAGCGCGCGCCCGGCGCTGTCGGACAGAGCGGCCAGATGGTCGCGGAGCATTGAGAAGCGGCCGACGTGCCAATCGTCCTCGGCGAGAGGAATGGTGGTCTGCAACAGTATGCGAATCGGTTTATACATACATACGCTTACTCCGGGCCGGGGTAGATTCTAACCGCGGACGACCTCGACTGAACAGTGGGCGCGCGCCGCGACCGCCGCCGAGACGCTGCCCAGCAGAAAGCGCTCGACGCGGCTGCTGTAGCCGGTCGCGCCGGTGAAGATACAGTCGGCGCCGAACTCCTCGGCGAGCCGGACGAGCGCCTGCTTCGGAGCGCCGTCGTCAACCACCGACGACACGGTGACGCCCCCGTCGCCCAGTCCGGCGCGCAGCTCCTCCAACGCAGTTGCCGCAAACTGTTCCGCCTGCGCCTGCCCGGCCCCGCGCACCCCGTCCGCGGACTCTTCGGCCGGCGCGGCGAGAAGAGAGACGGGGAAGGCTTTCATCAAGTCCTGAGCGACGACGACGCGCACCTCGCTGCCCGGCGTCCAACTCCTCGCGGCGACCGCCCGCACCGCCGCCCGCGCGCCCGGCGAGCCGTCGACGCCTAACACGACGCGGGCGGCCGACTCGCCGGAGCCCGTCGCGCGCCGGGCGACGTGAACCGAGGTGCGTGCCTCCGTCAGAACCTTCTGCGACACGCTGCCCAGCACGAACCTCCCCAAAGCCGTGCGGCCCTGCGAGCCGACGACGACGAGCCGCGGCTGCCACTCGTCGGCGCGGCGCAGCAGCTCGAACGCGGGCGAGCCGCTCTGCGCCTCGTGGCCGACCGCCCACTGCGGGAAGACGCTCCGCACGCGCTCCGCCCCGCGCTCGGCCAGAGCTTCCGCCTGTTCGACCAGACGTGCGGCTCGTTCGCGCATCCGCTTGACGGCCTCGGGAATCTGCGAAGGGAAGGTGTCGTCCACGACCTCGTCGCCCGGCGGGGAAGGGAGCCACACCTCTGCGACCGTGACGACGAGCGCCTCCACGTCCCGCGGCGGCAATCCCGCGCGCCGCAACCCTTCGAGCCCCGCGTCCGCGCCTTCAGAGCCGTCATAGCCGATAAGAATCTTCATCTTTTTACTCACCTCCGAGACCCGCGAATTCTACGAGCGCCTTGACCTCTTCGGGCTCGTGGACGCCCGAGGCGAAGAGCACGTCTGCGCCCGCCTGTGCGTACGCCTTGAGCCGGCGGACGGATTCGCGGAAGGCGTCCCTGTGGCCGACATGGTAACACTCGGCGCGCATAGCCGCTCACGGCGATTCTGGGTTGGGCGCAAATGCTCAGGAGGAGTAAGTAGTTTAGGAGTCCGATAATCAACCACCAACCGTTTGCGCTAATGCTTTGCCAAAAATACGGGATGTACTTGGATTGAATGAAGCAAAGTTTATTTGACATAACTATTGTTATAGGACGCAACCTCAAGCCCGAACCCGGCGTTTGACCGTTGTCAACACCCGAAGTAAACTTTCCATTTCCGGGCGAAGCTTCAGTCTGTCCAGAACTTAAGAACAAGGGGAAAAGGCAATACCTCGTATGCGTTACCGCGCTCGACTCGTCAGAAAGCCTCTCGCTTCTCTA
>JBEVKV010000051.1:0-3468 GCA_040509515.1 Pyrinomonadaceae bacterium | reverse complement strand
CCTTCAGCCTCGGTGAGACGATTTTCAGCCCCGGAGCCCGAGCCTACTGCTTTTCCTGCAGAATTCTCTCGTCCGCGCCGAGGCGGCCGTGGTCGTCGTCGAAGGGCGAGTTGAAGTCGGCGGGCAGTTCGACCTCGACCTGATCGGAGGGCTCGACGGGGCGGAACAGCGAGAGGACGACCGAGGCGGCGAGCACGACGAAGACGAAGCCGAGCGAGACGAGGATGACCGTCTCCTTGCCCACGCCGAAGCGGTCGTGGATGTAGCCCTCGGTCAGCATCTTGACGCCGACGAACATGAGCACGATGGCGAGCCCGACCTTCAGGTAGTGGAACTTCTCGACCACGCCGGCGAGCAGGAAGTAGAGCGAGCGCAGGCCGAGGATGGCGAAGACGTTCGACGTGTAGACGATGAACGGGTTGGTCGTGATGCCGAAGATGGCCGGGATCGAGTCCACCGCGAAGACGAGGTCGGAGACTTCGACGATGACGAGGACGAGCAGCAGCAGCGTCCCCATCCTCTTGCCGTTCGAGACCGTGAAGAACTTCTCGCCCTCGTAGTGGCGCGTGATGGGGATGAGCCGCGTCACGAAGCGGACGAGCGGGTTGTCCTCGGGGTTCGTCTGCCCCTCGTCCTGCCGGAGCATCTTGAAACCGGTGTAGATGAGGAACGCGCCGAAGATGTAGAGAATCCAGTGGAAGCGCTCGACGAGCGTCGCGCCGATGCCGATCATCGTCATGCGCATGACGAGCGCGCCCAACACGCCCCAGAAGAGGACGCGGTGCTGGTACTTCGCCGGCACCTTGAAGTAGGAGAAGATGAGCAGGAAGACGAAGAGGTTATCGACCGAGAGCGACAGCTCGATGACGTAGCCGGTGAGGAATTCGAGCCCCGTCTGCCGGCCGGTCTTCCAGAAGACGAGCCCCGCGAAAATCATCGCCAGCGTCACCCACACCGCGCTCCAGACGGCCGCCTCGCGGTACGTCACCGTGTGCGCCTTGCGGTTGAGCACGCCCAGGTCGAGCGCCAGCATCAACAGGATGAAGACCCCGAAACCCACCCACGCCCAGATTGGAAAGTCCATGATGCGGGAGGATAGCAGTAGACGGTAGCCGGTAGCCAGTAGACAGAAGTCAGTAGGGCTCCGCCCAGCGGATGGGCACGCTTCACGACCGGGCGTCCGGCCGTCAAAGGTTTTTCTACTGACTTCTGTCTACTGACTACCGGCTACCGTATTTGCGCGGCGCGTGGGGCGTCGGCTACAATTCGCCTTTTGCGGGAGACGCTTTGCTCGCGTCCTAGAGGGCGCGCACGCCGCCAGAACTCCTAGACTCCTCTGTTTACGGGAAGGTAATCGGGAAATGCTCAAGTTTTTCAGCCGGCTGGAGAAGACGCGTAACCTCGTCATCATCTTTTTCGCCGTCATCGTCGTCCTCGGCATGGTCGTCGCCGGCGTCTACAACGGCTCGGGCGCGGCCGTCGCCAACCCCTTCAAGAACAAGCAGGTGCTCGCCCGCGTCGGCCGCGACGAGGTGACGGTCGCCGACTTCTCGCTCCTCAGGAAGAAGATCGAGAACCAGTTCGGCGGCAACTTCACGCTCGCGCAGATCGGGATGACCAACGACCGCATCCTCGACCAAGCCATCAACAGCCGCATCTCCGTGCAGGAGGCGCGCCGGCTCGGCCTGACCGCCTCGGGCAAGGAGGTGGACGACGCCATCGCCCGGCAGTTCGCACTCGCCTCGGCCGAAGACGTGAAGCGCGCCGAGGACTACGTCGTGCGGAACTTCGGCGACATCGAGCTTTACAGGAATAGCATGTACGACGCGCTGGCCGCCGAGAAGCTGCGCGCCTTCGTCTCGGCCGGCGCGCAGGTCTCCGAGGCCGAAGTGCGCGACCAGTTCATGCGCGACAACACGACCTTCGACGTGACCTACGTCCCCGTCACCGCCGAAGAGCTGGCCGCGAAGATTACGCCGTCGGACGACGAGCTGCGCCAGTACTTCGACGCGCACAAGACCGACTACCGCTTCCTCGAACCGCAGAAGAAGATTCGCTACGTCTTCGTCAATCAGGACAAGGTCGGGGCGAAGCTCCAAATCTCGGACGAAGACCTGCGCGCCGAGTACGACTCGCTCAAGCCCGAGAACAAGATGGCGGGCGTGCGCGTCCAGCAGATCGTTCTCAAGGTCGCGCGCCCCGAGCTTGACCAGGAGGTCTTGAACAAGGCGACCGAGCTGGTCGGCCGCATGCGCCAGCCCGACCTGACCGCGCCCGAGGAGGCTTTCGCCGAGCAGGCGCGCGGCAACTCCGAAGACCCTGCGACGGCGCAGGCCGGCGGCTGGCTCCCGAACCCCGTCAGGCGCAACCCGAACCGCAGACCCAACCCGGCGGCCGGCGCGGCCGAGCTTCTGCAGAACACGCTTGAGTGGAAGGAGGGTCAGGTCGGCGACCCCCTCAAGACCGGCAACGCCTACTACATCTTCCGGCGCGGCCCGGCCGTGCCGAAGTCTTTCGAGGACGCGCGGCAGGAGCTGCTCGTCAGCCTCCGCAACCGCCGCTCCTACGCCGTCGCCGCGCAGCTCGCGCAGAAGGCGCAGGAGCGGCTGAAGGAGACGCGCGACCCGCAGAAGGTGGCGCAGGAACTCGCGGCCGAGGCCAACATGTCGCCGGGCGAGATGGTCAGGGAGACCGGCTTCATCAAGCCCGGCGACGACGTGCCCGAGATCGGCAACAGCCCGCAGTTCGAGGATGTCGTCAAGCCGCTCGAAGAGGCCGGCGCGGTCGGCGAGCGCGTAGGCATCAAGAGCGGTTTCGCCATCCCGCAGCTCGTCGAGAAGCGCGAGCCGCGCATCCCCGAACTCGAAGAGGTGAAGGACAAGGTCGCCGAAGACCTCAAGCGCACGCGCGCCACCGAGCGGCTCGAAGCGGCCGCGCGCGAGATAGCCGCGGGCGCGGGCAGCGCCGACGCCCTCAAGGCCGCGGCCGAGCGGGCGGGGCTCAAGGCCGAGGACGAGGCGGCCTTCAAGCTCGGCCGCCCGATGGGGACGGCGGGCGCTGACCCCGCGCTCGACGCGGCGGTCTTCGCGCTCAAGGCCGGCGAGGTGACCAAGACGCCGGTCAAGGTCGGCGACAGGTGGGTGGTCGTCGCCGTCAAGGCGCGCAAGGACGCCGACCCGGCGGAGTTCGACAAGCAGCGCGGGTCGCTCACCGAGACGGCGCTCTCCGAGCGGCGCAATCAGGTCTTCGACGACTACCTCGTCGAAGCGCGCCGCCGGCTCGACGAGGGCGGGCAGATCGAAATCTTCCGCGAGACGCTCGCGCAGGTCGAAGAGTCCGAGCCCGCCGCGCTCCCGCGCCGCGCCCCCATCAACATCCCGCCCATCGGCGGCGAGTAGCGAAACGCTCCGGGGTCAGGGTTAAAGTGGAAGGGGTAAGGGAAGAAGGCCGTCGCGCCTTTCCTCCCTT
>JBEVKV010000050.1:0-25878 GCA_040509515.1 Pyrinomonadaceae bacterium | reverse complement strand
TGGGCTGGTAGTGGAGGACGAACTCCTCGCGCTCGAGCGCGCGCCGCATGTCGGTCTCCATCTGGAGGAGGTTGATGGCGCGGGCGTGCATCGCCTTGTCGAAGATCTCGTAGCGCGCCTTGCCCAGAGACTTCGCCCGGTACATCGCCGTGTCGGCGTCGCGCAGGATGTCCTCGGCGCGCTCGTAGCCCGTCGACGACGGCGCGACGCCAATGCTGACGGTTACTAGAACCTCATGGCGGCCGATTTGGAAGGGCTGCGTAAGGGCCTTCTGTACGCGCTCCGCCATCTCGACCTCCGCCTCCGGGGTTTCAATGTCTTCCAGTAGCATGGCGAAGTCGTCGCCGCCGATGCGCGCGACCGTGTCGCCGGGCCGAAGACACGACTCAAGGCGGTCGGCGACGCGGACGAGGAGCTGGTCGCCGATGGTGTGCCCGAACGCGTTGTTGATGACCTTGAAGCGGTCGAGGCCGAGGGAGAGCACGGCGAACTTCGTGCCGGGGTTGCGGCGTGCGCGCGCGATGGCGAGCTTGAGGTGATCCATGAAGAGCGCGCGGTTCGGCAGCCTTGTCAGGTGATCGTGGAAGGCGTCGTAGAAGCGCGTGTCCAACAGGAGTTTCAGCTCGTCCTCGATCTGCCCGGGTGCTCCGTAGAAGCGGTAAATTCTCAGCTTGCGGAGCTGGTGGGGCAGCTTCATCTGCTGCGTGAAGCCCAACAGAAATTTATCTTCAAGCTCATGGTAATCGGGCGCGTCGTCGAGGAGTCCTTGCAGCCCCCTGATTTCCGAGACTGAGTGGGAGTTCAGAAGTAACAGAGCGCGGCCGCCTCTCCTTACCCTACTTACCAAGTCGTCCAATACGTCTTTGCCGCCGGGCCGGTATTGAAACAACTGGCACCCTAGTCCCGCCGCTACCAGGCGCGGCAGTAAATAACCGTTGAGAAAGCTCTGATCCTCGCTGCTGAAGCCGATAAACAGATCGTCTTCCGTGTAATCCTCCAGCTCCTCGTCCTCCTCTTCCTCCGGAATAGTCTCGCCGAGCAGCACAGCGGGCGCGGGTAAGGCCACATCCGCCACGCGGGCCGGCTTACTGCCGGCCGCAGCGGCTTGCGCATCCGCACCCCGCGCCGCGAGGATTCTGCTGACCTCCGCCGCGTATTCGACCAACTCACGCGAGGCTTCCAACTGCGGCGCGAGTATCTTCGTAATCTGCGATAGGCGCGCCAGTTCGGATTCGTCTATCGGCAAACTCCCCAGATGTCCGGCGGCCGAAGCGACGGGCGTCATCGAGCGCAGGAATGACTCGGCGATCTCCTGCACGGCACTCTCCCTCTGCTCGTCGAGGTAGACCATCGCGGCCCAGCGCTGCGCCTGTAGCTGATGCCTCGCGGCGGCGGACGCCGAGCCGGAGAGAGATTGGACGTACCTGATGAGGAGGCGCGCCACGTCCTGCATGTGCGGACGCCCGAGATTCTTGTCGGCCTCGGCCAACAGGTAGGCGCGCGTGTCCGGCTCCATGGCGAACTGCTCGTAGGCGACCTCCTTGCACAGGTCTGAGAGGAGTAAATCCACTTCCGCCACCCACGGGACTTTATCGCCGAGGAACTTGTTGCGCAGGTAATTAAGCAGCTCGGGAGTCAGCATTAACGGGAGGGCCGCGTGGTAAGCCAGAAGCTTATAAGGCTCGCCAAACCTTTGGGCGAGTCGCTCGACTTTAATCCTTGCTCCTTCGTATTCCATGTCGGTGCCCCGCCCGCCGGCGCGTGGCGGCTAACGGTAATGCTGAAACGGCTGGCCGCGCAGGACATCTACGGCGCTGCTAAAGCCGTCCGGGTCCATCTGAAACATCGGCACGAGGTGCGAGACGGTCTGCGCCGAAGTGTCGGCCCAGCGATCCACGGGCATCGGATTCAACCACGCGAGCAGCGAGGTATGGTGCTTGAGCCGGTGTAAGAATCTGGCGGTGTCGCGGGCGCGCTCCGGTTCCCTCCGCCCGCGCGCCGCGCCGCCGTCGCTCACGACCAGCACGCTGGAGTCATTCGAGCACTCCCTGAGCGCCGCCTCGGCCGGCACGAGCAGCGTGCGATACAGATCGAGATAGAGGTCAGACGACCAGACGTCGTGGAAGTAAAAGACCTCGACCCGCTGGATGCTGCTCTCGTCCAGAGCGGTCTGGGTGAGGTCGCGCGTCAGATGATGGAAGGGCGCCATCGAGCCGCCCTGATCGATGAGCAGTATTAGATGGGCATCGTTGCGCTCCCTGCGCCGGTATACCGGCGAGAGGTAGAAGCCTTGTCGTGCGGCCTGCTCCACCGTGGCACGGATGTCCATTACATCGGCCGGGCCGTCCGCCACCGGCCGACGCAGGTATCGCCATGCGTATAACATGAATCGTCGCGAGACCGGCCAGTAGGCTTGCAGGTCGGCTGCCCCCGCTGCCGCGGGCAACTCGGGGGCGTTGACCGGGAACGGCGTCAGCGCGGCGTCTACCTTCGGCGCGTCTGGGTGCTCCTCCGGAGGGGCATCGAGCTGCTCCTGATGACCCTCGCCGGTGTCAGGGTTAGGCTCCGCACTCTGCACCGGAGGCTTCGCCGCGGGTGTGCGGCCGGCGCTCAAATCCCAGACGGTCTCGAACTCGCGCAGTTCGTCGGGCGAATGGCACCAAAGGAGTCTCGCCGTCCTCCCCAAAGACTCCGTATCGCCCGCACCCCAGCCCCCCTCCAACGCACTGACAGCGGCCAGCAACTCTCCCACGCCCAGGTCGAACCCCGAGCGGCGCAGGTTGAGGAACAGTGTAATCAACAGCTCTCGCTGCTCCGCACTTATCATTTACCTAAGACGTAGCGCTGCCAGTCCGCACGAAGCTTGAACAGCACCTCGGGATACGGGATGTCGCCTTTGTCTGGTGGAACGCGTTCGCCCCCACCCCCGAACCCCCTGAGCGCTTCGACCCAGTCGAGGAATTCACTGGTGCCCGGCTTTTTGTGGAGAAGCCCTTCCCTGCGCACCTCCAGAAAACGCCGCCCGGCGGCGCTGACCAAGCCGGGCGATGGCGGCGAGTCACGCGTTTCATAATGTTTTTCGACTATGAGACGCAGCCGCTCCTCGTCGTCAGGGAATTCGACGAAGTAGTAGAGGCACCTGCGCAGGAACGGCGCCGGCAGGTTGCCCTTCTCCTTGTTGCTGGTAATGATGACAATGGGCTTCTGCTCCGACGCCCTGACCTCCTCACCCGTCTCGGGGATTTCAAACATCCACGGGTCGTCGAGGACGGCGAGGAGGTCGTTCGGGAAGTCAACGTCGGCCTTGTCTATCTCGTCAATCAGGACGACGGCGGGTCGGTCGCCAACGTGGAAGGCACGCCCCAGCGGGCCGAGCTTGCGGTAGCCGGTCGGGTCGCTCGGGTCAGAGCCTTGAACCGCGCCCGCGTCCCCTGACCGCTGCCGCGTCAGCTCCAGCAGGTGCACGTCGTGCAGCCGCCTGATGGCGTCGTAACTATAGAGCCCGTCCTGCGCCCTGCTCGTCGAGCGTACGTGCCACGAGTAGAGGGGCAGCCCAAGCTCGTAGGCGATGGCGCGCGCCAGCCGCGACTTGCCGGAGCCGGCCTCGCCCTCCAGCAGCAGGGGGCGTCTCAGATAAATCGCGAGGTTGACCGCCTCGATCAGCCCTTCGGAGGCCACGTAGGGCTCGGGCTCGGCGGGCGCGTCGGGATGCCTGTCGGCGGCGGGATTGCCCCCGCCGGTGAAGAGGTGTTCGCGCGTCGCGCTCATGTCTCGGCTCCTTATGAGAGGTGATCGTGTAAGGCATCGCGGACGAGGCCCGGCACGCCGCAGTGACTTGAGTTGTAGACGACCTCCAGCGTCCGATCAATCCGGCGCGCCTCCAGGTCGGTGTACTTCTCCAGCCACGCCTTGATCTCTTCGCGCGTCCAGTTCCGGAGGGCGAGTTCGATGACCCTCTCGCTGTGGAAGTCGGCGGGCCCTTTACAGCAGACGGGCAGGTCTAAGAGCGCGGGCGGCAGCGACGATTCCGCGACAATCATGAGCACCAGCCTCACCCTGCGCCGCTCCCGGTGGATGTTCGGCAGCTCGCGGACGAAGGGCACCCAGAAGTCGTTGATGAGCCAGCTCAGCACGCGCTCCTGCGGATGCACGTAGTCCCAGTGGCTTACTTCGATGAATGCTATGCAACCCGGCGGCAGGCCGTCGGCGATCTTTCTGGTGACATCTCGCGCGTAGGCCGTGATGTCGTCGTACTCGCCCCCTAAGTTGACGTAGCTGGCGAGCTGATGCAGGAACCCCCACTCATCTAGCTGCCCGCCCGACGAGAACCCGACGGGGTAGTACTTCACCTCGTGCGTCTCCATAGCCAGCCGGCTTTTGATGCGGGCGATGCACCATTCGCCCCCCATCGGGCGACCGTTCTGCATGATGAAGACGCCGGCGGCCCCCTCGATGCCGCCGATGCCGAACCGCCCTTCGACGACCTCGACTGCCTCCTGGAAGTCGATCATCGGCAGGTGCTCTTCCACCGCCGCGTGGCGCGCGCGCGTGCCGGGCACGGCGATGCGCTCGCGCGCGATTTTGTCCGCGACCTCCTTCAGCTCGGTCTCCTTCGCAACGATTGCCCGCTTGAGTCGTATCTTCTCCGTCACGTCCCCGGACATGTCGAGTTGGTCGTTCAGGGCGGCGAACTCTTCCAGCAGTCGCGCCTCCCTCTTGGAGTAGACATCGATGATAGCTTCGCGCGTGGACTTGCTCATACCTTTTCGCCTTCAACGCAAGTCGTTGAGCTGAGCCTCGGTCTTCCTGATGGACTCTTCCAGCCTCTCGGCCTGCCTCCCGAGACGAATGCGCATCGTCGGGTCTATCACACGGTCGAGTTCGGCATTAACCGCTTCGTACTCTTCGATGAAGGCCGCGAGGCGCTTGCCGAAGGCTGTAATCTGCGCCTGCCGGAGCGTGTTCCCCTGCGCGGCCGCAGTGCCCTGCGGGGTGGCGGCCGACAGGAGCGCGTCCACCTCCGGGAACTTTACGGCGATGTCCTTG
The DNA here is from genome assembly GCA_040509515.1 of Pyrinomonadaceae bacterium. Lineage (GTDB taxonomy): Bacteria > Acidobacteriota > Blastocatellia > Pyrinomonadales > Pyrinomonadaceae > QHXN01. The sequence continues at coordinate 20,832 of JBEVKV010000050.1, read as the reverse complement.
AGCGAGGTGGCGTGGATGACCATCTGTCCGAGCTGCGGGGGGCCGTAGCGAATCAGGCCGAAGGCGTATGCGCCGTGGCAGACGGCGGAACCGGACACGCCTTCGAGGGAGCCCAGGCCGCCCATGTGGCAGTACAACTCGACGGCCGGGTTTCCGTTGACGTTCCCATGCGGGGACGAGATTAACCCCGTGAGCGTCATCCCCGACTGGTGCGCGGTGGGGTAGCCGTAGGCGTGCCAACCCAAAGCCTGCGGGCCCTGTGGCCACGGGTTGAGCGCGGGCAGAATCCCGACCGGGGTCGGCGTCACGTCGGGCGGTGCCGGCGATTCGAGCGCGAGGAGCGCCGCGTCAAGGTCGAAGTCGTGCCGCGCGACGGTGGCCGCCACGGCCCCCCATGGAAACTGGAGTGTGACGCCGCCCGTCAGCAGTACCCGGGAGCCTCTATCGCCCACACAGTGGGCCGCCGTCATGGCGTGCTGCCGCGAGCAGAGCCATGCGGTTCCGACGTACGGGCTGGCGATTCCCTTCACAGAAAGTTTTGCGACGGCCTGCGTCAGAGTCAAGAGTCTTCACCTCCACCCGGCCGGTTTGTCAGAGGCTCGACCCTCTCGCACCCGACCCCACAGTATGAGTACAACTCCGCCGAGCCCGCGCCGTCGCGCACGACGGATAACTTTCTTTCTAAGGGATCGCCAAAGATATTTCGGCAGTAATGCTGCGGGTACGGCGTCAACAATCTTTGAGCTTACGGACGGCCAGAGAAGCGTGAGTACCCGACAATCTCGCCCGAGAATAGCATCAAGCCGGCGGACTATTCAACGCCCACCTTTGCGCCGGATGCGTGTTGACGGAAGTGCCCCCGCAGCACTACTCTTTGTGCCGTGCCCGCGCGGCCCGCGCGACCCACGGCTTTCGGTGCAGCCTCAGGACGCGACCACCGGAAAGCAACGATCAGTTCAGCCTTACCGAAACCGACACCCAAGATTAAGCAATAATTTCCGGCGCACCATGTTTAATCTATGGCGGAATAAGAAGAGGCAGGCGCAGGAAAAACGCCTCGCGGCCCTCGTCGAGCAGTACGCGGCGGCTAACGACGAGCTTGACCAAACGCCCGGCTTCGCCCACCGCGTCATCATCGAGAGGCAAATCAAAGACCTTGAGGGCCGGATCGAGAAGATTCAGAGTGAACTCGAAGCGGGCGCGGCGAATGATCGGGATGAAGTTCAGGACGGCGTAGGCGAGGCGCCCGTTAAGGACGGCCCCCGCCCGAAGCGCGGACGCCTCAAAGCCTTTCGGAACTGGTTTACCGCGGCGAGGCGGCGGGTGCAGGTCGCCACGGTCGTCGCCTTCGCCCTCACTCTCGGCGTCGTCATCTACGGCGGCATCCTCCTCAAGCGCTACATCCGACCGTCGCTCTACCCGCGCCCCTTCTCAGAACCCTTCGATAAGACGGCCGACGGCAGGCCCGACACAAAGGTCTGGACTTTATCCAAGGGCGGCTGGGCCATCGTGCCGGGGAGAGAAGACGACCCCGACGATCAGGCGCTGGAGGCGAGCGGGACAGGCGTCGCCTTCGCGCGCGGGAAGGTCTTCCGTGATTTCGTGGCCGAGTTCACGGTGCAACACCTGAGCGGAACGCGCGCGGGGTGGATGCTGCGCGCGTGGCCCGACTGGCGGGGCGGCTACTGCGGCTACTACTTCGAGCTGATTAGGGAGGGCGAAAACCTGATCCTCGAGGCGCAGACTCACAAGTGCTTCTTCGGGCGGGTCTCGCTCGATGTGAACAAGCCGGACAGACAATTAATCAACATCAAGAACTACGGCCAGCGACCCGACGATAACATTTACGTCAAGGTCACGGCCGAGGGGAACAAATTCTCGTACCTGTTCAGACTCCAGAGCACCGACCCGAAAGACCCGCATGTGGACACCAAGGGCGTCGTCGAACTGTTCGACGATGACAATCACTTCACCACCGGACACTTCGGGTTGGTCGGCGTCGACGCCGACAGTAAGGTGCTCTACGAGTACATCCGCGTTACCCCGGGCGTAGAAAATAAAGAGCCCCAGTCCCCGCCGACTGAGGAAGAGCCCGGCAGTTAGGCTGTTCAGTTGCTTCACACGGAGGGCCAGCTTTGATGACCTCTAAAGTAAAAACAACCTCCACCGCCCTGTCCCTGCTGTTCCTACTCGCGCTGCTGCCGCGGCCGGTGCCGGCCCAGCTCGGCTCCGCCACAGGGGAAGTCAAGGTCAAAAGTCAGAACGGCAATGTGAGCGTGGGACAGTGGGCCACGGTTTGCGTCGTGAAGGAAACGCGCTTCATAGAGTTGAGCAATCAGGGAAAGAACGTCCCCTGCTACAACTCGACGGACACGAGGAGGAACGGGACGTTCACAACGCCCCCGGTGAGAGAGGGGCGTGTCATAGTCTGGGCGGAGAAAGAGGGCTACAGTAACAGTGGCAGAGGTATGGGGAGGGCGCAAATTCCGTACACGGGCACGGTCGGGGTCGATACCGTCCCACTCTACCTCGATGAAATCCCGAGGCGCGCGCAGACGCCTCCCAACTCGCCTGCGCCGCAGCAGGGGTCTCAGGCGGCGCAGGGCGCGGGGGCGGGGCGAACGGCCGCCGGCACTTACGAACCTTACATCGTGCTGGTGAGTGACGTGCGGGGCCAGGAGGGGCAGAAGGAGAAGACAGGGGAGGCGCGCGCGAAAGACGGGCAGGGCGGCGACGTTCAGGACGGGGCTCAGCCGACGCCCGCGGCGAAAATGACGCTCCAGGGCCGGGTGACCGACAGTGATAAGAACCCTCTAATCGGGGCGGACGTCTCCCTCTACATGTTCGTCGCGAACAGCGGAAAGGGCTCTTCGCTGGCGCTGCAGAAGCAGGCGAGGACGGGCGGGGGCGGCGAATTCGAGCTTGATGTTCCGACAGACCCCGGCGAGACCTCCTACCTCTTCTCCATCACGCACGCCCAGTTCGAGTCTTACATCGTGCCGCTGCAACAGGCAAAGACGGACTTCCCGCCGTGTCTGGTTCCGGCCGCCTGTGGCGCCATCCCGCTGAGCAGGGAGGACGAGCTATCAGAGGCGGAAGAGTCGCTGGTGACGACCGAGGAGGCGGCGCGGCGCTACATCTTCACGCCCGACCTGTTACAGCGGCTGCCGCTGCCCGGGTTCCGCTCCTTCGACTCGTTCGTGCTTCTCGTGCCGGGGGTGCTGCCGCCGCCGGAGACCAGCGGGGCGGGCGGCCTCGGCCTCGCGCCGGGCTTCGGCTCCCCCGGGCAATTCTCGATCAACGGCCTGCGCAGCCGCGAAAACAACTTCACCTTTGACGGCTCGGACAACAACGACGAGGACGTGGGCACCCGACGGCAGGGCTTCGTGGTGCTGACCCCGCAGCCCGTCGAGTCGCTTCAGGAGTTGCAGGTCATCACGGCGCTGCGCGACGCGCGCTTCGGCCGCAACATCGGCGGCGAGATTAACGCGCTCACGAAGTCCGGGAGCAACGAGTACCACGGCACCGCGTACGGCTTCTTCACGAGCGGCCGCCTCAACGCGCGCGACTTCTTCGACCGGGATGCCGGGGGGCGTCCGAGCGCTCTGACGCTGACGAGGTCGTCCGACAATACCCCCGTGCTGCTGGACGGCCGCCCGCTCACGGTCTCGAATAACGCGGGGGGCAAAGACGGCCTGTCGCGCTCGCAGGTCGGGCTCATGGGCGGCGGCCCCTTCCCGCGGCTGCCGAGCACCTTCCTCTTCTCATCGTTCGAGCACCTCCGCCAGCGCGGAACCAGAGAGTCGCACTTCGCCGTCCCCACCGTCGCGCAGCGCGGCGCGTTCGGTACCGGCGAGACCGGCTTCCTCACCAGCGGGTTCAACCCGAGCGTCGTGCCGCTCTTCCCCGCGACGACGCCGGGCAACGCCATCTTCAGCCTTTACCCGTTCCCCAACGACCCCGGCGGCCCCTACGGCTCGAACACCTACACGACCGCGCTGCCGCGCGACGCCGACGCCGTCCGTCTGACCGGCAAGCTCAACACGCAGTTCGGCGAGCCCGACCCGGAGCGCGGCTTCAAGTGGTGGCATCTCTTCTGGGCCGCCGCCGGCGACACGCTGGCCGGGCGCTATAACTTTACGCAGGAGAAGAGCGTCATCCCCGTGACGGGCGACGCCATCTACTCCGCGCAGCGCCCGCGCGTGCGCACCCAGAACGTGGCGTTCTTCCTCAACCGCGAACTCTCGCCGCGCCTGTTCGACTCGATCCGCTTCTCCTTCGGCCGCACCCGCCTCTCATTCAAAGAGGCGCGCGACCCCGCGCTCATCCCCTCGACGTTCTTCCCCGACACCCCGTTCCTGCTCAACGCGCCGCTGCTGCTCAACGTCAGCAACCCGAGGACGACGGCCGCGGGCGTCCTGCCCCCCACGTCTTACGTCTCGGCCTCCAGCGCGGCCGGGGCCGCGCTGCTCAACCCCATCGGCTACTCCGGCATCACGACGGCGGAGCAGCTCACCGGCCCGCTCGGGCAGGTCGTGCTGCCGGGCTTCAGCCCGCTCGGCGTCGACCCCACTTACTTCCCGCAGGGGCGCGCCAACAACACCATCCAGATCGCCGACACGCTGACCTACACACGCGTGCGTCACGTCTTCACGTTCGGTTTCGACGTGAGGAAGACGCAGATTAACAGCGAGGTGGAGCGCGGCTTCCGTCCGCGCGCCGTCTTCAACGGGCTGGTCACCTCGCTCACGGCTCCGAACCTTGAGGACATCACGATCCCCGGCGGGCAGCCCCCGCCGACCAACGTCTTCGCGCCGACCACGATGGCGGCGATGGGCGCGCCGACGGGGCTCTTCCAAACCCTCGCCTACGTCCCCAACGCGTCGGTCGGCCTGCGCTTCACGCAGGCGAACCTGTTCCTACAGGACGAGTGGCACGTCAACGAGCGGCTGAGCCTCATCGCCGGCGTGCGGTACGAGATAAATACGGTGCCGGATTCGGTCGGCGGGCGGCTGGAGCGCGCCTTCGACCCGGCCGAGTTGAAGACGAACGTCGAGGCGGCCTACACGGAGTGCCTGACGGTTCAGAAGATCGAGCGGTGCGACGCCTTCAGGGCCGCGCTGCTCTCGGCCTTCCCGGCCGACTTTAAAGTCTCTTTCGGCTCCGACCGCAATGACTTCAACGTCCGCGTCGGCTTCGCCTGGGATCCTCTCGGCGACCGGAAGATGGTCGTCCGCGGCGGCTTCGGCACTTACAGCGGACAGTTCAACGGCCTGATTCTGGGGCAGTCGAGCAGCGTCTTTCCCGACTTCCTCCCGATCAACACGGCCACGCTCCCGGTCTTCAACAACCTCCCCAATGCGCCCCGAAGGCCGGCGTTCCTCCTCAACCTCGCGAACCCGCTCCTGCGACAGCTCGACTCTCGGCTGGGAGTGGTCGCGCCCGGGACTCTCAACACTGTCCCCTCCAACGTCAACCCGATCTCGCTGCTTATCAACCGCCTCGCCTTCCTGGGGCTGAGCGGCCTGTCGGCAGACTCGCCTCACATGGGCTTGGACTTGGTGCTGCCGCAGAGGGAGTTGGTTACGCCTTACTCTTTACAGTACGGCATTACCTTTGAACGTCAGTTCGGTAAAAACACGCTGGTGTCGGTCGCTTACGTCGGGACGCGCGGTGTTAAGTTAGTGCGCGTCTCCACCCCCGATCAGGGCGTCAACCGCAGTCGTTTCGGCACCTTCACCGGCCGGGAGGGTGCGCCCGACGACGTGTTTACGCGCATCGCCGACGGCAGGCAGGGCAACACCATCCCGACCTTCCCGGTCTTCGTCGGCACGCTCCTTCCGCCCCCCGGCCAAATCGTCCACGACTCCCTCTCCGTCCCGCGCACCTTCTTCGAGAGCAGCGCCTCTTCCACCTACCATTCGCTTCAGGTGGAGGTTAAGAAGCGCTACAGTGACCATTTCCAATTCGGGACGGCGCTCACCTACTCGCACAGCATCGACGACGCCTCCGACTATCTCGACACCGCCGGCGCGTTCGCCCTTCCGCAGAACAGCCTCAACACATCGGAGCGCGGCCCGTCTAACTTCGACATCAGGCTGCGCTCGGTCAGTAACTTCATCGCCGACGCGCCCGGCGGGTGGCAGGTCGCGGGCATCCTCACGCTCCAGGGAGGGCAGCCGTTCACAGTCAACAGCGCCTTCGATGTTAACGCCGACGGAAACCTGACCGACCGACTTAACAGAACGGATGGTTTGGTCATGGGGGGCAGCGCAAATGTACACCTGAGCCTCGCCGACGGGGTGAACCCTTTCGACCTGCTGGCCCCGCCGGGTAGCGACGGCGCGGTAGGCCGCAACACGTTCCGCGGCCCACGCCTCTTCAATTTCGACGCTGCCGTCACCAAGCAATTCAGTTTTGGCGATGGCCGGACGATACAGTTCCGGACAGAGGTCTTCAACCTATTTAACCGCGCTCATTTCGCTATCCCTGATCGCATCTTAGAGTCCCCCGGGTTCGGGCGGTCTGTGAGAACGACGGTGCCCTCGCGGACAGTACAGTTCGCGTTCAAGTACCTGTTTTAAAGCACCGCTCCGGCCTTGCGCCGCGGCGTCCGCCGAACGTGGCCCCGCTTCAAAGTTGATATCAGGATTACTCGACGCCGAACCCGTTAGAAAAATCAAAGTCCTTAAGAAGGCGGGTGGCAAATCTCCGACGCCGACTCTTGGTCGTTGGTTTGTGTTCACCTTTTTGCCTCTTCTCAACCACCGACCCTGTCAGCAGATTCATGTCGGTTTCGGTGGAATCATCGGAGCCGACATCGAGGTAGAAAATCCTTACGCCAATCAGTCGCCACTCGCCCCGGTGGAGCTTGAACTGGTGGGTTGCCGCCTCCATAGTGGCGGCCGTCTTCGCGTTGTTCTGGATGTAGATGCTGGAGCGACTGATCTTCAAATCTTCAACCCAGCAACAGCCCATCCCTGCTATCCTCTCCTCCTTCGATTTTTCCGCGACGCGATAGCCGCCTTGAGGCAGCCGCAGAAGGACATAGAGTTGAGACGTTGACGAGGAGTCTGCTTTCCGTCTTTCGATCACTCCCGCCCAATCGTCTAACCCGTCGCCGTTCAGGTCGCCTCTCGCCTCAAGGCTTAATCGATCCTCGCCCTCTAAGGTAGATTTCAGGAAGACATCGAGACTAGAGAAGTCCGCTTGAGCAACTGTATTGAAGGGGCCCCATAAAATGACCACGGCCGATAGAACAAGACTTAGCGCGTGCATAGTGTTTCAAATCCTAATCGTTAGATTTGGTGTCGTTACAGGTCAGGCGTGCGGCGGCGCGAGATGTCCTACAAGTCCCAGCCGAGACGCTTGAGGCGTCTGCGCGCGTCGCGGCTCAGCGGCAACTTCTTTCCGCCGGGCATAACGACCAGATACTCGTGGTTCCACGTCGGCTCAATCTTGACGATGAAGTCCAGATTAACGATGAACGAGCGGTGTATCAACTGAAACTGATTCGGGTCGAGTTGCGCCGCCAAGTCGGAGATGCGCTTCCTCAACGTCCCCGACGAGGTCGGCTACGTGCGCGGCAACTGGTACGCGATGGCCAATATCGAAGGGTGGGCTTTTTACACGGAGCGCCTACTGCTCGATAAGAACGTGCTCAGCCGCGAGGAGCGTTTGGCGGCCCTCACGGGTCAAGCGCTCCGCGCCGCGCGCGTCGTGGTGGACGTGCGGATGCACACCGAAAGGTGGTCGCGCGAGCGCGTCGCGGAGTACCTCGTCGGCGAGGCCGGGCTATCCTGCGAGGACGCGCACGGAGAGGCGTTCCGGTACTCGAAGATTCCTCTCCAAGCGGTCTCCTACTTCATGGGAGCCCGCCAGTTCGAGAAGTTACACGCGAAGTACGGGGCGCGCTTCAAAGACGACTTTTACGCCCGCGTGCTCTCGCTCGGCCCTGTGCCGCCGACGCTCATCGACAAATACCTTGAGGCGTCAAGCTGACGACTGAATAGCGTCGGACACTCTCGCTCAGACGGTGAGTCCCGACTTCCCGAACCGGAAGTCGGGACTCGTCCCTATCGCCCCCGCTCACAACCGCTACTTCGACACCTTCTGACATCCGCTCGACAGTAACTATATTTTCTTAGCTCAAGGGATTATCGCTAAGGAAGCGCTCCCTGCAACACCGGCTATTAAAAACCCTACCATAGATAGCAGAAACGAAAACAGTGATTGCAACTTCGCTACCGCCGGGCGATCAGATGTAGCAGCGTAAACGCCGAAACCGCCAAATATCCCCGTTTTCAAACCGAGCGTGCGCAACCCTCGTGGCACGATCCTTGCCCCATATAGAAAACAACAAGGCGGGAACAGCAAGCGAGTTCGACACGAGGCACTCTAACCTTGATTGAACAGAGCGACCTCACCCTGAAACGCAAGCGGGCGAATTCTCAAGCCCGTAAAACCTTAAAAGCAGCCCGAAGACAGAGAGGACAAGAAGATGAAAACCCTAGTTGCTAAACTGTTCGTCGCAGTGGTCATCCTCGCCGGCTCGCCGGTCTTCACTTTCGCACGCATGATTCCCACGGTCCCGGTCGCCAGCCTCTGCGGCTCTTGCAGCAACGGCCACGTCGTGCTGGCGCGCGACTACAACCTGCACCGCGTCTTTCTTAACCGTGGGCACGCCCACATCTACCTCAGCGGCGACGGCGATACCGACCTTGACATGTACGTTTACGACTCTAATGGCAACGAGGTCGGTCGCCGCGTCGGGAATGTCGACGATGAGTCGATGGGCGTCAACATCTACCGCAGCGGCTGGTTCACGATCAAGGTCGTCAACATCGGGAGCGTGTACAACAACTACCGGCTCTGGGTCGAGTAATGGCTGCTTCCTATTCGAGGCCGCCGCGCTCGCCGCCACGACCGAGTCGAAAGTTTCCAGCCGGTCTGCTTTATCGTCACCGAACAAAGAGCACGCTGCGTGAATTCACCACGCCAGCGTGCTCTTTGTTTTATCCGAGCCCTCCCGGTCAAACAATCCCCACGCCCCGACGCAAGACCCACTCCCGGTTAATAAAATGATAGAGCGGACGAATGCACCGGGAGCCTGTTCGGGGTGGCGGCACAGTCGCAACAGTCCGCGCCCGCGCGGCCCTCGGGCAAAGAGCGGGGCTCCATCTGGTTCGTGTTGGTAATGTCACCGGCGATAGCGAGGTTGCTACTTCCAATATCATTGTCGCTTTCATCCGCTCGGGGCGGCTTTCTCGGGGCGAGGCGCAGGGAGGCGGGTAAACATGCGTAGGCTTAGGTTTACGGGACGGTCGCCCCGCGCCCCGCTGAAGGCGAGATGGGGGCACGGGGTTTGCCCCGAGCATTTCGCCTGGCACTCCCCATCGCCGGCAGATAATCATGTCGAGTCAGCGGGAGGTGGAATGTGAAAAGCTATAAATACCTTTCTTTCATAACAGGAGTCTTTACAGCCACTCTTCTGATCTCCAACACGCTGGACGTGAAACTCTTCTCGCTCGGCCCCGTGAATCTGCCGGGTGACATCTCACTCGGCCCCCTGACGCTGCCGGGCGGAATAATTCTGTTCCCGCTGGCCTACGTTTTCGGTGACGTGCTGACGGAGGTTTACGGCTACGCCACGTCCCGCAAAGTCATCTGGACGGGGTTCGTCTCGCTCCTGCTCATGGCCCTCGCCTACGAGGTGACGAGGCAGTTACCACCCGCGGCCGATTGGACGCACCAGACGTCTTTCGACAACGTCCTGAAGCACACCTGGGAGATCGTGCTGGCATCAGTCACGGCCTACTTCGCCGGAGAGATTTGCAACTCCTACGTGCTGGCCAAACTCAAGCTACGGATGCGCGGCAGGGCGATGCCGTTCCGGCTGGTGGCTTCGACCGTGGTGGGGCAGTTAGTGGACACGTCTGTCTTCGTCCTGGTCGCTTACGGTAGGCGATACGACGCCGCAACTATCGTAAAGATCATCATCTCGGGGTGGGCCTTCAAAGTGACGTGGGAAGTCATAGCCCTCCCGCTGACTATGTTCGTCGTGAACTACCTGAAGAGAGCCGAGGGCGTGGACTACTACGACGAGCACACCAACTTCAACCCCTTCCACTTCGGCCGGCAGAAGGAGGCGGAGCACCACGGGGCGGCCGTGTCCGCGGCACCATGAAAATCTCGCAGCAGGACGTTCTCGAATTCAAGCAGCGTTACAGCAACGAGAACGCCATCATCGCCGGCATTATCCAGCGCCGCCTGTACGAGCACTTCGAGGAGTTGGTCGTGGACGTGGGGGCGGGCACGGGCGACATCACCTCGGCGGCACTGCCCGACAAGAAGGTGTTGCAGCTCGACGTACTCGACTACTCGGGCTATTTCCTCCGCGGCGGCCATCGCAGACTGGTGCTCGATTTTTTCGAGTTCGCACCTGCCCCGGGGGAGCGGGTCGGCACGCTCTTCTTCTCGCACGTCCTCCAGTTCATTGACCGCGAGAGGCAGCGCCTCGAACACAAGGTGGAGGCGCTGGCCCCGGGCAAAGTGATTACCGTGACGAACGTCAACGATGACTTCATGGGCGAGTTGCTGGACTGGGTCGGGCGCAATTTCGCGCACGCCAACCCCGAGGTCGAGTTGTCGGGCTTCCCGCACGGCTACCGGCTGGCCGACGAGGTCAGCTTTGAAGGCCGCGTCTCCTGCGAAGACTACGCGTCGATGGGCAGGCAGGTGACTTACCTGGTCGACAGTAACCCGACGCCGGCCGAAGGCGAGGCCCTCGAAGACTTTCTACGCCGCTCCCTCGCGGCCCCCGGCTTTACCATCAACCAAAGGATAAGGGTGTACGACCGAGCATGAGCGACAATCTCAACGAGTGGTTCAGCTTCATCTCCGACGAGCGCGTGCGTGACAAGCTGCGTGCGTCCGAAGGCAGGATACGCAGGGCCTTCGACGAACTGTTCTCCGGCTACGCGCTGCGCGCCGAGGACGTTTTGAACGACGTAGTCCGCGTGACGGACTACGCGGGCATCGTTCGCGTCGAGCAGATCAACTTCTATTCGTTCTGCGAGCATCATTTCGCCCCCTTCTTCGGCACGGCGTCGGTTAGCTACGAGCCGAACGAGATCATCACGGGGCTGGGCAAGCTGGTGCGCCTCGTGCGCGATGTGCACGGCCGGCGGCTCCAGATTCAGGAGATCATGACGCGGGACATCGCCGAAGACCTGATGCGCGTGCTCGGCGCGCGCGGGGCCTTCGTCGTGACCGAGGCCCGTCACCTGTGCATGTGCAGCCGCGGGCCGAAGGACGATACGGCCGTGACGACGGTCAAGTACGGCTGCGGGACGCTCAGGGAGTTAATCCGCTGAGGCCCGGCGGGCCGGATTTGTTGGTGTCCGTTCCCCCGTTTGAGTTATAAGTGGCGAGGTCTTCGCGCCCGGACGTGACGTTGTGCAACCTTGGCCCTCAACTTACTCGCGCCGGCTTCTTCATTCCCGGCCTCAACGCCTTACCATGATGAAACCTCCTGACTATGAGCCCAGCATCCTGCCCCTCTTCCTCAAAGACATCTTCCCGCTGTGCAACCTGTCGCTGCCGGGAAAGAATTACGACAAGGTCATCAACGCGGCCTACAGGCAGTTGTTTGAAGAACTGATCCCGGACTTCAAGAAGGACGTTCACTTCGTGCTGGCCGAGGTGCTGGAACTCGACAAGGAGAAGAGCCAGCCGCGGCTGCTCGTCTACTCGAACCGGAACCGCGCGGGCGTCAAGGACTTGCTGGAAGAGTACTTCGCGGTGATCAAGAGCCTGCGCGAGGACGAATGGTCGATCTCGAAGGCCGACGCGCTCTACACGGGGTCGCGTATCTGGTGCGCCGAGATGCAGTCGGCCGATTGCCCTTTGCGCCACGACCGGAAGAAGTGGGTTTATGAGAAGAAGGGTGACTTCCCCCGGGGTTATGAATTCGACGACGAGGCGGACGAGGCGAAGGAGCAGCGGGAGCTTGAAGAGATCAGGGTCGCCTTCAAGAAGTACACTCAGGCGCTCTACGACTTACAACTGAAAAATTACCCGTTCGCCTACGTGATGCTGATTCCCATCTTCCTCGGCTCGATGTACGGCAAGCAGTCGAGGATGAAGCTGGGGGCCATCTTCCTCCACTTCGCGACCTCGCGGCGCGTCGAGCAGCAGGCGCTGCGGAGGATTTTCGGCCGCACGCTGCTCTTCTGGCACTACTACTTCACCTCGGAGGCGCTCGACAAGCGTAAGGAGATGTTCAACCAGAGCCGGCGTGAGTTCGAGCAGAGCCGGCTTGAGAAGGAGACGCTTGAGAAGTCCGTGGCGCTGCTCAATAAGATTAAGCCCTTCATCGACAACATCGGCCACAGCCTGCGCGAGTTGCAGCGGCCTCTGTTCCACCTTGAGGCGGAACTCAAACCGGCCGAGGTGGTCATCCTCGGCGGCGACCAATCGAAGTTTTTTCAGACCGGGCCGCGGGTCTACATTCTGAACGGCCAGCAGGAAATAACACCGAGGCATGATTGGGCGGACGACGCGGTCGATACTTACAAGACGCTCGTCGCCGGCGTGTTGGTCAACGCTTTCCGGCTCGACGGCGAGGTGAAACCGTCAGCCCGCGCCGACCTCTGGGCGCGGGTCTCAAGGGTGGTCACCGCCAAAGCCGAAGACCCGTCCGACCGGCTCTTCAAGGAGCTGACCCACGTCATCCCACACCTGCGCGTCGGCAACCCTACTCCGGAGCAGGTGAAGGAGACTTTCAAAATCGTCAAGAGCTGGTACAGCGACGCGTTCAAGCCGGAGGGCGGGCCGGGGATGCCGCTCTCGATGCTCGAATTCGCCTTCAGGACGTGGGGCTCTGAGTTTAAAAAGGACGAGGTCGAGCCCAGGACGTTCTGGGTCGCCTCGGAATTCCCGGCGCGCACCATCGACGCGCTCGGCATCCTCCACGAGGAGCGGCGCTTCAAAGAAGTGTCCGTCAGCGTCTCCAAAGAGCGGGGCGGCAGCGGCAAAGCCCTCACCTGCTGCGAGGCGCGGATCAAGCTCGGCGAGCCGGGCCGGCCGGGGGGGCACCTCAGGCACCTGTGGCGTTCGCTGGACTGCTCGCTCAAAAGCAGAGCCCAGCCGCGCGGAAACATGACCACGTTCCTCTGGGTTCTCTGCGGCGGACGCCCGCTCTCTTTGAGCGGGACGGTCTTCAGTTGGAGAGACGGCAGCCACGAGGTCTCCGTTGATTTCCGCGACCCCAGAGGCCGGGCGAACGAGATGGTCATCAACTGGAAGGGCGAGATCAGGGTATGAAGATTTACGGCGAGATAGACCGGCGGCTCGAAGCGGTCGTCACCTTCGACCAGCCGGCCGACGGCGAAAACTATCTCCTCGTCGTCCACCCGAACGACGTCGACGAATGGGTTAAAGAAGAACTCCCCGAGCGGCTGCGCGACGAACACTGCCGGGGCGTCCTCCTCGTCAAGGGCGTGCCCGCGGCGGGACTGAGCGGCGAACACATAGCGCGGCTGAAGACGCAATACGGGGCGAGGTTTCACGCCTCGGCCTGCGCCGTCGGCACGGAGCACGAGAGCACGAGGCTGTCTGGTGATTCCGAGACCCGCTTCAGAAATTTCTTCGAGCACGCGCGAGCCACGGACGACCTGCCGGATTGGAGCATCCTCGACCCGCGTTGGCCCGAAAACCTGTTGGCCGCCTACCTGTTGGCCAAGGCCCTTGCGTCGGGCGCGGGCGAGGCTGATGTGATCGAGGGACGTGTGGACGACTGGGAGCCGGTCTGGCAGCGGGCGCGGAGGGAGCACACGCTGCTGCGCCGCGGCGACTTTCCACAGGTCAGGCTCGACCGCCGCACGGCCTCGGAGGTGGTCGCACAACTGGGCTCGCACCTGCTGGCCGTCGGGGCGAACGAGGGCTGAAGGCCGGCCCGGTGTGTCTCCGGGCAAGGAGGGTTTCAGTGCTTATTCTCAAAGGGATACCCTGTAGCGCGGCGCGGCAGCGCGGCATACTCCGGCACTCCTGGCTCAAAAATCAGATCCTCGGCATAGACGCCGGCTTCGTGGTGCAGATGCGGGGGCGGCCGTCGCTGCGCGAGGCGCGGGAGTCTTTCGAGCGGAAGATTCTCCCCGGCGGCGAGTTCGACCTCAGGCTGGGCGAGGCGCGCCAACTCGCCCGCGACATGGTTGACGGCTTCAGTCCCACCCAGTTGGCGAACTCCGGCCCACTGGCCGACCTCCCGGCCGAAGTGCTCGCCGCCGTCAAATCCGCCGTCCACCGCGAGTACCTGAGCGAGACGGGCATCGAGCAGCGCGAGGGGCCGCTCAACGCCGCCTGCGACCTTCTCGCCGACGCGCTGCGAGAGTTCTCGGACGTTTGGGTCGGGCGCACCTCGGGCCCGAACATGCTCAGGAAAAGCTTTGAACAACTCCAACTGCGCGCCCGGGCTCTGCACGAGCAGTTAGAGCAACTACCCGAAGGGATCGTGCTGCCGTGACGCTGCCCCGCATTCTTATCATCGACGACCAGTTTGCGAATGAGGCTGACATACGCACCGCCCGCCGCGTCGAATACGGCCTCGTTGAAATAGACGCGGGAACCTCCGACGAAGAGTTGAAGAGACGGGCGCAGGAGGCGAAGGACGACACGGGCGAGGAGCCGACGGCCGCCGCGGTCTTCTGCTCAGGCCAGGTGCGTCGCGGCGGGACGGTGGAGAATTCCGTGCAGGAGGTGCTGAACGCCGTCAGGTCAGGGTGGCCGTCCCCCGCGGGGTGGAGCTGGGCGTTGATTCTTCTGGACGTACACTTCGTCTCCACCCCGGCGCGGGACGATGACACACGTTTCGGGTGGAGGTTGTTGGGTGAGTTGATGAGGACTTGGCCCGACCCGGACGCGCTTCCGGGCAACTCTGAACTGCCCATCGTCATGCTTACGACGCTGTCGCGCTCGGCGGGCGAACTGGATGCAAGTAAGCGCGGGGCGCGCGCCTACGTGGAGAAGAACGAGGAGAAGGGCAAGGAGAAGGATAAGCTAACGCGCGACCGGCTGCGCGAGTTGTTAGGCGAACATGGTCTGATCGGCGACCCGAGCGGCAAGCTGGTAGGCGGGAGCCGCGCCATGCTCAAGGTGCTGCGCGAGGCCCGCCAGGTAGCGCGGATGGGCGCCGGCAACGCGATGATTCTCGGGCCGCAGGGGGCCGGCAAGTCTGCGCTGGCGGAATACATCCACAGGCAGAGCATGCAGAACGGGCGCGGCCCGGCGTTCGTCGAATACGCCAGTTCCCCGGCCGTGAAACAACTTGAATACGGACATTTGTTCGGCTACTGGTTCGGGGCGCACGACATGGCAAAGGAGAGCGCCTGCGGCAAAGCCGAGCTGGCCCACAAAGGCACGCTCTTTTTGGACGAGGTTCATTATTTAGCGAGCGACACGCAGCAGGCGTTACTGCTGTTCGGCCGACCGGATAAGGAGACGGGAACAAGGTGGATAAGGAGGCTGGGGAATTTCCCGGCCGCGGCCAATGTCGGACAGGCGTACAAGAGTATTCGCGGCGGCAAGATTGACAGTAACACCTCCCTCATCCCCGTGGACGTGCTGCTGCTGACGGCCTCCAACCAGCCCATCGACGACCCCGAGTGGCGTGCCGAACACGGCTTCGACGACTCGCTCTACCAGAGGCTCGCGACCGAATACGCGGGCCGGCCGCTCCGCTACCCGAGCCTGTCCCGGCGTAAGGAAGACATCCTGCTGCTCTTCGATGATTTCCTGATAAAAGAGACCAGGAAAATCGGCGGGCGCTTGAATGAGGAGGGCAGTAAGACGCTCGACGCCGAGCTGGTGGAGCGTTTGCGCGACTACAGTTGGCCGGCTAACGTCGCGCAGCTACAGGGGGTGGCCGCCGAGGTCGCGCGCAACGCGAAAGACTTCCCCGACGTGTTCGCCCGCCACCTGCCGCCGCTGCCCCACGACCCGACCCGTCCCGCCCCGCCGAAGCCCGACCCCGCCCCGGACGTGACGCCGCCCCCCGCGACGACCGCCCACGGCCTCGCCGAAGCCGAGCGCGTCCTACGGAGCGTTCAGGTGCCGCACTCCCTTGACGAACTGAGAGGGCAGCTCCCGGCCCTCGAAAAAGCCTACTCCTGTTTAATCAAAGAGGTGCTGGAAGTAACGCTGAAACAGATGATGTCGTCGCACGGGCCTGAGCGCTTTTGTCTGCCGGCATTTAAGTGCCTCTGCGGGAGCGAGATCAAAAATACCGGGCAGGCGTACAGCAAGCTGCTCAGACTCTATAAGCTGTTTGGGAAGGATTATCCGCCTACGCCCGGCTCGGCCCTCGCCATCGCTCTCACTAAGGCACGGGAGAACCGCACGGCGGGCGGCGGGAGCGACGGCGACGAGAACGACGAGTGACCGGCGCGCGCTAAGGCAGGCGGTACTCGGCGCAATCAACCTCAAGCCGCCCTAACACGCACCGCGCATCTGCGTTCGACTGCTCGGCCGGCCATGAAATGCACGCCCCGAGACACAAAGCCTGAACGAGCGTCAGGAAAAGGCCGACCACTGACCAGTAGTTGGTGTGACGCTTATACATGGCTGCTCCCTCCTATGCTCCTCTCCTACTGTTCAAAAACTCTGTAACTGACCAACCCGCCATTTCTGCCCATCTCGTAAAGAAAAACCTATGCCGCGGACTCTTGAGGGACTGCCGGCGAAATAGGCGGCCGTCCGGGCGGCTCGGCACTGCGCGTCGTTCCAACGCTCGCTACCGCCAATAGCGGAATCGTTATTTTTGATTTCAATGCGGCCGTGAGGCACCGGCGGGAGGCTTGGGGACAAGCGCGTCTTTGCTGATGAAATCGCGTCTGCGGACGATGAGGGCGCGGCACACCTTTTGTTATCTGGGGAAGTACAAGGCGGCGTTAACTTAGTAAATGCCGTGACGCGCAGAGGCGCTCGTCACGTCTTGTGGTCGGGACGCCGTTCATCAAACCACACGTTGAAAGGTAGGAGAGGGAGATGAAGAAGACGGCCTTCACAGCCACGTTCGTGTTGCTGCCGCAACCTACCGAGAGGAGCGTCGAATCTCCGGTTCACTCAAGTTCTTCGGAGGAGCTAGGGGCAGGGCCGGTCGGACAGAGGGTCTAAAATAGAGGACAGGGATGCAGAGGATTCTGTAAGGAAGGAGTGAGGTAACCATGTTTAAGAAGATGTTTCTGACTTCGTTCGTAATGCTGCTTGTGTCGGCCGCCCAGGTGCGGGCCCAACTGCCCATCACGATCCCGGTTAACTGGCAGCCGCCGGCTCCGGTGCGCGAGGGCACCAACTACGCCGTGCCGTATGCGGGCTTCACTTCTTTCGACCAGTTCGGCCCGTACATCGTCTACAACCCGCGCCTCTACGGCAACTACCCGCAGCCGATGCTGGTCTTCCTCCGCGCGCACGAGTACGGCCACGTTTACTCGCGGGGCCCGTTCGCGAACCCGGAGGCGAACGCGGACTGCTGGGCGGCCAGCCAGCTCTCGCGCACCGACCCGGAGATTTTCGGCCAGGTCGTCTGGTACATGGA
This sequence comes from Pyrinomonadaceae bacterium, assembly GCA_040509515.1. Taxonomy (GTDB): domain Bacteria; phylum Acidobacteriota; class Blastocatellia; order Pyrinomonadales; family Pyrinomonadaceae; genus QHXN01. The sequence continues at coordinate 3,239 of JBEVKV010000050.1, read as the reverse complement.
GAACGTGGTCGGCCCGCGCGGCGGCGACGCGACCCACGGCAACGGCTTCCAGATGGCCCAGCTCATGCGCCAGTGCGCCGCGCGCTAAGGCCCGCAGGCGGCGGCGTAGGTGGTGAAGCCGGTGGCGTAGTTGATGGCATCGGAGGTGCTGCTTGACCCTCGGGGGAACCGTGGGCGAGCGGCACCTCTGATTTTTTCTTCTTCGCGCGACTCCGGAGCGGTGCCGCGGCCGGCCGCCGCCTCTGCGTCCTGATGAACGTCCCTATGAATCGTCGCCCGAGGCCGGGGTTGACAATTACGGCGTGCCGAAGCGCCTACGATATTCGGTCGAGCTGATAAACGCCTTGACCATCTCGGCCCGCCGGAAGTCGCCGCCGAACGAGTTGAGCTTCGCGAGCCAGAAGTCGTAGCCGGCGAAGTCGGCGTCGGGCGGGTCGTCGGGGTTGCGGCGCAGGTACCCGAAATACTGCATCAGCACGAAGGCGCGGCTGGTCTCCATCCGCTTGAACTCCTCGTGCTCGACGACCTCTCGAAGCACGTCGGCCTGCGTTTTGCGGCCCGCGTCTAGGTCGGCGATGAGCGCGGCGCGATACTCGGGCGTCGCGGGGATGCGCGAGTTGGCGAGAAGGATATCCACGTACTCGCTGCTCGAACGATTCCCGCCGCACAGCGTGATGAAGGCGGAGCTTCGCACCCACTCCTGAAGCAGCCGCTCCTGGTTCTCCTGAAGCCTCTGCTGCCAGCCCGTCTGGCCGACAATGACACCCTGCCCGACCCTTTGCGCGTGACCCAGGAATTCGGCGTAGCGCGGGAACGCGCCGAAGCTCGCGACGTTCAGGCGGTAGACGTAGAAGCCCGTCTGCTGAAACTCGATGGAGTTGAAGAAAGCGCCCGACACGTCCACGCGCTTGCGTTCGACGCAGGCCGCGTCCGTGCCGCACGCGGCGATCTGGCTCGACCAGAACTGGAGCCCTGTGGCGTCCGGCTCGCGGTTGAGAAAGTCGTGGTATTGCTGGCGGACGAAGTTCTCGGCGAGGTCAATGGTGTTCGGGGGCGGGTTGCCGGTGTAGAAGTCCGAGATGGTGAGCCGCGTCTGTCTCTGCGTCCCGGTGACGATGTTCGGCCCGCCGCCCGCGAAGTTGATTCGGAGGTTGACGGTCTCGTCGCCCTCGACGAAAGAGTCGTAAGTGACGGGCACGACGAAGCTCACCGACGCCTGACCGGGGGCGAACTCCAGCCGACCGCGCACGGGCGTGTAGTCGCTGCGCTCGGAGGCCGTGCCGCCGAAAGTCTCGAAGTCGACGACCGCCACGCCCGAAAGAGTGCCGAGGCGCGTGATGACGATTTCGAGGGGCACGCCGCCCCGAGCCGACGGGTCTTCAAAGGTTCTGTACGCGCCGCGTGCGAACTGGATGGTGTCCTCCGAAGCGAACCTGGAGCGCCCCGATGTTTGCCATTCGGGGTCGCTGTCAGCCGCCGGGCTCGTCGTCAGACGGCGGAGGTCGCCGCCGTCGTCCCACTTCATCGTGTAGATTTCAAAGTCGCCGTCGCGGTTGGTGGCGAAGGCGATCCGCGCCCCGTCGGGCGACCACGCCGGGTCAACGTCCGCCGCCGCGTTCGTCGTCAGGCGGACGAGGTTGTCTTCGAGGTTGCTGTGGAAGAGCCGCACCCAGAGCATGTAAATCTCGTCGTTGCCGTCGCGGTTGCTCTCGAAGACGAGGCGCGTGCTGTCGTTTGACCACGCGGGCGAACGGCTGTAGAGGCCGGAGCTTTCGTCGTGGTTCGTGACGCGCGTCAGACCGCTCCCGTCCGCGTTCATCACCCACAGATTCGACTGGGTGACGCTCGCGCCGTCCGAGTAGGCAATCTTCGTCCCGTCGGGCGACCACACGACGTCGAGGAAGTTGCCGTTGGTCTCGCGCAGGCGGCGCTTCTCCGTCCCGTCGGCGTTGATGACCGACAGGTAGTGGGCGGAATCGTCCCCCGAGATGTAAGCGATCTTCGTCCCGTCGGGCGACCACGAGAGGTTCGTGTTGTGAAGGTGCTGGAAATCGTCGGCAGTCAGTTGCGCGACACCCGTGCCGTCCGGATTCATCACGTAAAGGTGGTTGTCGTTCTGCCGGAGGAAGACGAGCTTCGTCCCGTCGGGCGACCACGCGTGCGCCCTCTCGTCGGCAAGGCTCTGGCTGAGGTTCGTCTGCGCGCCCCCGTCCGCGTTCATCGAATAGACTTCCCGGTTGCCGTCGCGCTCACTGAGGAAAGTGATCCGACCGCCCACCGCAGACTGGAGGCTCTGCGGCGCGGCGCTGCTCGGCAGGGCGCCGGCAGCCAACACGCACGTCGTGGTAAACAGTTGCAGAACTCTAATCAAGGAGAGCGGGGCGAGTTTCATCGTGTTCACCTCCCGAGACGGTTAGAGCAGGTCTGGACGTGCAGCGCGGCCGGTGACGCGTTGCATCACACCGCCTCGCCACCTGCCGCGGCCGCGCATTCAATCAGCAAAGGGCTACAGCTCAACACCAATCTAACGCCGCGCATCTACGCAACGAACATGCGAGGCAGCGTGATGGGCGTCGGGTGCATGCCGTTGTCATGCCGCGCCCGACTACCACCTGTCTTCCGGCGGAAGCGTTGAGCCTTCCGCTTGTGGCGCTAACCTTGTTTCCACCACATAATGCCGGTCTTCTTCGGGTTTGTCAGGGCTCCAATAGTTCCAGTGATTACGGTACGCATGGATGCGCGCGTGCTTAAACCGCACCTCAAGCAACTTCGGCTCGCGCCACACGATTTCTAAATCGTCAAAGTGCTCCCCGGAGAAGACGGGCCGCTTAAAGGAGGTAGCCTCCTTGTCAAATCTCAGCCCTTTGGGTACGACATACAGATCATAGACGAACCCTGTCGTCGCGCCCCCGCTCCCCCTAACCCAAACGGCATCAACCGCCCCGTCGGGGGACGTGAATCTCCCGATCTCTTCATACGCCCACTCGAAAGACTGGCAGGCCGAGACGAACGTCAGGAGGAATGAGAGAGAGGCCGAGGCGATTTTTCGAGATTGATTCACAGCTCACATTATAAGCGGCCGAACGCCCGGCATCACCCGCCGCCCCGGGCGATCGCTAAAGATGAGAGCCGGCGTGTCGGCGGTCGGGTGCATGCCGATGTTAGCCCGCGGGCGTCGTCACCACTCACTGTATCGAGTGCCATCAGACGAGACGGCATCCGACGTGCTGTGCACGTCC
>JBEVKV010000049.1:0-15470 GCA_040509515.1 Pyrinomonadaceae bacterium | reverse complement strand
CCCCGCTCAAGTTAAAAACCGTGCGGGGCTCGAAGGCGCGAGGCGAGTGGAAGCGGCGGGTCTCCTGCCCAGTGCCCCGCTACTTCGTCCCGCCCTTGTCGGCGGCCTCGCCCTTGTCGTTGGCGACGCTCTCGACAATCTGCACCAGGTCGTCCAGCTTCGCCAAGCCGAATGCCTTCTTCCACAAACCCGTCGTCTCGTTGCCGACGATGATGACGGTCGTGTGGTCGTCCTTAGTCTCGACGTACTGCCCGAGCTTGTAGAGCGCCCAGTCCACGTTCTCCTTCTTCCCCGTCAGGAAAACCCAGCCGGGTTTGGCGTGGAACTTCTGCGCGTACTCCTTGATGCGCGGCGGCGTGTCCGTCAGCGGGTCGACCGAGATGGAGATGAGAAAGACCTCACGGCCTAAGCGGTCGCCGAGCGCCGCCTGAATCTTCTCCATGTTGCGATTCATCGGCGGGCAGACCGACGTGCAGGTGGTGAAGAAGGCGTTGACGACGACGGTCTTGCCCTTGAGCATGTCGCTGTAGAAACGCACCTTGCGGCCGTCCTGATCTAACAGCTCAACGTCCGAGAACCACTTCGAGGCGGCGGACTGCTCCTGCGCCGGCTCGGCCATTTTGTGACCGGCGTGCGGGTCTTTGACTTCGGCGGGCGCGGGCGGCGGCGTGGGGCGCGGCTTGCCCTGCACCGGCACGGGGGTTTGCGCGGCCGCGGCCGTGGCCGCCCCAAGACAGATGGCGATTGCGAGAAGCGTTCTTTTCATTATCGTGCTGACTCCTTCGAGTGCGAATTGTGTGCGGGGTCGAGGCGTCCGGCGGCCGCGTCGTCGATGAGCCCGACGAGCACGGCCGGGCTCGCGAGCCCATATGCGCGCGTCCACTGGCCGGCGGCGTCGTTGCCGATGAGCACCGTGGGCGTGTGGTCGGCGGGGCTGCCCGTCGCCGCGCCGAGCGCGCGCAGCAACTCATCCACCTGCGGCTTGGGCCCCGTCAGGAGCGTCCACCCCGCGGCGGCCTTGAACTTCGCGCCCCACGCCTTGAGTCTCTCGGGCGTGTCGGTCGCCGGGTCAACCGAGATGGAGACGAGTTGCACCTCGTTCCCCGCGCGCGCGCCAAGCTCGCGCTGAAGGCGCGCGAAGGTGGCTCCGAGCGGCGGGCAGATGGTCGTGCAGGTGGTGAAGATGAAGTTGACGGCCACCGTCTTGCCCTTCACAAGCTCGGTGTAGAAACGCACCTTGCGCCCGTCCTGGTCGAGCAGCTCGACATCGGGAATCGTCATCTTCGACGGCGCGTGCGCGTCCGCCGTGCTCGCGGAGACCGGCGCGGCGGCCGTCTCGGTCTGCGCGGCCCGAGACTCCGGCCGCAAGTCCATCTTGCACTTCGGGCAGGTGCTCCCCTTCTTCTTCGACTTCACCTCGGGGTGCATCGGGCAGGAGTAGACGACAGCTTTCGTCCCGGCGCTCGGCCACGCGGCCGGAGACGCCTGCGCGCGAATCGCGGGCGCGGCGGCCGAGAGCATGAGCGCGCAGGCGAAGGCGGCGAGTGCGTTGTGATGTCTGTTTCTCATGTCGTTCACCCTCTGCCTTTCGTTACTGCCCCGGCGCGGCGGCCTTCGCGGCGTCGGCGGCGGGCGCGGACGCGTGCAGCATCTGGTACGGCAACTGGCGGAAGGCGACGCCCGCCTTCCGGCTCTCGACAAAGATCATGTAGAGGCCGGCCTCCGGCACGTTGATGTTCAGCTCGTAGACGCCCGCGCCCGTGCCGCGCGCGGGGGCGCGCTTCTGCCAGATGCCGGGCGAGAGGAACGTCAGAACCTGCACGTCCTTCAGGCCGTCAACCGGCTTACCCGTCGCCTTGTCCAACAGCCGCAGGCGGAGCTTGTAGTCCTCGCCGGCGCGCAGCGGCTTGTCCTGGTCGAGATACTCGACGCTCAGCGGCGCGATTCGCTCGCGCTCGACCGAAGGGTTCTCGGCCGCGCGCGCGTCGAAGCAGTGCGTGACGCGAGGGCTGTCGAGCAGGAAGGCCACGTCGTAAGCGCCGACCTTCGGGAGTCGCGTCACGGTCTCGTAAGTGCCGGTCTTCACCTCGCGCAAGCTGCGGTCGGCCACGAGCACCGCGCGCGGCTCGCGCTTGTAGTTCTGGAAGTTGCCCATCGGCGCGGCCATGCCTTCGGTGTAGTAGTAAATCTGCTTGTCGGCGAGATTGGCGACCAGCATCGAGTTGCCCTCGGGCGCGGGCGTGATGGAGTCGGCGGAGGCCGCCGCCGTCGTCTTCGCTTCGGCGGGCGCGGCCTGCCCGGCCGGGAACGCCACCACGTCCATCTCCTTGCCGATTGTGCTCAGCCTGACCATCGTCACGTCCATCGACCCCGCCGAGCGGACGTAGGCGAACTCCTTCGTGAACGAGACCTGATCGGGGCCGCGCCCCGCGATGTCTTTGTCCTTGGCGACCTTCAGGGTGTGGAGCGGGCTGTTGGTCGAGGCGTCGAAGATGTGGACGACGCCCGCCGCCGGGTTGGGCACGAAGCCGTAACGCCCGCCGGGCGCGAAGCGGACGGTGTTGATGCCGGGCGCGGCGGCGATGTGCGCCGTAACGGCGGTCTTCGCCGGGTCGATCACCGCGACCTGACCCGCGGCGCGGTCGGTCACGTAGACGAACTTGCTGAGCGGCGAGACGGCCACGGCGTCAGCGCCGCGCCCCGCCTTCACGTCGGCGGTCTTCGCGAGCGTCAGCACGTCGATGACGGAGAGCGTGCCCGCGTCGCGGTTGGTGACGAAGGCCGTGCGGCTGTCGCCGCTGAGCGCCAGCTCGTGGTGGCCTGCGCCGGTCGGGATGCGCGTGACCGGCTTGAAGGTCGCCGCGTCGATGACGGTCACGCCGCCGTCCGCGTCACCGTCGGTGCCGACCCAGAGGTACTTCTCGTCGGGCTGGAGGGCGAGGCGGACGGGGCGCGCGCCCGTGTCCACGTCGGCGACGACCTTCCAGGTGTTGGTGTCGACGACCGCCACCTGATTCGAGCCCGGCATGCTGACGAAGAGCCGCTCCTGGTCGGCGGAGAGCACCCAGTCCTCGCCGGGGCTCTTGAGCATGACGAGCGTGATGAGCTTGGTGCCGCCGAAGCCGAGCAGCGGGTCGATGACCGAGATGTTCGGCTCCGAGTTGAGCGCGAGCACGTAGTAGCTGTTGAGGTCAACGTCCGGGCGCGCGCGCATCGAGCCGGAGAGGAACGACTTGATCTTCTCCTTGCACTGCTCAAGCGTCGCCGGCTCGCCGCCGCGCTTCGTCATCCAGACCGAGGGCCTGATGCCCCCGAGCGGCGAGCGCGTGGCCGCGTCGGTCACGGTGACGGTGACGAGCGCGTCCTGCTCCTCCATCAGCGCCGCGGGGGTTCGGCCCACGGGCTTGATGGTGAACTCGACCTCAAGACCCTGCGTGACTATCTTCTGGGGGCCGGAAGGCGTGGCGGGCTTGGGCGCGGGCGTCGTCTGCGGGGGCGTCGTCGTTTGCGGTGCGGCGGACGCGGCGGCGGCAGGCTTCTCCTGCGCGAGCGCGGGCGCGGCGGACTGCGCGACGAACGCGCAGGCGAGCGCGCACGCGAGCAGCGTTCGGGGACTCAATCTCATGGGTGCTTCTCCGGGAATCTGGGCCGAGGTCGGGCGGATGCGGCCCGCCGGGGCTTCGGCGGGCGGTTAGCGCGTGATGGCCTTCAGGTCGCGCAGCGTGCTGCAGAAAGTGCGCACGGAGACGTGGCCGTCGTTGGCGTATTCGAGGACGGCGTTGCGCAGTTGCGAGGAGTCTTCAAAGACGAAGACCGTCTTGCCGTTCTGACGCCTGATGTTGTTGATGGGGAAGCTGCGGCAGCGCAGGAAGCTCGCCAGCGTGAGGTCGGACGTGTCGTACGTCCGGTTAACGGGTTCCAGAGGGTTCATCGGGCTTCATCCTTATTTCGCCTCCCGTGTAAGGGGCGTTTGTCTGTGGTCGTCCGGGCAGTCCTTCGGCTGACGTACGCTCGCGCGCCCGCCCACGACTCTTTCATCTGTGGCTGAGCGACGGCGGCGTCAATCGCTGGTGAGCAAACGCCTCGAAGGGCGTGACACCGTCGCCGTTGTGACTAAGCTCGGCGGTCTTAAAAGCAACCGCCGTGCCTCTGTGAGATGCAATGAAATTGTGCTTGCAAAATAACGTGCGAACAACAAACGCCGCCCGGGCGGCGCGCGGGCGGGTGTCTCACCGTGAATCACACGCGGCCGCGCCTGTCACATCACGCAACACGCGTGCGGGGATGTGGGGGCGAGTTGTCCGGGTCGCTTTCGCCGCTCAAGCCGGGGCGAGGTATCGCTCGACGGCGGACTTCAATTCTTCGAGGTCGAGGGGTTTCGAGACGAATTCGCGGCAGCCGGCGGCGAGCGCGTCGTCGCGCACCTCTCTCGCCGTGTGCGCGGAGAGGGCGATGACGGGGATGTCGCGCAGGCCGAGCAGCCTGCGAAGCTGATGTATCGTGGCGAAGCCGTCCATGTTCGGCATGCTCAAGTCCAACAGGATGAGGTCGGGCGAATCCGCCTGCGCCACGCGCACGGCCTCCGCGCCGCTGGCCGCCTCGATGACCCTGTAGCCGAACGACTCCAGCGCCTTCTTCGTAATTATCCGCACGTCGTCGTAGTCGTCTACGACCAACACGGTCTTCTGCGCCTGCACACCGCCGCCCATCTGCCTTGTCCTATCTGTCGGGATAGAAATCATATCGTCATAAGTGGCTTTTGGGGCGCGAAAAATACCTCCCGCGCCGCCCGAGTCCGCAACCGACACACGTCGAAATGCGAACCCGACACGAAAGCGGGTGCAAGCGTCGTTCCGCGGGCGCGGCGGCAATGTCCGGTTGGTTACTCTGGCGCGTCGGCCTCGCCGGCGTCCCCGTCGGCCGGGGCGTCGGCCATGAGGCCGAACTTCTTGAGCTTGCGGTAGAGGGTCGGGCGGTGGTAGTCGAGAATCTCGGCGGTCTTCTTGACGTTCCCGCCCGTGCGTTCGAGCGTCTGCGCGATGGCCTCGCGCTCGATCTCCTCCATCGTCATGTAAGGCGGGATGACGCAGCGCGTGTGCGCCGTGGTCGAGGCGTGCAGTTGCTCGGGCAGGTCTTCCGGCCTCAGCTCGTCCTCGCGCGCGAAGAGCACGGCGTGCTCGATGACCGACTCAAGCTCGCGGACGTTGCCGGGCCAGTCGTAACGCGTGAGCAGCGAGAAGGCGGCCGGCGAGACGGCGCGGATGGGCTTCGCGTACTTGCCCGCGTAGGTGTGGAGGAAGCGCTCGGCGAGCGGCGCCACGTCGTCGGGGCGCTCGCGCAGCGGCGGCACCTTGACGCGGATGGTGCTGACGCGGAAGAAGAGGTCTTTGCGCAGCGTCCCGTCGGCAATCATCTGCGCGGTGTCGCGGTTGGTCGAGCAGACGAGTCGGAAGTCAACGGCCACCTCCTGCTCGTCGCCGAGCCGGCGCAGGCGTCTATCTTGTAAGACGCGCAGCAGCTTCGTCTGGAGGTGCGCGGGCATCTCCGCGATTTCGTCGAGCAGGAGCGTGCCGCCCGACGCCGCCTCGAAAAGCCCGCGCTTGTCGCGGTCTGCGCCGGTGAACGCGCCCTTGCGGTAGCCGAACAGCTCGGACTCTATCAACTCCGAAGGGAGCGCCGCGCAGTTGATGCGGATGTAGGAGCCCGAGGCGCGGTTGCTCTGCGCGTGCAGGGCCGCCGCGATCAGCTCCTTGCCCGTCCCGGACTCGCCCTCGATGAGGACGGAGGCGTCCGAGGGGGCGGCCGTGCGGATGGTCTCGATGATCTGGAGCATGCGCGGGCTGCGCCCAGTGATGCCGAACGTCTCGACCTCGGCCGAGAGGGCGCGCTTGAGCGCCTTGTTCTCGCGGCTAATCTCCCCGAACTGAAGCGCGCGCCGCGCGAGCATCAAGACCTGGTCGGGCGTGAACGGCTTCTCGACGTAGTAGTAAGCGCCGCGCTTGATGGCCTCGATGGTCACTTCGAGCGAGCCGTGCGCGGTCATCAGGATGACCTGCGTGTCGGGCGCGCCCGACTTGATGCGGCCGAGCAGCTCGATGCCGGTCGCGTCCGGCAGGCGCAGGTCGGTGAAGACGAGGTCGAAGGGCGCGCCCGCGTCGAGCAGCGCGCCGGCTTCCGCGACGCTGCCCGCGGTGCTCACGTCGTAGCCGCCGTCGCCGAGGACGAGCGCGAGCGCGCTGGTGATACTTCCCTCGTCGTCCACGACGAGGACTCTCTGCTGCCGAGCCATTACGCGCCCTCCGGTTCGGACGGCAGACGGACGGTGACGAGCGTGCCCTCGCCGGGGCTACTCTCGACGCCGATCTCGCCGCCGTGCTCTTCGATGATTTTTCTGGCGTAGGGCATACCGAGCCCGAGCCCCTTAGCCTTGGTGGTGTAGAAAGCCTCGAAGACCTTCTCTATCTGCCCGCTGGTCATGCCGACGCCCGTGTCAGCTATCTCGACGCGCAGCCCGCCCTCGTCGCGGACGGTCTTGATGGAGAGTCGCCCGCCGCCGGTCATCGACTGGACGCCGTTGAGGATGAGGTTGGTGAGCGCCGAGCGGAGCGCGGACTCGTCGAGCCGCGCGCGCATCCGGTCGGGTGACAGCTCGACGGACAGCTCGACGCGCGCGCCGGCCACCTGAGGCTCCAGCAGTCGGAGCAGGTCGGTGACGACGTGGTTGAGGTCAATCTCGCGGCGCTCGATGCTCACGGGGCGCGCGAAGTTCACGATCTGCTCGACCGTCCGCGCGAGGTGGTTGATGGTCTCGATAATCTGGTCGGCCAGCTCCAGCTCGGCCGCGCTCATCCGGTCGGCCAGCTTCGTCTTCATGTGCATCGCGTAGAGCTGGAGACCCGTCAGCGGGTTCCTGACCTCGTGCGCGACCTGCGCGGCCACGCGCCCGAGCGCCGCGATCTTCTCCTGATGCGCGAGCCGCGCCTGCATCTGGCGGAGCGATTCTTCGGCGCGGCGCTCGGCCGTCAGGTCGCGGATGACGCAGAGGTGGCCGAGCCTGCTCCCGCCGACGATGGGCGTGACGGCGACGCAGGCCGGAAACTCCGCCCCCTCACGCCCGTGCAGAAACATTTCGGTCTCGTAGTGCCCCACCGTGTCGGCCTCCGTCAGACACTCCTGAAGGACGTTCACGCCGTACCGCTCCGCGTCGAGGAACAGCTCGCGCGGCCTGTGCCCCGTCGCCTCGGCGGGCGTGTAGCCGAAGAGCAGCTCGGCACCGCGGTTGAAGAGGGTGATGCGATGTTCGAGGTCGACGGCCACGATGGCGTACTCGGTCGAGCTGTCGAGGACGAGGTTGAGAAAGCTGTGCGCGGCGGCGAGGTCGGCCGTGCGCTCGGCGACCCGCCGCTCCAGCCCCTCGGCGTGCCGCATGACTTCCTCTTCGAGCCTGCGCTTCTCGTCGTCGAGGCGCTTCTTTTCGGCGGCGCGCGCGACGGCGCGCGTAATCACGTCCTTGAGGACGGGCTTGGCCAGAAAGTCGTAAGCGCCCGCGCGCACGATCTCGGGCAGGTGCGAGACGTTGGGCTCGCCCGTGATGACGATGACGGGGACGCGCGGGTCGCGTTCGCGCAGCTCGCGCAGCAGCTCGATGCCGCTGCGCCCCGGCAGGTTGATGTCCACGACGGCCACGTCCACGCCCCCGGCTTCCTCGAAGAGTGTCATGCCCTGCGAGGCGTCGGCGGCCGCGAGCGGCTCGAAGCCCGCGCGCCTGAGGAACTCCGAGAGCGTCAGGCGGATGCTCGGCTCGTCGTCGACGAGCAGGACTCTACACGCCATCGCTCACCCCCTCCGGCCGGTCTGCGGGCAGTTCGAGGATGAAGCGCGCGTACTCACCCTTCTCGCTCTCGGCGCGTATCGTCCCGCCGTAGTCGTGCACGATTCCGAAGCTGAGCGAGAGCCCGAGCCCCGTCCCGCCCGAGTCGCGCCGCGTCGTGAAGAAGGGGTCGAAGACTCTCTCAAGGTTTTCGTGCTCGATGCCGACCCCGTTGTCGTAGAACTCCACGCGGACGCACTGCCGACCGTCGCGCTCGAAGGGTCGCGCGCTGATGCGGAACAGCTTTCCGGCGGGGTCGCCTTGCTTGGCCTTCAGCGAGTGGTGTGCGTTGCTGACCATATTGAGCACGATCTGACGCAGACGCGAGCGGTCGGCGCGCAGCGGCGGCAGGTCGTCGGGCACGGCCGTCTCGACGCGGATGCCGTCCTTCTCGAACTGGCGGCCGAAGAGCCCGAGCGACGACGTGACGGCCTCGGCGAGCGAGACGCGGCCGACCTGCTGCTCGTCGTGGCGCGCGAACGTGAGCAGCCCGCGCACGATGGCGGCGATACGCTCGCCCTCTTCGATGATGCCGTCGATCATCGCGCGCTCGAAGTCGGTGCGCTCCGAGCCTTCGTCCTTCAGGAGTTGCGCGAAGTTGATGACGCCGTTGAGCGGGTTGTTGATCTCGTGCGCCACGCCCGCCGAGAGTTCGCCGAGCGAGGCGAGTTTCGCCGTCTGGAAGAGCTGCTGCCGCATCTGCTCGCGCTCGGTTTCGAGCCGCCTGCGCGCCGAGAGGTCGCGGACGATGAAGATAAGCAGCCGCTCCTTCTCGGTCGAGAGCGTGCTGAAAGAGATTGCGACGGGGCGGTTCGCGCCGTCGGCCGTCACGACGAGTAGCTCCGCCTCGCCGGAGTCCCCGCTTTCGAGGAGGCGCGCGAGGTCGTCAGTCTGGCGGCCGTCGCCGTACGTGCGGATGATTTCGCGCGCGTCGCGCCCGATGGCCGTCTGCGGCGTGCAGTCGAGGATTTCGCAGAAGCGGTTGTTGACTTCCACCAGCCGGAGGTCGGTGGCCGACGCCACGCCGATGCCGTCGCCCGCGTGCTCGAAGAGAGCGCGGTAACGCTCCTCGCTCTCGACGATGGCGTGCTGCTGGTGACTGATGAGGCGCAGGAGGATTGTGACGACGACGAGGTCTACCGCGACGGAGATGGCAAAGTGCTCGACGCGCTGCTGGATGTCGAGGCGCGTCCGCCGGTTCTCCTCGCCGGGATACTTCCGCTCGACCCACGCGAAAAAGGGGTCGCGGATAGTCCTCTCCCACGTCAGCATGACCACGGCGGTCATCACGACGGTGAGCAGGGTGAAAGACAGTATTAGGGTTAAGTTAGAGCTTCGCTTCATGTTCTGAGGACAATTGAGGAGGACGGGGCAAGCTTTGTCGTCAGAGCAGGTGTGGGCGCGCCGGGCCGCCGAGATCGTTCTTTAAACCATCCTCTCTAAGTGGGAAATTCAGGACAGGCAAACCCCCTTGTTGACACTTCGGCTTACACGCTCTGTTCGGTAGTGCGGCCGGCGACGATGATGGCTATCCGGCCTTCTTTGTCGTGCCAACCAAAGTATCGCGGCAGAAGTCTTCAGATGTAGGCCGGCAAGAGCCCTGTCGGCGAGCGAGCAGTAGCGAATCCTTCGGCAGTAAGCCTTCCCAATCCGCCGTACCGTAATGCACTTGGGCGAGGGCGCGGTAGCGAGATTCACTGTCAGGTGAATCTCCTCAAGGAATTTGAAAGGCCGTGTTCTAAATATAAGACCCGCAGGGCGGAGGAACAAACCGAGGATGAGATTATACTCGCGAAGAGAATTTTTACAACAGCCGCGCGGGATAACCGAACCGGAGGGCCAGTTATCCCGCGTCACTCAGGATGCGCGCATAGACACCACCCACATTTTCATACGTCACCCTCAGAGTCACAAGGGGATAGGGTGGAGTTACCCCTAGTGACCCAAACTGCCGGATTATAAGTCCCTTTTCGTTATCCACTTCCGTACCCCCTCCCCAAAATGGACGTTGATTTGCCGAGTATGTTATGATACCCTCCCCGGCCATGACGACTGCCGCCCCGGCTTTACCGCCATTCTCTATCAACCCAGACCCATCGCTCTTGTACCTTACGCCCGGCCTTGAGGCGGCGCTCCACAAGACGCGCTACGTGATCGAGAATCGTCAGGGGCTGACGGCCATCCTCGGCGACGTCGGACTCGGCAAATCCACGGTGCTCAGGTACCTCTATCAGTCTTACGCCGCGCGCGAGGACTGCCGCACCGCCTTCCTCCACACGCCCAGTTACAAGAGCGAATTCGCGTTCCTGAAGGCTATCTGCGCAGAGTTCGACGTGCCCCTGAGGCCCTCGCAGCAGCGTCAAGAGTCGGAGTTGAACGGTTTCCTGATCGAGCAACTCCAAGAGGGGCGCCTATGCGTCTTATTCGTCGATGAGGCACAGAAGCTGCCCGGCAGTCAGCTTGAGCTCGTACGCACACTCCTTAACTTCGAGGACGGTAAGGTCAAATTGATCCAGATTGTCCTTGCCGCGCAGTTAGAAATCCGCCAGAAACTCGCCGACCCTTCTAAGAAGGCCATCCGTTCGCGCATATTCGCCCCCTCTGTTCTTGACCCTCTGAGTCTCAACGAAACTGTAGACATGCTCGACTTCCGCTGCCAGCGTGCCGGGATTCGTAATCCCTTCGAGCCGGCGGCCGTCGAGGCCGTCTACCGCGTGACGGGCGGCGTACCGCGCGAGGTTCTAAAGGTCTGCTCCATTTCACTGGAGATGGCCCGGTCGCAGGGTTTGGATCGGATAGAACCGGATTTAGTCGAGGCTCTCTACCCGGAGGCCGTCTATGTCGGCGAATAAGATTTACTCCTTCAAGGACCTGATGGCTGCTAAGCGCGCGCAAGAGGAGGCGCGGGAGACTAAGCCGGCCCCAGCATCGACACCCGACTCATTACCCCTCCCCGATCCGGCACCCCTCCCCAATTTGTCCCCCCTAGCTGAAAGGGTACCGGTACCCGATTCATCCCCTGCCCAAATAGCAACCCCTCCCCGAAAGACCACCGGTACCAAATCTCCCGGGAGTACCCCTGCCGTTTCTCGTAGACCACCCCCGGAAACTACACCGGTGGTAGAAATACCACCCCTCTCATGGGATGCGCCGCACTTGCGGCTGCCTTACGCGGTCTGGGAGCGACTCCGTGAGCTGAAGCCGGGACCTCGCGTCGTGGTCGAGGAGATTTACAGGGCGGCCGCCGGGTGGCACTCGGACGAGTGCGTAATCTCCATCCCAAAGCTCTCTTTACACTGCAAATTGGACGAAAAGCAGGTGAGGAAGTACCTGCTTGAAGTAGACGGGAAGTACGTCAAAAGGCTGGGCGTCATTAATGAAGGCACCGATGTCTCGGTACGCGGAATCCGCTTCATGCTGCTGTTGCCACGCCTGGCGACCCCTCCCCAAAAACACACCCCTCCCCAATCGGGTACCGGTGGCTCTCAGCCACCCAATAAAGATAAAGATTTAAAAGAAAGTTCTAAAAAGGGTATTAACCGGCTTACGCCGGAGGAAATCCAATCGTTCACTGCGACCATCGCGGATTTACTCGGAGAAGGGCAATCCCTCGAAGAGGTCGAGACGCGGTTCGCTCCTACCATGCACCCTGTCGATTGGGCAACGGTTCGCAGCACGGCGCTGGCACAGGTGGCGCCTAAGAGGGGGAAGTGATACTCCGGATGCGCGGCAGATACCTGTCTTGCCGGCAGGTGACTGGCGTCGAGCGTGTACGCCTCCAGCAGTGCGCCGGCCTTTTCTACCGTGAGCGACTCGGTTGAGGCCGGCTGGTGCGATTCGCCGGACGCCCGACTTCTCGGCGATCAGTCTCGTAAGCAGTTGCGCCTCGAAGGTGTTGACCTTACCGCCCCCAAGAGCTTCCGTGGCATCCCTCGTGAAGTCCAAAATGGTCTGGTACAGCCCTGCAAAACTCTTCACCGAGATCTGTGTTTCACGCGACAGTAGGGTGCGGAGCTGCGAATCAACATTTAGGAGTTCTTGGTGGGTTATAGAAGAAGGCAGCGCGCACCTCGGGATGTGAAACATCAGCTCTCTAAGTTCTATGCCATAGAATGGAAGATATAGTTCAAAAATTTGACTTAAGATTACCAGACTGGTCGAGAACTGTAACCATGCGAAATATGCCGAAGACCTCGGGAAGGGAAGTCCGAGCCCTCTGAAGCCCTTGTCTTGGCCGGTGAAGGGAGGGAGTTTGCCTTAAGCACGGCGCTCACCTCTGGGCCACGGCCACCACCGACTCGGACGCCGCGTAGCAGAGGATGTCCGTGTTTCGGGTGTGGATGGATTCAAACGCGGGGATAGATTTAGGCGGAGTAGTATGCCCGGATTATCCTATAATCGTCCCGGAAGGGAGTCGTCATGAGTCTGCCGCGGACGCTGTCACATTTCAGCCCCGAAGAGTATCTGGCCTTCGAGCGTGGCACGGACGCCAGGCACGAGTACCTCGACGGGCACGTCTACGCGATGGCGGGCGAGAGCATCGAGCACTCGCGCATCTGCGTCAACGTGGCGGGGGAGTTGCGGGCGCGCCTGAAAGGGAGCCCCTGCGAGGTGCTCTCGCCGAACATGAAGGTCGTCACCAACCCGTCGGGACTCTTCAGCTACCCGGACGTGGTCGTCGTCTGCGGCGAGCCCCGGTTCTACGACGAGCGCAGGGACATCCTGACCAACCCGACGGTCGTCTTCGAGGTGCTGTCCCCCTCGACGGAAGCCTACGACCGCGGCGAGAAGTTTTTGCGCTACCGCACGCACATAGAGCCGTTGCGGGAGTACGTCCTCGTCTCACAGCACAGGCCGCTCGTCGAGCATTACGTGCGTCAGCCCGACGGCTCGTGGAGCTACTCCTCGGCGAACAGCCTCGACGAGGCCATCGATCTGGTTTCGATTGACTGCCGCCTGCCGCTCTCCGAAGTCTACGACCGCATCGTCTTTCCCGCCGGCTCGTAAGAATGGAGAATTTAATCAGTGACGTCGGCGGGTTTTCCCTCGGAGAATGTCTATGACCTATGCCCTGTGGATCGTTCAGGTGTTGCTCGCGCTCATGTTTCTGTTCGCCGGCGGGACGAAGCTCGTCATCCCTCCCGACGTGCTGGCGTCGATGGGCTCGCCCAACCAGATTCCGCTGCCCGGGTGGTTCGTGCGCTTCGTCGGCGTGGCCGAGGTGCTCGGCGCGCTCGGCCTGATTCTGCCGGGGCTGCTGCGCATCAAGCCGTGGCTGACGCCGCTGGCCGCCGCCGGGCTGGTCGTCATCATGATCGGCGCGGTGGCGCTGACGGTGGCGGCCGACGGGGTCGCGGGCGGAGTGGTTCCGCTGGTAATAGGGCTGCTCGCGGCCTTCGTCGCTTACGGGCGGTGGCGTCTGGCGCCGCACCCGGCGCGGCGTGAGATGATTCGGCGGAGGCCGAGTTGAGGATGGCAAGAACAATTAAGGGGAGGGTGAGATGATGACTGAGAACAGCCGGGCCGCTGACGAGGCTCGGATACGCGAGATCATTGAGGAACGGGTCAAGGCGATTCGCGCCAAAGACGTAGACACGCTGATGTCCGCCCACGCGCCCGACGTAGTGATGTTCGACGCCCTCGACCCGCTGCGGTACGTGGGCTCGGAGGCGGTCAGGGAGCGCGCAGGGCAGTGGCTCTCGTGGTACGAAGGCCCGGTCGGCTACGAGGTGCGCGACCTGAGCGTGACGGCGGGCGACGAGGCGGCCTTCTGCCATTACCTCTACCACGTCACCGGGACGATGACGAACGGGCGTGAGGTAGACATGTGGGTGCGCTCGACGGTCTGCTTCCGCAAAGTCGGCGGGGAGTGGGCGGTCGCGCACGAGCACACGTCGGTGCCCTTCGACGCGGAGAGCGGCAAGGCGTCGGTCACCCTCAAGCCGTAGCACTACGTGAATGACCAGAGGGGACACAGTCATGCCGACAATCCTTCAGAACCACTACGTTCTGGCCGTCCATGACCTCAAGATATCGGCCGGGTTCTTCGTGGACAATCTCGGGTTCAGAGTGGCGGCCGAGCCTCCCGGCTGGGTCTTCGTCGCGAAGGATAACTGCATGATCATGCTGGGCGAGTGCCGGGACGCCATCCCGGCCGGCGAGTTGGGTGACCACAGTTACTTCGGCTACCTGCGCGTTGACGACGTAGACCGCTATTACGATGAGTTGAAGGCGAAAGGGGTTGAGGTATCGTCGCCGCTCGCCGACAAGCCGTGGGGTATGCGGGAGTTCGGGCTGAGAACCCCCGAGGGGCACCGCTTGATGATCGGCCAGTTGATCGGCGGAGACCCTCTGTGAATTGATGACGGCGGGCGTCGGCGGGGCGGTCATCGCCTTTAAAGGTTTCGGCCGCTACCTCCGCTTCCGCCCCGCCGTCCTGCTGCCGGCGTTTCTTGCCACCTCCCTGCGCGCGGCCGGCTTGCTCGCTTTTTTCGACGCCTCCTTAACCGACTTCTTCGGCGGCTCCTTCTTCGAGTCTTTTCTGCCCCCGGCCTTTGACGAATGGCCGAGCGACGCCGCGATCAGCTCTTCGTCGGGGCGGCGGCCGTCCACGAAGGCGAAGACGTGGAAATGGTCACGGTTTTCACGCAGCGACTCGACGCGGCCCGCGTCGCGCAGCCGCGCGATGTCGGCCATGACGTGCTCCTGCTCCTCGGCCGTCATGTAGCGGTAGAGGATGTCGAAGGCGAGCCCGGTCGAGTGCGGCGGCACCTCGATGCGCGTGGCGTTCGAGTTCGACTTGCTCAGGCGGTGCTGGTAGAGGAGCGGGGAGGCGCTATAGTGAGAAATCGTCCCCCGCGTACTAATCTTTGGAGGGTTAATGATGAAGAGAAACTCTTTGGCGGCGACGCTGCTCGTTGGGATGTCGCTGTGTGGCCTGACGTGTCAGCGGCCCGGGCAGACGCCGGGCGGCGGGGCGGGCGCGAACGTCGCCAACTCTCCCGGCGGCGCGCAGGCGAACGCGGCGTCTCAGCCGCCTGCGGCCCCGCAGACGCAGTTGAAGGTCGGTGACCGCGCGCCGGACTTTGAGCTGACCGACACCGAGGGGCAGAAAGTTCGGCTCAGCGACTTCCGCGGGAAGAAGAACGTGGTGCTCGCCTTCTACGTGCTGGCCTTCACCGGCGGTTGAACGCGCGAGATGAAGGCGTATCAGGCTGATATCGCCAAATTCGAGCAGAGCAACACTCAGGTCTTAGGCATCAGCGTCGACAGCTTCGCCGCCAACCGCCGCTTCAAGGAAGACATCGGCGCGACCTTCCCGCTGCTGAGCGACTTCAAGCGGAAGGCCGTGAGGGACTACGGCATCTTCGACGAGGAGGGCGGCTACGGCACGCGCGCCACCTTCACCGTGGACAAGGAGGGCGTCATCCGTCACATCGAGCAGGGCAAGTCGGCCATCGACCCGACGGGCGCCTACCAGTCGTGCGAGGCCCTGTCCGGATAGATCGTAGAGTGTAGACCGTAAGTCTCCGCTGCCCTTGAAACGCGTGGACGCCTCGGCGCGCGGTGGCGAGCGCCCGCTACGGCCGAGCGCCCCCGC
>JBEVKV010000048.1:0-17528 GCA_040509515.1 Pyrinomonadaceae bacterium | reverse complement strand
CTCCGGCCGCGGCCGCGCCGACGCCCCCCGCCGCACTGCCCACGAGCTTCGCCGCCATCCTCGACAGCCTCCGCACGGAGGAGGACACTTTCTATTTTCAGGTCGAGACGGCGACCGCCGGGCGTCTGCGCGTTCCCGTCGCGGGGGCGTTGATGCTTCTGGGTTGGGACAGGACGGGGCGCAACGTCGCGTGCGGCGACGAGGCGGCCGTCGCGACCGTGCGCGCCGTCGTCCAGAAGGACTGGAGCGGGGTCGTGCTTCAGCCCGAGGCGGCGGGCGCGGCGGCCGTCAACGGCGAGCCGGTCGAGTCGCCGCGCCGCCTGCGCAACGGCGACCGCGTGACGCTGCTCCCGGCGGCGACGGTCGGCGCGCAGGACGCCGCGCGCAACTTCCTTATCTTCTACGAGCCGGCCTCGCTCGTCGTGCTCGACTCGCTGCTCCCCCCGCAGCAACTCCCGCCCCCCGTGGCCGCGCCGCCCGCAGGGACGGAAGGCTCGGCGGGTGTGGGCGCGCTCGTGCCCGCGACTATGGCCGGGCCGCCGGCCGTGCGAGAGTCGCCGCGGACGCCTTTGACGGCGCGCACCTACTTCGGCTATTTCACGTTCGGCGAGGTCGCGCTGATGGCGTGCGCCACGGTCGTCGCCGCCCTCATCATCTTTCTGATTCTCGAATACTCCTGAGGCGCGCGCAGGCTTGCTCCCCCTTGTAAACTTGTGAAGAGTCCGTCACCTTGAATCTCCTTTGCGGCGGAGAGGGGCATGGAAAAGTTTATCGAACGGCTCGGGGCCTTGTGGGGCGAGCTGAGACGCGGCAACGTCTCGGGGCTGCTGGCGCGCTACGGCGATTTGCTGCTGCCCGTCGGGCTGATGCTCGCCATCGGGACGCTCTTCGTCCCGCTGCCGCCGGCCGTCATCTCGGGGCTCATCGTCATCAACCTCGCCGTCTCGGTCGTCGTGCTCTCGACCTCGCTCTACATCACGACGCCGACGCAGCTCACCTCCTACCCGACCATCCTGCTTTTGACGACCGTCTTTCGCCTGACGTTGAGCGTCTCGGCGACGCGCGCCATCCTGACGCAGGGGACGGCCGGCGGCGTCATCGAGGCTCTGGGTCAGATCACGGCGCAGGGCAGCATCATCGTCGGCGCGGTGATGTTCGTCACCATCCTCGTCGTGCAGTTCATCGTCGTCGCCAAAGGGTCGGAGCGCGTCGCCGAAGTCGCCGCGCGCTTCACGCTCGACGCGATGCCGGGCAAGCAGATGTCCATCGACGCCGACATGCGCTCCGGGCTCATCACGCAGGAGCAGGCGCGCGCGTCGCGGACGGCGCTGCAAAAAGAGTCGCAGCTCTACGGCGCGATGGACGGCGCGATGAAGTTCGTCAAGGGCGACTCCATCGCCACCATCGTCATCGCGATGGTGAACATCGCCGGGGGGCTGGCGACGGGCGTGCTCGTGCGCGGGATGACGTTCGCGCAGGCCGGGCACAAGTACACCATCATGACCATCGGCGACGGGCTGGCGGCCATCATCTCGTCGATGCTCATCACGGTCTCGGCCGGCATCGTCGTCACGCGCGTCTCGACCGACGAGGAGACCTCGAACGTCGGCTCGGACATCGGCCGCCAGCTTTTGCGCAACCCGCGCCCCATCATGATCGGCGCGGGGCTGCTCGTCCTGATGGGGCTTTTGCCGGGGATGCCGTACGTCCCGTTGCTGCTGGTCGGCGGGGCGCTCGGGGGCGTCGGCTACGCGCTGCAACGCTCGCAGGCGGCGGCGGCGAAGGAGGAGGCCGAGCGGCAGGCGAAGGCCGGGGCCGTCTCGGGGCAGGACGATTTGCAGCCGACGTTCGCCGTCCCGCTCGCGGTCGTCGTCAGCGGCGAGCTGACCAAACTCATCGACAAGAGCACGCCGGGCGGCGCGCGCATACGCCCGGATCTGCCCAATCTTCGCAAGGCGCTATACTACCACCTCGGCGTCCTGCTGCCGAGCTGCTACGTGAGCGGCGACGCGCCGC
The DNA here is from genome assembly GCA_040509515.1 of Pyrinomonadaceae bacterium. Classification (GTDB taxonomy): domain Bacteria; phylum Acidobacteriota; class Blastocatellia; order Pyrinomonadales; family Pyrinomonadaceae; genus QHXN01. The sequence goes on along the minus strand of JBEVKV010000048.1, from coordinate 15,512 downwards.
TGAAGCCTTATCAATATTTCATCGCCATCAAGGAGGTGCCGGTCGTCTACGGCTCGATCCGGCCCGACTGCGTCTACGTCAACGACTCGGCCGAGCACATACGCGTCTTCGGGCTCGAGGGCGAGGACGTGCGCAACCCGGCCGACCTCAAGCCCGGCGCGTGGATTCCCGTGGCGCAGCGCCCCATCGCCGAGCTCGCGGGCTTGAAAGTCTGGGAGCCGGCCGAGGTCATCACGCTCCACCTCTCGATGGTGATGCGCAAGTACGCGCACGAGTTCGTCGGCATACAGGAGTCGCAGGCGCTCCTCGACTTCGCCGCGCGCGGCGCGCCCAAGCTCGTCGAGGAGGTCGTGCCAAAGGTCGTCACCATCCACCAGATGACCGACGTGTTGCAGCGGCTCGTGCAGGAGGGCATCTCGATCCGCGACGTGAAGTCCGTGCTCGACTCCCTTAGCGAGTGGGGGCGCATCGAGAAAGACCCCGTGATGCTGACCGAGTACGTCCGCTCGTCGATGAAGCGCTACATCTCGTTCCGCTACACGGGCGGGCGCGACACGCTCTTCGTCTATCTGCTCGACCCCGAAATCGAAGACGTGATACGCGGGGCCATCCGTCGCACCTCGACGGGCTCGTTCCTCTCGCTCGACCCGCACATCTCGCACGACATCCTCGGGGCCATCCGGCGCGAGATCGCCGACCTGCCCGCGAGCGCGCAAAAACCCGTCGTCATCACCGACATGGAGCTGCGCCGCTTCGTCCGCCGCATGGTCGAGCTTGAGTTCCCGACGCTCTCCGTGCTCTCCTATCAGGAACTCGCGCCCGAGCTGAACGTGCAGCCCGTCGGCCGCATCTCCATGCGCCCGGCCGCGCCGCCCGCCGCCAACTTCCTGCCCGAAGCGGCGGCGCCGACCGCGATGGTCAAGAACTTCTGACGTTTATCCGCGCCCCGGCCGGCAACTTTTCCCGCCGGCCGCCGATAATCAGGGCGGAGGCGAACGGATGTCTACGACTTTGAGGGTGGAAGCGGGTCTCGCGGCCGTGCGCGACGAACAGGCGTGGGCGGAGACTCAGGCGCGTCCGCCGGTCGAAACCCGCGAAGGCGACGGCGTCACGACGACGGCGGACACTTCGCCGGCCGACGCGGTGGCGGCGCGCGTCGGGCTCGACGCGGCCACGCTCCTGCGCGCGGCGCTCGCGGTCACGCTCGACGGGGCGCAGCAACAGCAGGGCACCACGCCGACCGCCGAGCGCGTCAAGGAACTGCTCTCCTACGGCGTCCTCGATTGGGCGGTCACGGCGGGCGACGAGCGCCAGATAGTCGACCTGCTGAAGAACGACACGAACCTCCCGGCGACGGTGGCCGAGCTGAACCGCTCGGGCTCGCTCGGCGCACTCTTCGAGCGCGTGAACGAGCCTTCGACGCGGCGCGAGCTGGTGCGACTCTTCGGCGCGAGCAGCGACGCGGGCGTGCGCGCGCTCGGCGAGCCGCACGTCAACCGGCTCGGGCGCGAGTGGCAGGTGCAGTACAACCTCGCGCGGCTCGGCGTGCCGGGCGCGGGGACGAGTTTTGACCGCGCGCCGTTTCAGGATTTGGTGAGCGGCGACCCGACCGCGGCCTTCACCGGCGTCGGCGCGAGCGGCGCGAACCCTTCTTCCTTGAGCATCCCGCTGGGCGACCAGTTCAACCTCTGGCGCAACGATGCGGTCACCGTCGCGCGCTACACAAACCCGCTCGGCGACCTTCAGGCGTACCTCGACACGCTCACGCCCGAGCAACGCACGCGACAGGCCGAGCTTCTTCTTCGTCAACCCATCAGCACGACGATGCCCGAGTCCTACGCCGGCCAGTTGCCGTCGCGCGCCGACGTGATTCGCGCGGCGGCCGCGAGCTACAACCTTGAGCCGGAACTCGTCGCCGCCATCATCCTCGCCGAGCAGCGCGACCAGACGCGGAACGAGGACGCCAAAGACTACACCGGCGCGACGAGCCTCGCCTCGGCCAACACGTCTATCGGGCTCGGGCAGGTGGTCATCTCGACGGCGCGGCGCGGCGACCTCTTCGCCGACCTCATCTCGAACGGCTCGCGCGCGAATCTCTCGCACGACGAGATCGCGGGGCTGCTCGCAGACGACGCGGCGAACATCTTCGCCGTCGCCAAATACATCCGCTCGGTCGCCGACGCGGCGGCCTCCGCGCCGCCCGAGGTGCGCGCGCGCTTCGAGGGCTACTTCCCCGGCATTGACTTCGGCAAGTTCGGGGGGCACTCTTCGACGTGGCCGATTCAGAACGTCCGCGCGCTCGGCTCCGAGTACACGTCCGCGCCGTGGGACAACCGGGGAGCTTCGTCCGTAGATAGCCCGCCGTGGGGACGCTTCGTCGGCGAGGCTTACAGAGATGTGCAGGCCAGTCGCGTCTTCAGATAAGACCGGATCGCTCGCGCCGCTGCTGCTGCTGGCGTGCGCGCTGCTCTGCGCGGCGTGCGCCCCGGCGGGCGGGCAGAATCCGCCCCCGTTGAAAATCGTGAAAGAGTCACAACACGCCAACGGCCTCGTCGTCGGGCTGCCCGAGGGCTTCGACGCGAGGCCGAACGACGACGGCCTCGTCGTCGAGCCCGCGGGCCATGCGAACCGCGAAGTCCGCAACCCCGCCGTCGCCTACGTCTCACTCGGCAAAGATGGCGAGGTGCCGGACGTGTCGCCTTTACAGTCGAAGTCAGTCGGCGGGAAAGAGGTTCGCTACCGCGTCACGAAGAGCGAGGGCGGCTCCGGCGGCGAAGTCTACACGCTCGAAGTCTACGAGCGCGTCGAGGGCGGCCACGTCAGATACACGCAGGCTACACAGTCCGAGATGGGCGAGCCCGACTTCGCCCTCTGCTGGACGCTCGTCGGCTCCACGAAGTATCAACCCAAAAACAACTGAATAAGGCTCTAGGCCGTGCGGCGGAGGAGTTCGGGCGGGAGGCGCGCGTAGCCTTCCGCCCCGCGCTCGTGTCGGTCGGCGAGCCACTGCATTGGAAAGCCCGCGCTCGCGGCCAGCGCGCAGAGCGAGAGGCCGGGCAGCCACGCGTAGAGCTTCGGGTGGTGGTTCGGGTCGTGCTCGACGAAGTGTTCGAGCCGCGCGAGCGTGTCGTCGACGGTGCGCGCGAACTCTTCGGCGGCGGCCGCTTCGTCCGCTTCGTCCTTCTCCGGCGTCGTTTCCGACGCGTCGGCCGCGACGCGGCGCGCGACCGCCGAGAGCAGCGCGCAGACGGCCTCGTGCTCGCTCACGCGCCACGCGGCGTCGAGCGGGTCTGGAAACTGCCGCTCCCACCAGCCGCGGTCGGACTCGGCGCGCGCCGCGTCGAGCGCCGCGACCGCCCCGCGCGCCGGGTGGCTTTTCTGTTCGACGAGCGCGCGCGCAACGAGCGCGTAGCCTTCGGCGAGGTGGAAGTGCGCACGCGACGAGCGGAAGGCGCGCGCCCCGTGTAGCGCGCCTTCGCGGATGTTCGGGGCCGTGAGCGCGAGCGTGCGGAAGGCTTCGCGCTCGCGCGCGGCGATGGCGAAATGGAGCGCGAGGATGAGCTGGTCGGGGCTCGGGTCGAAGCCGGGCTGGCGGAGCGCGAAGCCGCGCGCGAGCGCCGCGGCCGCCTCGCCCCACAGCCGGCGCACCGTCTCGGCGTCGCCGTAGAGCGCCCACTCGAACGAGGCCGCGCGCCAGCACGCGTTGGCGAGCGGCTGGTGCGCCCCCGCGTCGTGCGCCGCCTGCCGCCGGTAGACCGCCAACATGCGCCGCTCGTGATTCAGAGAGCGCAGGTCGTAATCGCCCGGCGTTGGGTTGGCGGAAGAGGGCATTAAAAAGTAGACAGAAGCCGGTAGACAGAAGTCAGTAGAAGAACCATCGTCGCCCGCACCGTCCGGTCGTCATCTTCAACTTCCGGTAAGCGGAGCCTACTGACTGCCGTCTACTGACTTCTGTCTACTGCTTTATGCCGTCGCGAAGGCGGTCGCGCCGGGCAGGAGGCGTGTGACGGCGAAGGTGTCGGGCTGCGCCTCGCCCTCGCTGACGGTGCCGCCGACGAGCGCGGCGTGGAAGCGCCCTTCGGCCAGAGCCTCTTCGAGCATCTCGCCGAGCAGGTTGTGGTCGGCCGTCGCGGAGTCCTTGAGCCGCTCGATGAGCGCGCGCATCCAGCCCTCGGAGAGCGGCGGCTGGCCGAAGACCCACTCCAGTTCCGAGCCGTTGACCTGCGCCTGCACGGCGGCGAAGTGCGGCGGGTTGAGCGTCCGCCCGTCGAAGCCGATGAGCGAGTAGACCGCGTCGAAGCCGTAGATGAGCAGCGGCGACAGGTGGACGGGGAACGACTCGGCGCTCGCCGAGCCCGTCATCACGCCGCCGAGGCTCCCCAGCCACATTAACTGTTCGAGCTTGAGAGGCACACCGTCCTTCGTCACGAGGGCGCGGCCGTCCGCGTCAACCAGCACGCCGCCGAGCGCCGCGACGAGACGCGGAATCTCAAGCCGCGCCGTGCGACCGGGCAGCCCGGGCGGGAGCAGCGCGAGCAGTTCGTCGAGCGTCTCGGCCCCGCCCGGCGTGCCCGAGAGCGCGCGCAGCAGCGCGAGCAGAGGCGCTTCGTCGCCCTCGCCCGCGGCGAACAGTCCCGACACCTGTGCGCCGGCTCCCTGCATGGTCGCCAGCAGCTCACGCGTCACGCGTTCGACGGCGTCGAGCGTCCGCATCAACTCCATCATCTCGGTGGCGACGAGCGCGCGCCCGGTCAGAGGGAACGGGGCGTGGCTGACTTCCGTGGGGCGGAACGCTCCGGCCTGTAGGTCGCGCAGGACTTCGAGCGGGTGTGGCGCGGGCAACTCCGGCCCCGGCCGGTGCGGCACGTCGAAACCGCCCGGCGCGGGCCGCCGGCCGCCTTGATTACCTCCGTCGCCGTAGAGCAAGCGCGCGAGCAGCGCCTCGGCCTGCGCGACGACGCGCCCGCCCGCCGCCTCTGCCTTACGGAAATACTTGTCGAGCAGCGTCGCCGCGAGCAGTTCGCCGACCGCCTCGCCGTGGACGCGCGGCGGGACGTTCGCCGAGGCCGCGCCGCCCGCCTCCGACACGCGCCCCAGAGAGCGCGCGACGCGCGCGAGCGCGTGCTCGACGAACCTGACGGCGTGCTCGCCGCCGTTCGACGGCCCGCGCCGTTCGAGCGCGTTGACGAGGTCTGAGCCGAGCAGTCTGGAAGCGCCGTCGAGCACCTGCCGCAATTCGCGCGGGACGTGCTCGCCGCCCGCGCCTCCGCGCAGGTATGCGACGAGCGGCGCGACGTTCAGGCCGCCGCGGTCGTCCGCCCCGGGTACGCGCACGTCGTGCGACCCGCGCCCGTGCGAGACCTCGAAGCCGTTGCCGGCCCCGCGATGGTTGTTCGACGTGGGACGGAAGTTGTCGCGGCCGTGGTCATCGTCAGAGCGGCCGTGGCCGTGCGTGCGGTTGCCGTGGTCGGAGTGTCCGCTGCCGTGTGATTCGTTCGTGCGGCGGTGAGATTCATTCGTGCGGCCGTGGTCGCCGCCGCCGTCGTTTAGCTTCTTCGCCTGACCGGGCGGGACGTGGTCTTCGCCGCGCCCGCGCCCGCGGAGGGCGTCGCCCGTCCGGTTGAGGAGTTGTTGAACCTTCTGCTTGCCCTCGTTGAGAACGTCCTGCACGCGTGGGTGCGTGTCGTTGCCGTTGCCGCGGCCGCGGCCGGGATGTTCGGCCCCGTGGCCGCGACGCAGGCCGGGCGGCGCTTCCGGCGTCTCGCCGGGGCTGGCGTGCGCGCCGTGCGGGCCGCCCGTCGGGGGCGTGTCGGCCGGGCCGACGCCCGGGCCGGCCGGCGGGGTGTTTTTGACGTTGTCGAGACCCATCGCCACGGCTCCGCGCGAGGTTGGTTGCGGGCGGAAAAATTTAGAAGCTTGAAAGCGTTGCCTTCACGACTTCAGCCCTTCGGGCCCGCCACGCGCGCGACGATGGCGGTCGGATAGTTGCCTATCTCGTGATACTTCATCTCGGCCAGCGAGGGGAAGTAGCGCGCGGCGGCCAGTCCGAGCGGCGAACCCATCCCGCCGGCCTTCAGGTTATCCCACTTCGACGCGTAGGAGCGCGCGAACGCGACGGCCTCCGTCCCGACCATCCCGCGCGAGCGCGCACGCGCCATGCCTTCGCGGTAAGCGTGCCCCATCGCCAGCGTCACCGTACCCTCGCCGCCGTTGTAGGCCGCGAGGACGAACTTCCAGAACTCGACGCCGTTCGGCTGGCCGTAGCGCGAGAAGGCCGCCGCGCCCAGACGTTGCGCCTTGAGGTGAAGCAAACGCGCCGCGCCGGGTATCGCCTTGCCGGGGTCGAGCCGTTCGTCGGAGGCGCTGCCCGCGACGCCGACGCGCAGGCCGACTTCGCGCGCCGCCTCGCGGCCGAACTGCGCGATGCCGGCGTAGCCCCATCGGTTGATAACGTCCGTGTCGAAGTTCGACTCCTGCGCGAGCAGGCTCTTGAGGATGGCGGGCGAGAGCCCCGGGCACCACTCGACCGCGCCCGCGATGACGGCGTCGAAGCGGTGCGTGCCGCCGCCCGAAAGACGCGCCGCGCCGGCCGGCGTGTGCGTGGCGCGCTCGAAGGCGGTGGCGAACTGACGCGGGCCGGAGACTTCGCCGCCGAGCACGTCCGCGCCGAGGAAGTCGCTCACCTCGTTCAAAGTCGGATGGACGAGCAGCGCGCTAATCTGGTTCCACTCGTCTAAGAGCGCCTGATGCTCGTGCGTGAGCGGCACGCCCTTCATGTCGGGGTGGCGCGCGTAGAAGATGAGGTCGGTCAACTGCCACGGGTCTGTGACGCCCTCCTGAATCGCCTGCACGAGCGTCTTCAACTCCTCGAACGTGCGCTCGCGCAGGAAAGCCTCGTCGGAGGGCGGCGCGACGGCCGTCTGCCGCTCGCGCCGCGCGAGCGCCGAATCGTTCGACAGGCGCTCGCCGAAACCCGCGCCGCCCGTCCGGCGTCTCGCCGCCTCTTCGGCGCGCTTCGGTTCAATTGGAGCTAAAGGCTGGTTGCCGACTCTCTCCGCCCCGGCCATCTTCCGACCTCCCGGATGTCAGGACACGAAATCTTAGACGTTCGTGTTGAGAATGGTCTTCACGCCGCCCGTCACCTGATCGACCACCTTGCTCAAGACCTCGACGTGCTGCGTCACCTGATAGAGCCGCGCCTGTAGGCCGAGCAGCTCGGTCGTCGAGAGGTCTTTGTTCGAGCGCATGATGGACTCGACGTTCTGCCACTCGGTCTCGATCTGCCCGAAGCGCCCGCGTAGGTCTGTGCCCGAAGCCCCGGCCGCGCCCTGCTTCGACATCACGTCGCGGAGCATCCCGAGCCGCGTGCGCGAGTCGAGCAGTTCGGGGAGCAGGGCGTTGACGCTCGGCGAGCCGGGCGGCAGGCGATTGACGCGCTCCATCAGGTCGACGCGCATCTGCTCGATCTTCGCGCCGGAGACGGGCGCGGGGGCCGCGGCGTCCGGCGGCGGCGCGCCGCCCCCCTCCTGCTGCCGCAGCACGTTCTCGAACGAGCGCCCGGCGCCGCCCTGTTGCTGTTGCAGGCGTTGGCCCTCCAACTGCTGCGACAAGTTGCCCTGCACGATTCCCGAAACCGGGTCTGCCATAAGTCGCCTCCCTCTGGAAAACCTTCAAACCTTCTGCCCGGACGCTCGGGCGGAAATATCCGTTCATCCCGGTTATCGAGGATTCGCGGAAAAAGTTTCCGGCGCGCGCCGAACTTTTTTGCGGGGGAATTTTTTTAAGGGGAAGGGGAACGCCGCACTTTCGGAACTTTCAGCCCGGGAGCTGTGACAGCAGCGCGCGCGCGCGGACGAGCGCGGAGGCGTCGGCCGTCTGCTGCGGGCGCGGCCCCAGTTCGAGCGCGGCTTGCAGGCGGCGGCGCGCGCCCTCTCGGTCGCCGAGCCGCATCGCGGCCTCGCCACGGTTGACGAGCGCCGTCACGTCGCCCGGGTCGGCGGCGAGCGCGGCCTCAAGGTGTTCGGCGGCGCGCCCGGGCTCGTCCTTGCGCAGCCACAGCGCGCCGAGCGCCGACTGAAAATAGGCGGTCGCGGGCGCCAGCACCGCCAGCCCCTCGAAGATGGTCAGGGCCTCTTCGTGCCGCCCCTGCTCGGCCAGCGCATAGCCGATGTCTGCGACCAGACGCATCTCCTCGGGCGTCCAGCCGCCGGCCGCGCCAAGGCTCGCGCGCCCCTGCAACCACTCTTCGAGTAAACGGCTCGGAGTCATCGGTTTGGTGTCGGTCTTCGGGGGAATCGGCCACAACATAGCACGGGCGCGGACGCCGCCGCCACGACCCCGAAGGCGGCGGCCGAAATTTTGGTGAAAAAAATGCGCCGCCGCGCCGCGCCGGCAGGAAACATTTCCCGGCCGCCGCCGATAATTCAGGCGAATAAGGTCAGGAAGGCGGCCCACCGATGAGCAGCGGCCGCCGGCCGAAAGGAGAGCGCAGGCTATGTTCGGACTGGGAAAGGTTTTCAGCGGGTTCTTTGAAAGCATCGGCATGGGCTGGATGGGGAACGTCCTCTCGCTCGCCACCAATTTCATGACCGGGAATTGGTTGGGCGTGGCCGAGGATGTCTTCCGGCTCGTCTCCGAGTTCAGCAACGACTCGTCGTGGCAAAGCCGCGTCGACCGCGAGCCGCCGCTTGGCCGTTTCGGCAGGACTTCCTCCTTCGGCAACGACGGCTGCTTCGGCGACAACCGCCTCTCGGCGTACCGCATGGACGAGCTGAGCACGCGCGTCAGGGACTACGACCCGGACGGCGAGCGCAGCTCCACGAGGGCTATAGACACGGCTCGGGAGACGACGCATAATAGCGACAACGCCGCCTACAACGTGCGCCTCGCTTACGCGAGAAGCTACATCTAGTACCGGGAGGCACGCCCGGCACGGCGGGTGCAAGTCGGAAGATGGGGCGACGGCAAGAGGTCAGGGCAATGCGTGGAAAGGCGACACAGGGCGACCACGACGGCGGCGAAAACGGACAGGTTTCGCCGCGCCAACAGCTCGGCCTCGACGACCGGGAGTTTCAGGCGATGGGCGAGATGGGGGCCATGTACTACCGGCACGGCAACCTTGAGAAGGCCCGGACGATCTTCGAGGGACTGGTCGAACTCGACCCTGCGAACGCCGCCGCCCACTCCGCCCTCGGGGCCCTGCTGACCCGCACCGAGGAGTACGATGAGGCGCTCCGGCACCTCGACCGCGCGGTCGAACTCGACGCCGAAGAGATCGCGCCTTACGTCAACCGCGCAGAGATTTTTGTCAAGCGGGGGCAGGCCGGAGAGGCCGTGGCGAACCTGAAGAAGGCCATCGCGCTCGACCCGCAGGAGAAGGACCCGGCGGCAAACCGCGCGCGGGCCATGGCGCTCGGGATCGCCCAGGCGCTTAAATCCCACGGCGTGGCCGGGGGGCAGTCATCAAACGCAAGGAGAGGAGACTAGACCAATGCCAGGCCCAATTCCACCGAGACCGACGCTGGAACACCTCGACCCGCGCGACCCGGACTTCGAGAATAAGCAGTTCGAGCAGCAGCGGATCATGGCGAACTACAACCTGCTGGTGCAGTCCAAGTTCGACCAACTGAAGCAGGAGAACGAGATGAAGACGAACCTGCTCAAGAAGGAGGACGAGGCCATCAGCGGCATCATCCGCAATATCCGCCCGTAGCGGGCGGCCGGGGCCGAAGAAATTATCCATCCTGCGCGCGAGCGCGACGCATCTCAACGGCGCCGCGTTCGTGCGCGGGCTTTTGTCTTTGGGGAGGTCAGGGTCATGCGCTACGGGTTAATCACGCTGGCGGTCGGGGCCTTGCTGCTCTGCGCCGCGCCGGACGCGTCCGCGCAGTCGGACGCCTACATGCGCCTGATGCAGACGCAGAATCAGCAGATGATGAACCGCGTCCGCATCTACTCGTCCGTGCGCTCCGGCGCGCGCATCACGCGCTACGGGGGCGGCGGGAAGACGTCCGGTGGCACCGCGGCGAAGGCGAAGCCCGGCTCCGGCTCGCCGGGCTCGAAGAGACCCGCGTCGGGCGGCGGCTCGCCGCAGGCCGGCACGACCACCTTCCGCCCCGTCGCCAACAGCATCATGCCGCAGGTGATGGCGAACGAAATCGCACGCACGCCGGCCGAGCGCCCGCGCTTGGAGAAGCTGTTCGGTGACCTGCTGGAGAACTACCATAACCGCCTGCGGCAGGCCGGCGGGCCGCAGTCCGACGTGTCGCGCGCGGCCAGTTACCTCGTCTCCGCCAGCCACGACGCCTACTTCGACGCCGAGCCGCTGAGCCCGGAGGAGTTTGACGCCCTGCGCGAGCACATGCGGGAGATCTACGCCGCCGACGCCAAGTTCCAGCGGGCGTCCGACCGCGAGCGTCAGGAGATGTTCGAGACCTTCGGCATCATCGCGACGTGGATCGACGCGGGCTTCCAGACCGCCAAGCGGGCCGGCGACCGCGAGGGGATGCGTCATTGGCGCGAGATGGCGCGCGGCCACCTGCAGAATATGCTCGGCGCACCGCCCGAGCAGGTGGCGTTTACGCGCAACGGAATCATGTATCGCTGAGCGGCTGGCCGCGCCGGCCGGGGGGGTGACCATGAGGCTTTTGATTCGGTTCGCCCTGGCGGTCGCCGTCATCAGCGTGTCCTACCGCTCAAGCTCGGCGCATTACCAAAGGCACTCGTCGTCGTCGCGCTACAACCGCACGCGCCGCCTGATGAACAGCCGCGCCGCGGCGCGCGCCGCGTTGAAGAGGAAGCAGCAGCGCCGTGCCGCGGCGGCGCGCAACAACAGTTTGCGGCGAAACATCAACTAGGTCGGCCGGGCAGACCGGGCCGCTCGGTCGTCAGACGCCGACGCCGCCCTCGTCCCACGCGACGCGCTCGTGTCGCGAGGCGACGCGCTCCAACAACTCCGCTCCCCAACCGAGACTCGCCGCGGCGAGTCTTTTCATTTCGCGCGCGAACTCCTCGCCGTTCACCTCCTCGAAATAGGTGCGGCTGATGAGCAGGCTGCGCGTCTCTTCGCGGTAGACGAGCGCGCCGCCGCCCGCGCCGGCCGCGCCCGCCTCCTCGAAGAAGGTCTGGAGCACGCCCTGTCGCGGCGCTTTGCGGAAGCGGTAGACGAGCGCGCCGCACGAGAGCGAGCCGCGCGCCGCGTCGTACTCGAAGAAAAGCTCCGCCGCCCCGAGCATCAGCGCCGCCACGCCCCCGCCGCCGAAGAAGGTCGTGCCCGCTTCGTCGCCGGCGAGCGCGCGCAGCATCGCCTCCGCCTCGTCCCTCGTCACGCGCCCCCTCCGACCGCGCGCGAGCACGCTCGTGGCGTAGGCGTAGACGGCGAATGACAGTTTGGATTCACGCGTGTACAAATCTTCGGCCTCCGGCGGCGAGGCGGTCAACGTCATGCGAGGTGAAGTGGGCGAAGTGAACTGTGCCGCGGCCCGGTCGAATCAGTCGAAGTCGCCTCGCCGCGCCTGCTCGAAGGGCACGCGGCGCGGCAGGTACGTCTGCTCGAAGCCGTGCGCGTTGTCGCCCTCGCTGAAGCGGTGGACGACCGCGCCGCGCCCCGGGTGGACGAGCGGGTTGGCGAGCGGGCCGAGTCCCAGGAGGGCGGCGACGGGGTCGCGCCGGTTGACGTAGTGGACGTAGCGCGGCCCGTCCGGGTAGGAGCCGGCCGCGCCGCCGAACGTCTCGACCTCGACGCGCGAAAGGAGGCGTTCGGCCTCGCGGCGCGAGAGCCCGTCCTCCAGCCGCAGGCGCTGGTAAACGTCCTGTAGCGCGCGGCTCGTGATGAGCGCGCCCTGACTGTGCGCCATCAGGTGAACGGTGCGACCCGCAGTTATCTCTTCGTAGACGGTGTCGGCCAGCGTGTCCACGGCCGGGTTGCGCCCGATGTCGAAGGTGTCGCCCGCGCTCTGGATAACGTCGACGAAGCCGCCCTGCGTGGCGTTGTGGATGCCGACGACGCGCGCGCCGGTCTGGTCGGCGATCTGTTGCAGGCTGCGGAACTGGCCGTCCTTCGTGGTGCTGATGCCATTGACGTAGACGACGGTCTCTCCGGTCGTCCGCCCGTCGGACGGCATCACGGCCGGCACCCGCGAGAGCGGCGTCGAGGGCGCGTAAGTGCGTCCGCCCGCGCCGACGAAGCGGCCGTCAAACTCCCTGTCCGAGCCGCGCGACGCCAGCCTTGCGAGCGCGTCCGCCAGCACGAAGACGGGCGGCCGGATGATGCCGGCGCGCGAGGCGTAGCCTTCGACGAGGGACGCGGCCCCCTCGAAGAGTTGCGCCGCGCCGTCGCCCGCCGCGCTCACGCGTCCGAGCGTCTGGCCCGCGAAGCGGCTCAGGTCTTCAACCGGGTCGAGCAGGTTTTCTACAAAGTCGCCGACGGGTCCGAGCATCACACACCTCTTAAGCTTCCCTCAAAATTCTCACAGCAGCCCGCTGCCGTCGAGCGCGTCGTAGGCCGTCCCCAGCCCGTTGTTGTAGGACTGCAGGCCGTCGTTCTCGGGCGTCGAGGGGTTCGTGTCGCGCAAATTCCCGACCTCGAACGCCGCGCGCAGGATTTCGTCAACGTCGTTGCGGCTCTTGAGCTTCGAGCCGTTGCCCCAGCCGAAAAGCCCGGTCTCCTCGGTCAACTGGCCGACGAGGTAGTCCGAGATCGCTTCCTGCGCGCCCTCGACGCCCTTCTCGGCGATGAGGTCGCCGATGTGGTCGCCGACGGCCGAGCCGAGCGCGTTGCCGAAGATGTCCTTGAGCTTGCCGCCGACCGGCACCAGCTCGAAGACGAAGCCGACGAAGTTCTTGACCGCCTCCTTGCGCTTGTCCTCCTCCTTGACGGCGAGCTGGAAGCCGTTGGCGACCGTGCCGCCGAAGAGGCCAAGCTCGTTCGGCCGGTTCTCCGCGCGGTACTGGCGCGCGAGCGTCGTGCCCGTCGTGATGAGCGACTCCTTGAGCGTGCAGTCGGCGTTGTAGAGCGTGTGCTGGAAGAACTGCGAGAGCGTGACGACGCCTTCCAGACTCTCCGAAGTGTCGATGAGTCGATCCGTGAAGAAGCGCGCGTCGCTCTGGTAGAGGCGCACGAGCGCGTCGGCGACGCCGCGCCCTTCGGCGAAGTCGCCGCCGGCGGCGACGGTCGTGAAGAGCTTCAGCTTGAGGTCGCTCTCGGGCATCCGCGCCGCGCCGTTCAGGAGCGCGGCCAGCGGGCTCTCGCCGCGCACGGCGCGCTCGGGGTCTTCGCCGATCAAATCACGCGGCGTGTTGATTGCGCCGAGCAGCGCTTCGAGGTTGACGCGCCCGCCCGCCACCTGACCCGCGTCGAGCCGGCCGAGGAGGTCTGCGAGCACCGTCGGGTCGCCGGCCGCCGCGCGCGCCGCGCCGCCGAGGAATTGCAGGTCGTTCGAGGTCTCGGCGTCGGCTGCGTGCGCGACGGCGGCGTCGGCGTAGTCGCGCAACAGCCGCGTCGAGCCGCTCTGCGCGACGAGGTTGCCGGTGTACTCGTTGTAGGGCCAGTCGCCGAAGTTGCCGGGGCGGTTGACGTAGTCGGCCTCGGCCTGCACCCAGCGCCCCGCGAAGTCCGCGCCGAGCAGCCCGCGGTCGTAAGCCTCGCCGAGCGCGCGCGCGATGGTGCGGCCGTCGGACGACGAGACGCGCTCGTCGCCGCCGTAGGGGACGGGCTCGCTCCCTGCGGCGCGGAGCATGCGGACGGCGGCCTCGGAGTCGCCTGCGGTGAGCCGGCGGACGAGTTCGGCGTCGAAGGCCGCGTCGCCCGTGCGCAACTGCCGCGCCAGTTCGGTCGCCCCGCCCTGCGCGTAGCCGAGGCCGTAAGCCTCCCAGACGGCGTCGAGCGCCTGCTGCACGTCGGGCGTCTGCCGCCGCGCCGCCGCGCCCGCGCCGCCCGCGCCGTCAACCGCGAAGAGCGCGAACCTGACGGCGGCGGCGAAGAAGTTCTGCTCGCCCGCGCGGCTCGACGCGCCCTGCGTAAAGTCGTTGTCGGCGTCGGCCGTCTGTACGGTCTCGGCGCGCTCCTCGGTCACGTTCAAGTTGAGGTCGGCCCCGCCCGCGTCCCTGACGTACATGAAATTTCCCCCGGCCTGTTGTTAAGAATGAGAGCCCGACCGGCGCGCGTCTGGCGCGTCTCGGTCGGCGGTGAAACTCTTCTCGTCTTGGTTATCGGCCGGGAGCGGAAAAGGTTTCCCCGCCGGTCAGGAAAGTCCGCCGAGCGTGCGGATCATGAACTCGAAAGCCTTGTACGCTTCCTTGAAGTAGTAGACGTAGCGGTCTTTGAAGAGCGGGAGCGAGACGAGGACGACGACGAGCCCGACGGCCATCTTGACGGGCAGGCTCAGGAAGAAGACGTTGATCTGCGGCGCGACGCGGTTGACGAGGCCGAAGAGGAGGTCGGTCAAAAGCAGCGCCACCATCGCGGGCGCGGCCAGTTGCACGCCGACGCCGATGACGCCGCCCGTCAGTTTCGTGATGAACTCGGCGGCGGGCGTCCATCCCGCTTGCAGGTGAGGGAAGCTGGTGGCCGGTATCACCTCGAAGCTGCGCAGCAGCGCGCCGATGAAGAAGTGGTGCGCGCCGATGGCGAGGAAGATGACGATGGCGAGCTGGAGCTTGAACTGCCCGAGTTCTGAGACGCGCGTCTGGAGCTGGGGCGCGAACAGCTCGGCGAGCGTCGAGCCGCGCTGGAAGTCGATGACCCGGCCCGCGACCTGCACGGCCTCGAAGACGAGCGAGGCGACGAAGCCGAGCGTGAAGCCGACGAACGCCTCCTTCGCCAGCAGCCCGACGAAACCCACGGGGCCGAAGTCCAGAGGCTGCCCCTTGAGCCCGGCGGCGAGCGACGGGTAGACGATGACGACGAAGGCCGTCGCGGTCGCCACCTTGACCCGCGCCGGCACCGCCGCCCCGCCGAAGAACGGCACGACGACCAGAAACGACAGCAGACGCGCGAACGCCAACCCCACCAGCACGAGAAAAGCCTGCGGGCTCTGCCCGAACTCGAAGACCTCGAAGACCGTCTCCAGCAGCCGGATGAATTCGTCCATCGTCTACTGTCTACTCTTCAGATTTTCAGCATCGTGTCGAAGACGCGGCCGGCGAATTCGCGCAGGGTGTCGAGCATCCAGCCCGCCGTGATGATGAGCACGAGGATGGTGGCGATGATCTTCGGGACGAAGGTGAGCGTCTGCTCCTGCACCTGCGTCAGCGCCTGCAGGAGGCTGATGACGAGCCCGACGACGAGGCTCGCCAAAAGCGGCGGCAGCGAGAGCAGGAGGATGAGCCACAGTGCCTCTCCGGCGAGCGAGACGTACGTGTTCATGACTTAGACCTCCCTCATGTGTAGCCGAGCACGAGGTTGCGGATGAGGATGACCCAGCCGTCCACGAGCACGAAGAGCAGCAGCTTGAAGGGGAGCGAGATCATCGCCGGCGAGAGCATGAACATGCCCATCGCCTGCAGGATGTTCG